>JAKSUC010000011.1 GCA_024413595.1 Bacteroidales bacterium
ATCCGTTAAATATTCAAAAAAAAGACTCTACGGATATTTGTAGAGCCTTCGTATTGTGATTTTAGAAATTATCTCGGACAACAATAAAAAAAAATATTGGATTGAGGCACTTGAAAACGCCGCAATCAAGCAGTTGACGGATGAATATCAGCAGAAGGGGTATATGACCAGTGTCGACAACAATGATCTGGCAGTAGATCTGCGAGTAAAGAACGACACTGAAGAAATTGCATTTGTAGTTAAATCAGGCAAAATGACCAAATCCGCATCAAAGAAAATAGTTTCTCTCGTTCAGAAATGCAAGAAAAAAGGTATAAAACTTCAGTACGTGCTCATCAACGACCCTAAAACTAAATCCATTGAGTTCGAAGGCATTGAAGACACCTTCTACTCATACCTTATAAATAATATGCCTTCCGACTTGGATGAATTGTCCCCATATACAGTTCTTGACAGCGTATCGAATATCGAGTTCAATAAATGCGACGTTACTAGCGGAGACACCATTAGTCTTAAAGGAAATGGCGACGTGGTTGTTATATTGAATGACAACGACAAGGATATCAGATACTCTGAATCATTTCCGTTTGCATTCGACGTGAATACAGTTTTCGACAATAAATGGATAATCAACGACGTCAACAAACTACAATTCAACACAAGCAACTTTTATAATTGATACACAGGTAATGAAATTCTCAACACACCATGTAGCTAATTCCTCCTTTACCCAAACAACTCATCCATCGTAACTTGCGCATTTACCACGGCGCTGTTCTTGCCCATTCTGACGCCGTAGGTGGTTATGAATGTATTCGACAAAGTTAGTTTGCATTTTGTACGCACTCTGAAGATTGACATACGTTCACGGAGTTTGTCGGCGTAGTCTTTTGTGATTTCGAATGGTTCCACGGAGAATTTCATCTCGCAAAGATTCACTATGCGATCGGCCCTATCTATTACAAGATCTATCTGAGCATTGTCGGATCGCCAACCTGAGGCCGAAGTAGATATTCCAGCTATTCCCAAGGCTTTCTTTATCTGATCCAAATGCAGGAGACAAACCAACTCGAAACTGAAACCTTGCCAAGATTTTATTGCAGACGACTGCAAATTGTTCTGCCACCAAGAAAAGTCCTTGCTGTTGTTGTTTTCCACAAACTTGAAATAGAACAATGTGTAAAAGTCAGTAAGTTTGTATATTGAATCGCGCAACGAATGTCCATATTGTTGATAGCAGACTATGAAATCACTCTTCTCCAAATTTGACAATATGCGGGTAAGAGTGCTTCCCTGCATTCCGGTGGCTTTCATCAATTCGTTGCGGGACAATCCTTTGCGTTTCTCAGCCAAGGCTTTCACTACATCCACATACTTGTCGGCAGGGGAGAACAATGCATAATACAACTCATCGAACTCAAGCCTCAGCGTGGCATTCCGCTCAAAAAACAGCGCGTCGATATTCTGCGCAAAACTAATGCTTGGATTTATAAGACTCAGATAGAATGGCACACCACCCAACGCCATATATGTCTGCACTATCTGATACCTGTCCCAACTTGCACCAAGATATTCAAGGTATTCCTCGGTCTCTTTCAGGCAGAATGGTTGCAAGACTATCTGTTTGGTGATTCTCGCGTGAAGACCGCCCTGATTCTCAGTAAGTTTGTCGTTGAGCCACGAGGTTGCCGAACCGCTCGCAATAAACATAATATCATCCTGCATAGCGCCCCAGCTGTTCCAGAAATATTCCAAAGCCGACACAAAATCAGATTTCTTGTTGTCGATCCACGGCATCTCGTCAATAAATATCAGCCTGCGCTTGCCTTCGGTTGCAGGTATGGATTTCAGATAGTCCTGAAGCGCGTCGAAAGCATCGTACCAGTCCTTGAACTCCACTTGTGTCTTAGACCTGGAATACTCGCTCAATGCCTTGGAGAATTTCCTCAACTGAAGTTTCTGACTTAGATTATGACCTCCCACATACGAAAATACGAATTGCCCTTCGTATAGTGTGTTCACCAAATAAGTCTTACCAATACGGCGGCGACCGCTCACCACAACAAACTCAGCCCTCGGAGAGTTGTAGCAACGTTGAAGCTCTGATATCTCATTCTGTCTTCCGATTATTTTTCTCATAGCCTTGCTGATATTTATTTACGCCCCAAAGATACAAAAAAATCCGAGATATGGTTACTTTTCTCAAGTAAAATAACCATATCTATGCAAAATTACCCACTTCTGGTTATTTTACTCGATTTTTTTCTCAAATTCCGAACTCGCCAAGGATTACCCAATCCACCGTATGACCAACGATTTCAACATCCCATTGCTGACTAACGTACGTCACGTTGGCGCATTCTGCAAGCACAACCTCGATTTCGTGCAAAAACAGCATTTTCAGAACCTCGATTTCGTGCATTTTTGCTTGTTTATATAAAAAAAAACTATTGCTGTCCGAGATTATAAATTATCTATTTTCCCCTTTTTCTTCTAACAAATTATATTCAGAACGAATAATAACTTTTGATTGACGATCAATTAAAGTATTAACAGAATTTTGCATCTTATTTAACTGACCTTGAGTATTTTTGATACCAATTTCCATTTGATTTTTTATCTCTTCAAGATTAGCTTTTTCGTCAGACATTTGATTTAACATTTGGTCGAGAGTTACCATACTATTAATAGTTTCAGCCAAACGAAGACTCATTTCTTGTAGTTTTTTTTCGAGATTTGAATTTTCTACAGTAGATACAAAATAATTTTGTTTAGAAATTTGAAGTTCACGTTCATATTTAGCAACAGTAGCTTTATAATTATAATGTTGATAAATAGCTAATCCACCTAAAAACAATAAACCTAAAATAATTAAACACAAAAGAATAGTTAAAATAGATTTAGTAGTTTTTGATTTTTTACGAAAAAACAATTCAGATTTTTCTGCTATAGAATTAAACTTCATAATAAAACAAATTAAAAAAAATTATTCACCATCAGGATCATTTCCTCTACTTCCAAAACGATTTCTGATAGTATAAAACAACAAAGATAATGATAAAATTAAAGCCAAAGCAAAACCAATTAAAGCAGGAACAGGGAAACCTAAAATAGTATACATATTTTCACCTAAAACAGTAATAATAGAAGCACCAATAATCAATGCTGCAATCATAATAGCATAAACAAGTTTATTAGCCGCAGTATCCACTTTTTTTACAAAAAATCCCATACCTACAATTTTGTGATTAGCAGTAAATTCACCCTTACGTAATTTTTTTAAAATTAAAGACAAATCCAAAGGAGAATTTTCAAGCAAATCAGAAGCTTGTGAAATATTTTGATTTAATTTAGATTTTAAACGGTCAGGCGAAAAACGCTCCATAAATAATTTTGTGCTGTATGGCTTAAAATATTTTGCAATAGAAATATCCGGATTTATAGAAACAGCGACATTTTCAGCAGCTGCAAGTGATGTAAAAGCACAAACCACTTCGCGTGGCAACAATAATTTATGACGATAAGCAATCCGCATCATTCCAAGCGAAAATTCATTCATATAAGACGAAGAATCTTCCATATAAAAAAGATTATCAGCAAGATATTGAATTTCAGTTCTAAAAGTTTGATAATCATCGATTTCTCCACCTACAGATAATTTTCGTAAACTTTCGGACAAAACACGAGAATTTCTAGCAATTAAAGATGCAGTGGCATCGTTAACTAAAATTCTTTGATCAGAAGTCAACATTCCCGTACTTGCATAATCAGAAAAAGAGATTTTACCATTGGGTAAAACAGCCACAACAGAACGACGAGGCGAAGAATGAAAAACTCCAGTTTGTAATAAACCAGAAATATAAGTTTGTAAAAATTTATCTGCAGTATCTTTTCTAGAAACGCC
Source organism: Bacteroidales bacterium (assembly GCA_024413595.1). GTDB lineage: Bacteria > Bacteroidota > Bacteroidia > Bacteroidales > UBA3824 > UBA3824. The sequence goes on from JAKSUC010000011.1 coordinate 3,905, forward strand.
CCAAGTTGAAAAATCAACACCACTTTTAATGCTTAACGAATTATAATAATCAGTAACAAGAGTTTCTTTTGTAGAAAATTCAGTATATACTTTTGGAACAATTAACGAATCAGCTTTAGAATATGCTTTTTTAAAACGACCAATCATATTGGCCTCGTTTCGCAAATCTAATTCAGGAATTATCTGTTCTTCAAACATATTCACTAATTCAAGAGGATTAACAATACCATGTTTAACAAGATAATTCTCAATTAACGAAACCACATCACGTATAAGCGTAATGTCTGTTTGAACAGTAGTTTCCGCATTCGGCATCAAAACCTTAACAGCAACATCTTCACCAGAAATTAATTTTGCTCTAAAAGTACGACCAAACCCTTCCGAAAAACAACAAGTGGAATCAAAATACGAAAAAGCATTATCAACCTTAATATTTGTAGCTTTTTCAAAAAAGTCAACGGCTTGAACCTTACTAAAAGGTTCATCAACATGATTAATATGAGAAAATTCAGAAATTAAAGGTTCAGGCAAAATATCAGGACGACAAGCCAAATAATTTGCAAACTTAATCATTGTAGGGCCAAGTTCTTCAATAACCATTCTTATTCGTTGCCAACGATTTAATAAAACATCTTTTTTTTCACCAAAAGGCGCTTTACGATCATTAGACAAAAAACTACGCAAACCAGTTGACGACACAAAACCTTCAAATCCATTTTGTATCAAAATATTAACAACTTTGCTAATACGACTAAGATTTCTTACACTGCGAGGTTTCACGTATTAAATAATAAAGAATTAAAAAATAAGAACTTTAAACATTAATAACTTACAAAAAAAACGTCATTTCGAACTAATGAGAGAAATCAAATAAAACACTCTCACTAAGTTCGATAGACAATTATTAAACTACAACTTTCCGTTTTTCTTCATTTCATAAATTTTTTCAAGAATGGCAACACGACGACGAAGTTTTTCTACCTCATCAGCATGTTCGTAGCCCATTTTTTCTATAATTTTGTTAACAATTTCTTCAAGAAGCTTTTCGGTGTCTTTAGCTTTGCCAGAAATAAAACTTTTAAAATCATCAAACAAAGAATTTCCTTCTTCTTTTGAAATTTTACGTTTATCAACAAGTTCATCAACCGACTGTTTTACTTTTTCACCAGCTTCGCTAACAAGTTTTAAACCTAAAGAAGTTATTTTATCAATCATAATATTTACAAATTAATCTAAAGAAGCAATCATTTTTTCAAGAGCTTCGATACGTTTTTTTAAATCTTCTACTTCGCTTTTTGTAGCAGGACGAAATTTAGAAATAGTTTCGTTAACAATGTCGCGAATTTTCTTTTCAGTATCTTTAGCTTTAGAATCAACATTTTGCGAAAAGTCATCAACAATTTTTTTACCTTCTTCAGCAGAAATTTTATTACTATGAATAAGGTCAGAAACAGCTTGTTCAAGTTTTTCTTTAGTCATAGCTGCAATACCAATACCTTGATAGATAAGTTTTTTAATTAAACCATCAACATTATCTTTGTTTTCTTCCATTTTTTTGAATTTTTAAAATTATAAAATAATAGTTGCACCAAAATGCTTAAAATGTAAAATCAAAGATATGAATTTTTTTTTGAATATTAAATCATAAAAAAAATAATTTTTTTTATCACTATATATAATAGAAAACTCAAAAAAAATAAATCATAAAAATAATTTTTTAAAAAATGAATGCAACATATTTTTTTAGTTGCCGTTTATTGATTTTGTAATTTGAGAAAATAAAGGGTATTTAAAATTTAACAAAAAATAAAACTACGAAAATTGACTTTTTTAGTCATAGTTCGTAAATTGCATACGAGATTACAATTAATTTAATTATAAACAAACAAATTCTACAAAAAAATGAAAAAATTTTTAAGCGTAGCAACATTTGCAGCTCTTTGCTGCATGGGTTTAATGACAACCACTACAATGACATCTTGTTCAGATGACGATTCAACAGACAGTGCTCCAGCAATTGATGAACAAATCAATTTCAGCGATTTAGTAGCAGTAGCAAAACCAGACGGAACAATCGAAATTTCAGGTAATGTTACAGCAAACACAAAAATCAAAACATTGGAATTACAAACTCCAGATGGTAAAACAATCGTTGACTTAAAGAAAGAAGGTGATCAATCAAAAGCTAAAGCTATTGATGAAGCAGGTGAAAAACAAAAAACTTTCACTTTAGCAATTCCAACAACTCCAGTAGCTGTTCAAAAAATGGTTTTAGTTGGTAAAACAAGAGGAGACAAAAAAGCAAGTGCAGAAATTGGACAAGATTATTCATTTGTTTGCGGAGCTGGTTCAAAATCAAGTGAAGGTTCTTATGTATCATTAGTTAACAAGAAAAACTACAAAGTAGCTGATGTAAAAGAATTAACAGAAAAAGTTATTGATTTAGTTTGTCTTGATGATAAAACATTCCAAGTACCTTCTGCTGCAAAAACTCAATATGCAAATGCATTTGGAAAATCAGCAGTATTTGATTCTAATGGAAAATCAGTAGACGCAGCTGCAAGTGGTACTATTATCACATCAACAGGTTGTATTGCTACATTCAGCGCAACAAATGCTGCAAGTGGTGATTACGATGTAACTATTTCAGGTGTAGTTATCGATTCTAAAGTTTTCAAAATTGATGCTTCAGGCGTAAGTCTACACAAATAATTTGAAATAACAAATTATTAAAATATAAAAGCTATCCATTAATTTGGATAGCTTTTTTTGTAATTTTTTTTGAAAAATAAAAAAAAGAAATAATTTTGCAACATTAAACCTCAAAATCAAATAAAATAGCTTCAATAATTTTTATATTTAACTTTAAAAAAACAAAATGATGAAAAAAAAATTCAAGCCATTATTCGTAGCAATGCTTTTCACATTTACTTTTAGCGCAATGTTCTGTTCTTGTAACAAAGATGATGATGACAACAATCCTAAAGACAATCCAAAAGATGAAACACAATTAAAAAAACCAGGAACTTTAATAAATTGTAAATGGGACGTAGATACTAAAGATAATTTTTTTGGAGATATAATAGAACAACTAATAGAAGACAAAAAATCTATAAATTATATAAAAATAGATGTAAATAGCAAAGAAGAATCTTCATTTATTGTTGGAGGAGAAAATAGTGATTGCGAAACTATATATGCTGTATTAACAGGAGATACTTTAAAACTTAGTACACGAGCAGATTCTATTTATACAAATAAGTATGCAGGTAGAATGTTTAATTCTTTTACAAATGCGAAATTCATAAATCTCGAAAAACTCAATGTTAGTAAAACTGAAGATTTTTCATATATGTTTAGTAGTTGCAATGCTATTGAAAAACTCGATTTGTCTTCGTGGAAAATGGATAAAGCAATAAATCTATCTCACATGTTTTATTCTTGCGAATCTTTAAAAGAAATAAATCTTTCTAATTGGAAATTAATTTATTGCGAAGATATGAGTTATACTTTTGCATATTGTAAATCTTTAGAAAATTTAATATTTGATAAATCAGGAATAAGTTCAGAAAATTTAGAATCAACTTTTTATGGATGCTCAAGTTTAAAAAGTATAGATTTATCAAATTGGTATTGTCCATTTTGTACTAAAGCAAATGATATGTTTTACAAATGTACAAATTTAGAATCTGTAAATTTAGAAACAATAGATTTACAAAGTTGTGAAGATATGTCAGGCATGTTTTGCAATTGTGAAAATATAAAAAGTATCGACATGTCAAAATTAAACACAATTAAATCATTATCCTTTGCAGGAATGTTTGCCAATTGCAAAAAATTAGAAAAAGTAGAATTTCCATCTAATGTATTTGGATTAAACAAATGCGAAAATTTTTCACGAATGTTTTTTAATTGTTACGAATTAAAAGATATAGATTTATCAAAATTATCAGTAATAAAAGGAACTGATTTTTCAGAAATGTTTTATCAATGTAAAAGTTTAGAAAAAGCAGATTTAAAAAAATGGCAATTATCAGGAAGTGATGTGTTGTATGATATGTTTTGTTATTGTGAAAATTTAAAGGAGTTGCGAATGCCAATTTCAAATCTATCAGACAAAGCTCGTTTAGATGGATTTTTGTATAAAGTAACAGCAAAAGTAATTTGCAATAAAGATACAAAAGCAAAATTATTAGCACAAAATAATAAATTTGCTGGCTCTTGGGAAATAACCGACTAACCAAAATTTAAAGTACAAAAAAGCCATCCGCACCAAAAATGCGGAGTTTTTTATTTTTAACATTTTTTACACAATAAAATTTATTTTTTTGCATTATAAAAATGTTTCATTAGAAAAATATAACTTAAATTTTATTATAAACAATTCAATAACACTTTCAAAAAATGAAAAAATTCAATTTTATGCCATTTATAATGGCAATTTTATTGACAAGTATGTCAATATTTATAACATCATGTGATAAAGATGATGATGAAAATACGCCTTCAAAAACAACACAAAAATCATCACCACTAATAGAATCAAAATCATTTCAAAACAAATTAGAAGGTAAATATAGCAAAAGTGTATTTGAAATAAAATACATAAAATTTGAAAATCATACAAAAGAAGCAGAAAGTGATAGATTTACAACACGTTTATCATCAGAAGACAGCGAAACACCAATTTTTAGTATAATATCAGACGACACTTTAAAAATCTGTACACCAACAGATAGTATTATTTTACCAGAAAAATGTGATTATTTGTTTAGTAAATTTGAAAAAGTAGAAGAAATTTTAAATACAAAAATATTAAACATTTCAAAAGTAACAAGTTTAGAAGGAATGTTTTCTACATGTAAATCATTAACTAAAATAGAAGATATTGAAACATGGAATGTAGAAAATGTAGAATATTTTTCAGGAATGTTTTATGCTTGTACAAAACTACAAAATATAAATATCGAAAATTGGAAAGTGTCAAACAAAGCCAAAAAATTTGATTATATGTTTTCACAATGTGGAGTAGAAAAACTAAATCTAGAAAAATGGAATACAGAATCGGTAGAAACCATGGAAAATATGTTTTATATAAGTAAAATAAAAACATTTTCAGGCAAAGGCTGGAATACATTAAAATGTAATAATTTTACAAACATCTTTGACAAAACAACAATAGAAGAATTAGATTTAACCAATTGGAAAATAAACGACAACGAAGAAACACAAGAATCTGCCAAAAGTATGATTTCAGGTTCACAATCAATACATATAACCTGTTCAAAAGAAATACAATCAATAATAAAAGTCTATTTAGCAGGAGCAACATGGACACTAGTAGACTAAAATAGTAATACACACACAAAAAAAGAGACATAATAAATTATGTCTCTTTTTTTATTTAATCTCAATATTAAACAAAAATAAAAAAATTAATGAAAAAATCACTTAAAAACGTCAACCTATTAAAAAAAAGTTGTATATTTGCATTATTAAATAAGTAATAACCAAAGACTAAAAACATGGCAGTAAGAAAAAAGGGACCAGCTCCCAAAGAAGGAAAACAAAGTGCAACCAAAAGCACATGTAAAAAAGCTATTGAAACCGAAGAGCAAGAATCAATATTTAGCTCTACCAAAGTTAAAACATTGTTTTCAATAACAAAAGAAGAAGCAAATAACGCAAAAACTGTTACACTCGCTGGTGATTTTAACAATTGGGACAAAGAAATCACAGTAATGAAATACGATTGCAGAGCCAAAATTTTCAAAGCAGAAATTGAGCTAGAAAAAGGCGTTCATCAATTTCGTTATGTATTTGATGGCAAAGTATGGGGCAACGATCCAAAATATCCTACTGAAGAAAATGATTTGGGTGTAAACTCAATTATTGAAGTAAAATAATTTTTGGAAAAAAAGTTAAAAAAAGCAAAATGATATTTCATTTTGCTTTTTTTTTTGAACTTTGCAATTTGAAAACAAATTTGATAAAATGAAGTTAGAAGCACAACACTTAATAAAAATATACGGTAAAAGAACGGTAGTAAAAGACGTATCCATAAATGTTTCGCAAGGAGAAATAGTAGGATTGTTAGGACCTAATGGAGCAGGAAAAACCACCTCGTTTTATATGATAGTTGGTTTAATAAAACCCAACGGAGGAAATATATTTCTTGACGATACAGAAATAACCAAACATCCGATGTATCGAAGAGCACAACTAGGCGTTGGATATTTACCCCAAGAAGCCTCAGTTTTTCGTCAAATGAGCGTTGAAGATAATATTAAATCAGTGATGGAAGTTCGCGGATTTAGTAAAGAATATCAAAAAGAAAAACTTGAAAGTTTAATAGAAGAATTTGGATTAGGAAGAATTCGCAAAAGTTTAGGAATACAATTATCAGGAGGAGAACGCCGTAGAACCGAAATAGCTAGAGCATTGGCAGTAGATCCCAAATTTATATTGCTAGACGAACCATTTGCAGGTGTTGACCCAATAGCAGTAGAAGATATTCAAGGTATAGTTGCAAAACTAAAGAACAAAAACATCGGAATTTTAATTACCGACCATAATGTTGATGAGACATTACAAATTACCGACCGAGCATATCTGCTTTATGATGGTAAAATATTACAAGCTGGAACGCCAGAAGATTTGGCAAATGATCCAGAAGTTAGAAGAGTTTATCTTGGTAAAAACTTTGTTTTAAAACGTCCAGCATTTGTAACTCAAAACAATACAAATGCAGACTAACAAGAAATATATCCAAGTAATCAAGAAATATCAAATAATAATTAATTCAACAACAATGGAATTAAAACTTAAAAAACCAATAGCCTTTTTTGATTTAGAGGCTACTGGAATAAATGTTTCAAGCGACAGAATAATAGAGATTTGTGTATTAAAAATAAATCCAGATCATACCGAAGAAACATTTGTATCAAGAGTAAATCCACAAATGCCAATTAGCAAAGAAGCAATAGAAATAACAGGAATTAAAGACGAAGATTTAAAAGATTGTCCAACATTTGCAGAAATAGCACCACGATTAAACAAGTTTTTAGAAAATTGTGATTTTGGAGGATTTAATTCCAATAAATTTGATATACCAATGTTGGCAGAAGAATTTTTGAGAGCCAACATAGATTTTGATATGCGCAAACGTCATTCAGTAGACGTACAAGTGATATATCACAAATTAGAACAACGAAATTTAACGGCTGCATATAAATTTTATTGCAACAAAGATTTAACCGAAGCCCATACCGCAATGGCAGATACCAAAGCAACTTACGAAGTGTTAAAAGCACAGTTAGATAAATATCCCAATGATATAGAAAACGATATAGAAAAACTTGCAACATTCTCAAATCAAACCAATTGTGTAGATTTTGCAGGTAGAATAATATATAACGAAAAAGGCGAAGAAATAATTAATTTTGGTAAATATAAAGGTGTAAAAGTAGAAGACGTTTTCAAAAAAGAGCCTGGATATTATGCGTGGGTAATGAATGGAGATTTTCCATTATATACAAAAAAAGTGTTAACTGCCTTAAAATTACGAGGAGCTGCATTTAATAAATAAAAAAAAATAAAAAAAATTACCTTTTTTTGTAACAGTTTCAAAAAAAAACTGTATAATTGCACAGAAAATAGTAATGGAAAAACCAATACTACATAAAATAAATTAATAACTCTCTAAAATAAAATAAAAATGGCTGAAGAAAATGCAAATTTAGGAGAAAATACTCCTGCCAATGTAGAACCAACAAGTTCTAATGATAAAACTAATGGTATATTATGTTATTTAGGAATTTTAGTATTGATTCCTTTCTTAACAGTAAAAGAAGGTCAAAGAAGTGAATACCTAATTAAACATTTACGTCAAGGTTTTGGTTTACTTATCACAGGAGTTGCTGCTTCTATAATTAAAGTATTATTATCAATGATTAGTAGTACATTTGGCGGATTAGTATATATGGTATTAGGTATATTAATCTTTGTAATGTTCATTTGTGGCCTAATTAATTCAATTAAAGGGCAATACAAAGACCTTCCTATATTAGGAGGATTTTTTGATAAAAATTTAACTTTTATAAAATAATAAAAGTTTAAAAACATAAAAAAAGCTGGCAAAATTTTGTCAGCTTTTTTTTATTAATTAATTTTTGCTATTCTACATTAATAATTTCATAATCACCAGATTCATTTAGTTTTACGATTCCGTCATCAATCATATTTTTTAAAACAGTTAAAATTTCGTCAGGTTCAAATTTTAAATTATATACAATATCATTAAAGTTTTGAGGAACGTTTTGAATATATTTATAAACAGCATCAAAAATTTTTTCAAAAACGTCACCTTCAATTTCTTTATTTTTTTGAGATTTACAAACGTCACACTCACCACAATTTTGCGTGTTAGTTTCTCCAAAATATTCAATCAACTGACGACTACGACATTTATTATTATTAACACAATATTTAATAACAGCATTAATTTGTTGAGTGTATCTATCTTTTAATAAATCATAGCTTTCAGGCGAAATAATAAGATTTTTTTCATCGAGACGTTCTTCGGTAAAAAATAAAAAAGGAGTCTTTTTTTGCGGAATGTAACTTATAATTTTTTGAGAAGCCATTTTTTTTAAAAAGTCAATAATAGTATCTTTGCTACATTTTAAATTATTGGCAATAGCTTGTTCATCAATTTCGGCATAATTTCCAAAAAGCCCAGTATATCCACGTAACAAAGTTTTAATTAAAGCATCAAGTTTAGCATTAGCCACTTGAAATTTGTATAAATCATCACGATTAATATTAAACATAACGCGAGAACCTACAAAAACTTCTTCAGTAGTTTCGATATAACCATTTCGTTGAAGAATTTTTAAAGCCCCCATACATTGCATAATGTTAAGGTTATAACGTTCAACAAAATCACCTAATTTAAATTCAAAGGCTTTTCCTTTAGCAGCGCCAATAGGAACTTGGAAATAATTACCTAAAGCATTATAAATATTTTTGATATAAGATTTAGGAGGAAACGAATTAGTAATATTACGTCTAAGATTTGCAATATCATTTTCATCATAAAGCAAAATTGCGTATGCCGTTTTTTCGTCACGACCGCCACGACCAGCTTCTTGAAAATAAGCTTCTAAACTGTCAGGAATATCAAGATGAGCCACAAAACGCACATCAGGTTTATCAATTCCCATTCCAAAAGCGTTAGTAGAACAAATAATTCTAGTTTTGCCATCTTTCCATTGTTGTTGTCTAAAGTCTTTGTAAGCTTGAGTTAAACCAGCATGAAAATAGTCAGCAGAAACACCATTTTTTTGAAGAAATTCAGCAGCTTCTCTAGTTTTTTTTCTGTTACGAACATAAACGACGCCAGTACCTGGTTGATTTTTAACAATTTTCATCAAATAACTATATTTATCAACCACATGTCGAACAATGTAAATAAGATTTTTACGAGCGAAACTCTTTTTAAAAAGATTTTTTTCTTTAAACAAAAGTTTATCTTGAATATCATCAGCCACTTGAGGGGTAGCAGTTGCAGTTAAAGCTAAAACAGGAACATTAGGTAAAAATTTTCTGACATCAGCAATTTTGAGATACGAAGGTCTAAAGTCGTAGCCCCATTGCGAAATACAATGAGCCTCATCAATAGCTAAAATATTAACATTAATAGATTTAAGGCGTTCAAGAAATAGCTCAGTAGATAAACGTTCCGGAGAAATATATAAAAATTTTGTATTACCAAAAGTACAAGAGTCAAAAGCAGCTTGCATTTCTTGAAAAGTTAAACCAGAATAAATAGCAACTGCTTTGATATTACGTTTTTTTAAATTTTCAACTTGATCTTTCATTAAAGCAATCAAAGGAGTGATAACAATACACACTCCATCCATGCTTAAAGCTGGCACTTGAAAAATAATACTTTTACCACCGCCAGTTGGCAAAAGGCCTAAAGTATCTTTTTTATCATCGGCAACAGATTTAATAATATCTTCTTGTAGAGGACGAAACGAACTGTATCCCCAATATTTACGCAATATGTCGGTATATATACTCATATTTACAAAGATAATAAATATAAATTTAATCATTAAAAAAATAATCTTATTATTTAGTCAAATTACGTTAAAAAAGATGGTCAAAGATGAATAATTTACTAATTTTGTCAAAATTTCCGATTTTATGACTTTGTCGGAATTTAAATTTTAATAATTTATTGTTGAATATTATTAAAAATGAGAAAAATATTATTTATATTAAGCATTTTATTAATTACAAAATCAAACCTATTTTCACAACAAGGAGAATGTATATTTACAATAGATAATAGTTTAAATGTATATTCCGATGAATTTATGAGAGAATGTTCTTCTATAATTAATTTTGAAGATACAACTGGCATAAACGAAATGTTAAATAATTATGCAGATTATAGATTGCAAATATACGAAGCATATCAAAAAAAATTGGATACAACAGCCGAAATACGTTCAGCAATAGAATACTACAAAAATTATTTAGTAGTAAAACATGTAGCAGATAGCAAAAAATCACAAGAAACATTTAATAAAATATTTAAAGATTCAGAAAAACAATATAGAGTATCTCATATTCAAATAAATATAAATGATTTATTATTAAACGATTCATTAGCTGCGTATTATAAAGCCGAAAAAATCAAAAATAGAATATTAGGAGGTCAAAAGTTTGAACTAGCAGCACGTCAAATGTCAGACGATCCCTCAGCAAATTATAATGGTGGCGACTTAGGATATTTAACAATTATGCAAATGCCAGGTAAAGATTTTGCGAAATATGTTGTTGAAAATAAAGATAATAATGAAATTTCATCACCAATAAGATGTGGAAATTCTTATCATATAATAAAAGTTGTAGATTGTAGACAAGTAATTGATAGTGTGTCGATATCTTGTATAAAATTAACCAAGACTCATAAATATAGAATTGACGACTCGTTACAAACATTAGCTAATGAAATTTGTGAAAAACTAAAATCAGGAGAAAACTTTTTTAATCTACAAAAAAAATATTCTGATGATAAAGCAACCCATAATTTAACATTGTTTGAAGCCATAGATAAATATGGAATAGAAATATGTGATTTAAAAAATGAGGGAAATACATATTCAAAACCTATAAATTTTTATGATGGATTTTATATTGTAAGATTAAATTCATTAACAAAAACACCTATAGATGAAAAATACAAAGAAAAAATATATTCACAATATTTATTAAGTGACGTATTTGAAAATTATATGTTAGAATTTTTAGATAGTATAAAAAATGTTTCAGGTTATACAAAATTAGGAGATTACTCAATATTAAGCAAAGCAATATCAGACTCTTCAATTTATAATGGCAAATGGATTCCCGAAGATGGATTATTAGTATTATCAGATAATTTATTTAGTATTGGAACACAAACATATACGATAGGTGATTTTGCTAGATATATTTACGAAACACAAAAAAAGTGTTCAATGCAAAAAATAAATTCATATTTAACCTATAAATACAATGAAATGGTAAATTATGAAACATATAAACAAGCAATAAAGATGTTATCACGAAAAAATAAAAATTTTAATATCCAAATTCAAGAATATACCTATCCCCTATTATATCAAAAAATAAAACAATATCACTTATTAACAAATAAAAACATAGATTCAAGTGAAATATCAGAATATTATGAAACTTGTAAACAAAATTATCTGAGTGGATATAAAATACATATTAGATTTTATGACTATTTAAATGAATCAAACTATAAAAAAGCTAATAAATTTGCACAAAAATTATCAGAAAATCCCAATATGGCAATAGATTACAATTTAATAAAACCATTAGAAACAGATACATTTCAATTGGGACAAAATAATAAAGCAGATATAATATTAAATGGATTTAATATAGGCCAATATTCATATCCAGCCGATAGAATAATAAAATTAGAAAATCAACATAATTTGGCAATAATAACACTAATATCAGAACCAGAACCATTGCCATTATCAGAAGTATATCAATCAGTATATTCAGAATATTTAAAACATAAAGAAGCAAATTATACAAACACATTAAAAACAAAATACAACATACAAATAATACCAGAAGCAAACCAAATATTATCAAACGCAATAATAAATTACAACAAATGAAAACAATGAAGAAAACAATTTTATATGGTACACTTATAAGCATAATGTTATCATCATGCAATCAAGAAAACAATATGTTAGAAAACAAAACACCATTAGTAAAAGTCTACGATCAATGTCTATATTATGAAGATTTAGGAGATTTAGTACCCGAAGGCACATCACCAGAAGATAGTGCAGTAAAAGTAAAAAGCTATATAGACATTTGGGCAAGAAAACAATTAATGATAAAAAAAGCAGAATTAAATTTAAGTACAGAAGAAAGAAATGTAGAACGACAATTAGAAGATTATCGAGCAAGTTTATTAATATATAAATATAAAGATAAATATTTAGGCGAAAATCTCGACACCATAATAAGAAAAGAAGATGCCGAAAAATATTATAACGAACATCCAGATGATTTTAAACTTCAAAGGAATGCAGTAAAAGCCATCTATGTAAAAGTACCTATAACATCAACAGATATAAACAAAATAAAAACATTATTAGATTATCGCTCCGAAAAAGATTCTTTAAATTTATATGAAATATGTTTAGAGAATTCAGCGAAAATAGAAAATTTTGATAATGAATGGCAAACAATATCAATAGTTAGCGACGAAATGCCAGAAATAATAGACGATAATTATGACAAAATAAAAGCTAAAGGAACAATATCACAAAATGATGAACAATATTGTTATTTATTAAAAATCAAAGATTTTTTGCCATCAGGTTCAATAGAACCATATAGTATGGCACAAAACAAGATTTCAAGTGTATTATTAACATCAAGAATGAGTGCATTGATAAACGACTTAGAAAAAACAATATACGACAATGCAATAAATAGTGGCAATATAGAATATTTTGACAATAATAAAAAGTAAAAAATAAAATGAGACATATAATACGATTATCAATAATAACATTAATATCAATATTATTTGCACAAAACGCATCTTCACAAGATACAACAAAAAATGCGAATAATATAGTACAATCAAAAGAAGCAATACCAACAACTCCAATTAGTACAGATACAATAATATTAGATAGAGTTGTAGCAGTTGTAGGTAACAAAATAATATTAGAATCACAAGTAGAAGCCCAATTGCAACAAGCACAAGCAAGAAATCTGAAAGTAACCAAAGGAAAAGTATTTGAAGATTTATTATATCAAAATCTCTTGATAGCACAAGCAGAAATAGATAGTATAGATGTTCAAGTAACCGACAAAATGGTAGAAGAACAAGTTACAGAAAAATTAAATAGTTTTATAGATGAAATGGGCGGTGTAGAAAAAATGGAAGAATATTTTAATAAATCACTAGCCGAAATCAAAGAAGATTTACGTGATGCAACACGAGATCAATTAATAGCCCGCCAAGAACAAAACGAAATAACCAAAGATGTGAAAATAACTCCAGCAGAGGTAAATAAATTTTATAAAAATTTATCAAAAGATTCGTTACCATTAATAGATTTGGAATTTGAATTAAACGAAATAGATTTTCATCCGATAATATCCAAAGCAGATAAAGAAGAAGTAAAAAAACAATTATTGAAAATAAAAAAAGAAGTAGAAACCGAAGGCGCATCATTTGAAACCAAAGCGATATTATATAGCGATGATCCAGGATCATCAGCACAAGGCGGAGAATTAGGTATGATGTCACGCGGAGAATTAGTTCCAGAATTTTCAGCAGCAGCTTTTCAATTAAAAAAAGATTCAATATCAGATGTAATAGAAACAGAATTTGGATTTCACATAATACAACTGATAGATCGCAAAGGAGAAAGAATAAACGTTAGACACATATTACTAAAGCCAAAATTTTCACAAGAAGCTAGAATAAAAGCCAAAAATCTTGCAGATAGTGTTTATAATGCTATAATAAACAAAAATATCAAATTTGAAGATGCTGCAAAATTATATTCAACAAATGAAAATACAGGGAAAAATGGAGGCGTAAGAGTAAATCCATATACAAGTTCTACAAAATTTACAGTAGAAATTTTACAACGTATATCACCACCAGACTATTATTACTTCAAAAATTTAAAAGAAGGAGAAATAACCAAACCATTTGAATCATACGATGAAAAAGGAAATTATACATACAAAATAATAGAAATAAAGTCAAGAGTAGAACCTCATATTGCAACAATAGAAACAGATTATCAAGTGATTCAAGATATGGCATTAAGTCAAAAAAATAATAATCAATATGATAAATGGATAAATGAAAAGTCAAAATCAGTATATGTAAAAATCAGTAAAGAATACCAAAATTTAGATTTTAAATATACAGGATGGTTACATCAAGATATCGAAAGATAATTAATTGTCTATTAACTTATAAAGTATAAAAAATGGAACAATATAACAACACAGTAGATGCTGCTGATGCTTTAAAACAAAAACATGATTTACTAATAAATGAAATAGGGAAAGTTGTTTACGGACAAAAAGATGTAATCGAACAAGTTTTAACTGTGATATTTAGTGGTGGACATTGTTTACTAGTAGGAGTTCCAGGCTTAGCCAAAACACTATTGGTAAACACAATAGCAAAAGTGTTGGATTTAAAATATAAAAGAATTCAATTTACACCCGACCTTATGCCGTCAGATATAACAGGAAGTGAAATTCTTGACGAACAAAAAAACTTTAAATTCTTAAAAGGTCCAATATTTGCCAACATAATTTTAGCAGATGAAATAAACAGAACACCACCCAAAACACAATCTGCACTACTAGAGGCAATGCAAGAACATACGGTAACAGTTTCTGGTATAAATTACAATCTTGAAGAACCATTTTTTGTATTAGCAACACAAAATCCAGTAGAACAAGAAGGCACCTATCCCCTACCAGAAGCACAATTAGACCGTTTTATGTTTAATGTAATATTAGATTATCCATCAACAGAAGAAGAAATAACAATTGTAAAAAATACAACACGAGACATTGTTCCACAACCCAATAAAATAATTTCATCAGAAGAAATAATCTATTTTAGAGATTTAATAAAAAAAGTGGCAATATCCGACAATGTAATAAAATATGCAGTAACATTGGTTAGTAAAACACGACCCAACACTCCAACTGCCGATCAAATAGCAAATAAATATTTAAATTGGGGAGCAGGTCCACGAGCTTCACAATATTTAATAACAGGAGCAAAAACCTACGCATTATTACATGGTAAATATTCACCAGATATTGAAGATGTACAAGCAGTAGCCTTGCCTGTATTGCGTCATAGAATTATTAAAAACTATCAAGCCGAAGCAGAAGGAATCAACGAAGATCAAATCATAAAAATGTTATTATAAAACATATTCATAATATATAAATTAATATTTTTTTATAGCATTAATATTTATAAAAAAAAAAAAATCATACATAATCATTTTTGTATTATGTATGATTTTTTAATTTAACATTAAATCAAATTACTTCTAAAAAATTTTTTTATTTAATAAATCAACTTAATTTTAAATAAACATAGTTAATAATTATTAAATTTGTAAAGTTAAAACGCTAGCAATTTTTCTATTTTATTTCATTTTATTTCATTTTATTTCGAAAATAGATTCAGTAAAAATATTTTTGATTTAATATATATTTTTTGTTATACAAATCCAGATTTTTTTTTGCACAAATTAACATTTAAAAACCGCCATACAAGTACACGAATTACGTTTTTGTAACATTTTCAAAAATTAATGAAACATAACAAAATTAAATCAAAATCATTTGTAACATGTTACATTGTTTATTTTAACCTATAAGAATACTTTTGCTTATTAAAAAATACAAAAAAAATTAACACGACCGATGTTCCTTTACTTATAACTTACAAAAAAAAGACAACAAGTAAAAAAATAAACATTAATACTTGTTTATAAATAAATAATACTTAAATTAATTAAAATATGTTATTAGACGATAGTTAAAACTCAAAATTTCGAATAGGGAAATAAGATTTTTCTATTCAAAATTCCCAAACAACAGGATATTATCCTGTTCCCTCTCATCCAAATATTGGAAATCTTAGTTATTAAATTAGGTAAAACTAAATTTTTATGAAAGACAGTTTAAAAAAAGGCGATTGCTTTAAAAGAATTGCAAGAAGATTTATTCTGGCTTTTTTGCTAATAATCACTTGCAGTCAAATTCAGGCGCAAAACGGTAAAAGAATTACTGGTATTGTAACTGACGATAATGCGCAACCATTGCCTGGCGTAACAGTAATGGTTCAAGGTACCACTGTAGGTACAATTACCGATTTAGACGGTAAATACGT
This sequence comes from Bacteroidales bacterium, assembly GCA_024413595.1. Lineage (GTDB taxonomy): Bacteria > Bacteroidota > Bacteroidia > Bacteroidales > UBA3824 > UBA3824. The sequence goes on from JAKSUC010000011.1 coordinate 20,418, forward strand.
AATAACAGCTTCAAATGGAGCAAAATTAATTTTTACATTTGTAGGTTACGAAGAACAAATCGTAACCGTAGGTTCAAGTTCTACATATAATGTAAGTATGAACGAAAACACCTCAGAACTAAATGAAGTAGTGGTAGTAGGTTATGGACAACAGAAAAAAGCAAATGTTGTTGGAGCTATATCACAAACCACAGGAAAAGTGTTGGAACGAGCTGGAGGAGTTAGTAATATTGGAGCAGCACTAACAGGAAACTTGCCAGGAGTAGTAACAACCCAAGGAACAGGTATGCCAGGCGAAGAAGATCCAAAAATTGTTATTCGTGGTGTATCATCATGGAATAGTACAGAGCCTCTTGTATTAGTAGATGGAATTGAACGTTCAATGAACTCAGTAGACATCAGTTCTGTAGAAAGTATATCAGTTTTGAAAGATGCTTCTGCCACAGCAATTTATGGAGTTCAAGGAGCCAATGGTGTAATTCTTATCACAACTAAACGAGGTAAAGAAGGAACTGCACATATAGAAGGTGGTTTTAGTACAACAATAAAATCACCATCAAAATTGCCAAACAAATTGGATTCTTACGATGCTTTAATGGCAAGAAACGAAGCAATAGAGCATGAGTTGTCTTTAAATCCAGATTCATGGCAATATATTCGTTCAATGGATTTTATTAATAATTATCGTAACCAAACCACAGTTGAACAACAAGAACGATATGCAAATGTAAATTGGCAAGATTATTTGTTTAAAGATTATGCATTATCATATCAAGGATATGTAAATATAAGTGGAGGAACAAAAGCGGTAAAATATTATGCAGCAGCTGATTATGTAAACGAAGGCGACTTATTTAGAATTCAAGACAATGGTCGTGGATATGATTGTGGATATAATTATCAACGTATAAATGTACGTAGTAACTTAGACTTCAACATTACAAAATCAACACTATTCAAAGTAAATATTGCAGGAAGCAATGCAATAAAGAAAAATCCATGGTCAAACATGGTAAACAATGAATGGCAAATAGGTCAACAATGGGCAGGAGCATATAATATTGCCCCAGACGTATTTTTAGGTAAATATAGCGATGGAACATGGGGTTTTTATCCAAATGCTTCAAACGTTTCAAACTCAGCTGAAAACATGTCGTTAGGAGGAGCTACCCAAACTGCAACCACCACAATTACAACAGACTTTACCTTGGAACAAGATTTAGACTTCTGGGTAAAAGGCTTAAAACTAGTTGGTAGAATTTCATGGGATAATAAATTTGTAGAAGGAAGTCGTGGTATCAACGACCTTTATAATTCTACACTTCACAAATGGATTAACCCAGAAACAGGACAAGAAGTATATAAAGAAACCACAACAGGCTACGAAAAATTCAAATTTTTTGAAGGACGTCAATGGTCAACATCAGCAGGAGGAGTTGATAATAATCAAACATTCCGCAAATTATATTATCAATTTCAAATTAATTACAACCGTAAATTTGGCAAAAACAATGTTGGTTTAATGGGTGTATTTGACCGCAACGAAGAAGGAACAGGTAGTGCAGTACCATCGTTACGTGAAAACTGGTCATTCAGAGCTTCTTACGATTGGGATGGTAAATATTTTCTAGAAGCAACAGGTTCTTATAATGGTTCAGAAAGATTTGCCGACAAAAACAGATTTGCCTTTTTCCCTGCAGTAGGTGTTAACTGGATTATTTCAGAAGAACCATTCATGAAAAATCTTAAAGATAAACACATGATTGACATCTTAAAAATCCGTGCTAATGTTGGACAATCAGGTTCAGACTTTTTAATGTTTGAACGTTGGATGTATTTAACCCAATGGGAATATGGAGAAAAAGTTAAAATGTCTAATTTACACGAAGAATCAATTTATGAACGCTATCGTGAAAGTGTATTAGGAAATGAAGATGTACATTGGGAAGTATCTACAAAAGCAAACATAGCATTAGATTTTAATGTATATCACGGAATATTTTCAGGAAGTATCGATTTCTTTAAAAACCATCGTACAGATATTCTTATTAGAGGAGTAGATCGTTCAGTTCCTGATTATTTTGGAGCAACACCTCCAACAATTAATAAAGGAGAAGTTGACAACCAAGGTTTTGAATTAGAATTAAAAGTTGATAAAACATTCCAAAATAAAATAAGAGTTTGGGGTAATTTTAACTTAACACATAACGAAGACGAAGTTAAAGTAAAAGATGATAAAGAATTAACTCCAAACTACCAAAAAGCTGCAGGCTATGCCAATGATCAATACAAATCACATCTAGATGCAGGATTCCTAAATAATTACGACCAAGTATATGGATCACCAGCACACGATATTAATGATAATCAAAAACTTCCAGGAGATTTATATATCATCGACTTCAATTCAGATGGTATAATAAATACAGAAGACGAAGCACCAATAGCATTTTCAAGCAATCCACAAAACACTTACAATGCGACAATAGGTGTTGAATATAAAGGATTTAGCTGTTTTGCACAATTCTATGGAGTAACCAATGTTACACGTGATGTTGTTTTACATAGTTTAACAGATTATATGGACAATGTTTACGATTTAGGAGATTGGTGGTCAGCTGATGGAAGTGGAGAATTTTCAGTTCCACGTTGGGCAACATCAGTAAATTATAATGATGGAACCAACTACTTATATGATGGTAGTTTTATTCGTTTGAAAAACGTTGAATTAGCTTATCAATGGAATGAAGGATGGATAAAAAAACTAGGTATGTCATATTTTAAAGTATATGTCAACGGCAATAACTTATGGTTATGGACACGTATGCCAGACGACCGTGAAGCCAACTTAGGTGGAGGTGGTATGTTAGGTGCATATCCAACAGTAAAACGTTATAATATTGGTGTTAAATTCGCATTCTAAAATTTGAGAAATGAAAAATATTACTTCTATATTATATAAAGGTGTTTTAGGTGCTTTGGTTACCTTTTCAATGACAAGTTGCGAAGACTACCTTGAAAAAGAACCTGATACAGATATTTCAGAAACTGAAGCATTTAAAAACTTTACAAATTTTCAAGGTTTTGTAGAACAAAACTATGGAAATATACCAGACAAAGAATCATGTAATTGGTGTCCATCATGGAACTGGGGCGATGACGAAATATTCAACCCAGAAGCAGATAGCCGTTTAACACACCAAATGGATATCGGCAACTTTAAAGCATGGACAACCACAGGAAATTGGCTATATAAAAACGATAACAATCTTACCGATTATGGTAACACATTTGCACACTCACTATATCCAAGCATGTGGTATTGTATCCACGTTTGTAATGTAGGTATTCATCAATTAACCGAAGAAAATAATTTTCTAGGCTCAGAAGAAGAAAAAAATCTTCTTTTAGGACAATTATATTTCTTCAGAGCATGGTGGCACTTTGAAATGATAAATTATTTAGGAGGGTTACCATATATTGATAGAGATTTAAGTCAAGAAAAAGTTGTTGACGAAGAACGTCTTTCTTATTTAGATTGTGCTAAAAAATGCGCAGAAGACTTTAAACGTGCTGCTGACTTGCTACCAGTAAATTGGGACGAAACCACAACAGGAACTGCAACAAAAGGCAAAAACGAAATTCGTATCAACAAAATCATGGCACTTGGCTACTTAGGCAAATGTTATTTATATGCTGGTAGTCCATTATCAATTAATGGTGCACAAGTAGGTGGTTCTCATACCTACGATTATGATTCAGAATTGTGTAAACAAGCTGCAGAAACATTTGGTCAAATTTTAACTATGGTTGAAAACAATTCTTGTCAATATTCCTTAGTTAGTTTTGAACACACTGATATTTATAACCATAAAAATGGTGAAAATATCATGGAATACTCACAATTGTTTTATACAATGAAAGCAAGTGGACGTCTTCCAGGCTTAACAGAAGTTATTTTTGGTGGACCATCTTATAGTGGAGATTTCAATTATAGTAACTGGAACAACTCAAAAGTTTGGGGACCTAAAAACGAAAAAATTGTTGAGCATGATAACGTTATTCACCAACCAACAGCCAACTATGTAGAAAATTATGGAATGGCAAATGGACTTCCATTACATGATCCAGAATCAGGATTTGATCCACGTCATCCATGGAAAGATCGTGACCCACGTTTTTATCATGACATAGTTTTTGATGGTTTCCAATATGTAAATGGTTCAATGAACAACGAAGCCCAAGAATATTTACGATATTGCAGTCTTTATACAGGTGGAGACATGCGAAGTGTTACAATTGCAAGTCGCACTGGATATTTCACACAAAAACTTGTTCCTCACACATGTAATGCAATTGACGGTGATTATAACTGGGGTTCTTCACTACAAACACACCTTTCATATATGCGTCTTGCCGATATTTACTTAATGTATGCAGAAGCAGGAGCAGCTATTCAAGGTAGTAGTTATAAAAGTACAAATTGTAGTTTAACAGCACTTGATGCTATTAATAAAATTCGTAAACGTTGTGGAGCAGGCGAAGTTGCCGAAAAATTCGTATCAGATCAACATAAATTTATGGACGAAATTCGTAGAGAACGTGCCGTTGAGCTTTCGTTTGAAGGTCATCGTTTCTGTGATTTACAACGTTGGTTATTATTAACAGAAAAACCATATACCCAAAAATACTCTGTTGAATTTGATAGAGTTTACAATGGAAACAAAGTTGATATTTCAACAAAATTAGGAAAAGCAAAATCAGAAGAAATGGATATGTTTTATCGTAATGATAAAAAAGATCCTAAAGATGCTGAAGTTGCGAACTATAGATTAGTTGAGATATTAACACGTAATTATGATGCAAGACACTATTGGTTCCCAATTCCTATTGACCAAACTTACTATTCTTCTAAATTCCAACAAAATCCTGGATGGTAGTAGATACAATAGATGTTTTAAATGAAAAAAGTAGAAAAAATGAAGAAATTCAAATCAATATTTATAACATGCTCTATGGTAGCTGCAGTTTTACCAACTACTACCATAGCCCAAACACCAGAAGAAGATTCTGTAAGCAACGAAATTGCTCCAGAAATGGTAAACATGGCCTTTGGTCAAGTTGAAGCACAAGATATTCTTGGAGGTGTTTCTTATATCAATGTTAGAGATTATAATTACAAATACGAACGCGATTATTCATTAGAAGGAATTACTGCTATGACAAGTGGTTTTAATGGTAATGCAATTCGTGGATGTCAAAGTGTTCTTATACTTGTTGATGGAGTTCCTCGTAATGCAAACAATGTTTTGCCAAGCGAAATAGAACAAATCACTGTATTAAAAGGTCCTGAAGCATCTATTCTATATGGTAGTGCAGGTGCAGACGGAGCTATAGTTATTACAACACGTAGAGGTAAAGTGGACGGATTAGAAATTACAGCCAATGTAAAAACTGGCTTTAATGTAATGAAAAATAGTCTTCCTCAATATCTAAATTCTGCTGAATATATGGATACATACAACAAAGTTCGTATTGCAGAAGGAAATGATCCTTTATATTCAGAAGAAGATATATATTATCATAGTACTGGCGAAAATCCATATCGTTACACAGATATCGATTATTACTCTTCTGACTATATAAAAAAATATTATAATTATACTGAAGGAACAATCGAAATGGACGGCGGTAATGAAAAAGCTCATTTTTATGGTAATGTAGGATATTACAGAAATGGCTCATATCTTAACTTTGGAGAAGATAAAAATGCAGGCAACTCTCGTTTAAACATTAGAGGAAATGTTGATGTTGATATTACTAAAAGTATAACAGCTTTTATCAATGCAAATACAACATTCTATGATGTAAAAGGTTCAAACTCTAATTATTGGAGTGCAGCAGCAACAAATCGTCCAAATTATCCAGAAAATGCAGCTCCTCTTATTCCAATTAGTTATATAGACGAAGAAAATGATAATGCTTTAAAAATTATCAATTCTTCAAACAATATTATTGATGGAAAATATTTTTTAGGTGCTACACAATCAACAAAAACTAACACAATAGCAAATATTTATGCAGCTGGTCACCAAAAATATACAGATCGTCACTTCAATTTTGACGCAGGTGTTAATGCTAATTTAAAATCATTATTAGACGGTTTATATTTTAAAGCTACATTTTCTGTTGATTATTCAACATCATACACTGCTTATTTTACAGAAACATATGCTTCATACGTTCCAACTTGGGGTAATATGAATGGTGAAGACAAAATTATTTCTGTAGAAGTTATGAATAAAGATAAAAAATCAGGAAAACAAAACATTACAGGTAGTAGTAGTGACCGTACTATTGGAGCAAACGCATTGTTTGGCTACAAAAAATCTTTTGGTTTACACAATGTAAATGCTCTATTAACAGGAAATGCTTATCAAGAAACAATTTCTGGTCAATATCACAGAGAAACAAACGTTGCATTATCTTTCTTAGGTAGTTACAATTATGATCGTAAATATTATATAGATTTAGGATTAGCAATGCCTCATTCAACAAAACTTCCTGAAGATAATAGAAATGGATTAAGCAAATCAGTTTCTTTGGGTTGGAATATTGCAAACGAAGATTTCTTAAAAGGTAATTCTATTATTAGTAGTCTTTCAATTTATGGTTCTGCATCTGATATTGAAGAAGCAAAACACATTTCAGACTATTATATGTATGAAGGTTCTTGGGATACAGGTTGGGGCTATGGTTGGGCCGATGGTAACGATGGACAATATACATATTGTACAGCAGGTGCAAACTATTCTCTAGACTATATCAGAAAGAAAACATTATCAGGTACTTTAAAAATCGGATTTTTAGAAGACATGATTAAACTTGAAGGTTCTTACTTTACAAGTACATGGGAAGGTTTAATCACAAAAGTTTCTACAAAATATCCAAACTTCTTAAATAATGGATGGCCTTCTGTTTCATTTGTTCCTTACGAAAACTACAACGACCAAAAACGTTGGGGATATGAAATTGGTCTTGAATTTAATAAACAAATCAATGAAGATTGGTCTGTTGGTTTAGGAGCTTATTCTACATGGTATGATACAGAATACACCAAACTAGACGAAATTCACGATTATGATTATCAATATCGCGAAGGTACTTCTATTAATAGTGCTTGGGGTTACAAATGCGCTGGCATATTCCAATCGCAAGAAGAAATTGATAACTACACCAATGCTGAAGGTAAAAATGTAGTTCAAAAATTAGGAGCAACACCTGTTCCTGGTGATTTGAAATACATAGACCAAAACAATGATGGCGTTATTGATTCACAAGACCAAGTTTATTTAGGAAGAATAGACGATCCATTTAGACTTGGTGTTAATTTAACTCTTAAATATAAAAACTTTACATTATTTGCCATAGGATATGGATATTTTGGAGGAATTTATTTTAAGAGTAATTCATATTATTGGATGGATGGCGTTGACGCTAAATATTCAGTTATAGCTCGTGATTGTTGGACAGCAGACAATCCAAATGCTAAATATCCAAGACTTACAACAGGTTCATCAGCCAACAATTATCAAATTTCAGATTTTTGGCAATTTGATTGGAATGAATTCAATCTTTCTGTTGTTCAATTGTCTTATGAATTTCCTAAAGAAATGTTTGCAAATTCATTTATCAAAGGCATTTCTGTTTATGGACAAGGTGCAAACTTATTCAAATTCTCAAAAGAACGCGAATATATGGAAACTTATATAGGTTCAGCTCCTGCTAGTAGATTCTTTATGGTTGGTGCTAAGTTAACTTTCTAATTATTTAAAGATTATGAATAATAAATTTTTAAAATACGCTTTTATACTTGTAGCTGGATGTTCAATAACATTTACTGCATGCGATGATGTTTTCGAACCTATCATTGAAAACAACAAAGGTATGGATATGGTTGTTGAAAATGGAGACTATATCGGTGGCGTTCTTGGTTATGCGTATGCAACTTTACCATACAATTCTAAAAGTGATTGGGATGTTGCTACCGACGATGCTACAACAAATGATGCTAATAGTGCTTATGTAGCAATGTCCACTTCTTGGAGTGCTCAAAACTCACCTATCAATCAATGGCAAACACGTCTTTGTACTATCAACAATTTGAATATTTATGTTGCCAACAACGACGGTGTTGAATGGTCTTCTGATGAAATAGCTAACCAACTTTACACAATTCGTGGTAGAGGTGAAGCTTATGCTTTACGTGCATTAAATATGTATTATTTGTTAATGCTTCATGGAGGAAAAAGTTCGGATGGGCAATTTTTAGGATTTCCATTGTTTACTGAACCATTCCCTGATGGTTTTGATTACAATATGCCTCGTGCAACCATTCAAGAATGTGTAAATCAAATTTATGCTGATCTTGATGCTGCAATTAGCATTCTTCCTGAACAATATACTGATATTGACAACGATAGTCAAGTTCCTGAACAATACAAAGCATTAGGAGCTTCTGCAAGTCAATACAATAGAGTTTTTGGTGCACACTTAAAAGGACGTGTTGATCGTACTATTGCAGAAGCAATAAAATCTCAAGTAGCCTTATTAATGGCTAGTCCTGCATTTGAAGGAGCAACAAGCATCAATTATGATGAAGCTGCCAAACTAGCTGGTAACGTTTTAGCTAAAATTGGTGGTATTAATGGTTTAGATCCTAAAGGAAACACTTGGTTTTGTAACGAAGAAATCGATGGTCTTGGTGGAGGTGTTAACCCTAAAGAAATTCTTTGGCGTGGCAATCTTGACCGTAGCGATGCAGATTATGCTTTAGGTAGCGACCAAGAAGTTAACAACTTCCCTCCTACTCTTAACGGAAAAGGAAGAATTAACCCTTCTCAAAACCTTGTTGACGCATTTCCTATGGAAAATGGATTTCCAATCACATCTTCAAATTCAAATTACAATCCTCAAAATCCATACGAAGGACGTGACCCTCGTTTAGCTAAATACATTGTTTATGATGGTGCTAAACTAAGCAATAAAGCAATAGAAACTGGTTCTTATTCAGGAACTACCGATGGCCTTAGAAAATCAGATAATGCTACTATCACAGGTTATTATTTAAGAAAACTTCTTCGTGAAGATGTTATTATTTCTAACTCTGGTGATAAAACCACACGTCCTCACTATCATGCACGTATACGTTACACTGAAATCTTCTTAAATTATGCAGAAGCAGCCAACGAAGCTTGGGGACCTAATGCAGATGGAGGTTTCGGGTTCTCTGCTTTTGACGTTGTAAAAGCTATTCGCCAACGTGCTGGTATCTCTGGTGGTGATGGTTACTTAATGCAATGTACTTCTAAAGAACAATTAAGAGAACTTATCAGAAACGAACGTCGTATTGAACTTTGTTTCGAAAATAAACGTTTCTGGGATTTACGTCGTTGGAATCTAACTGAAAAAATGAACGAAACTGTAAAAGGTATTAACATCACAAATGACGGCACTCAAAAAGTATACACTATTATTGATGTTGCAAATCGTTCTTATCAGCCATATATGATATATGGTCCTATTCCAAATGATGAAATCACAAAATGGTCTAATTTAGTACAAAATCAAGGCTGGTAATAATATTATTAATTTGAAAAATTCACTTAAAATGAAGATAAATAAATTATTATGTGGAATGTCGGCTATGGCTTTATTAGCTTTGCCGTCTTGTGAAAATGGCGATAGAGATTTTCCTGATTTTGATGGAGGTGCAACTGTATATTTTGCATATCAATATCCCGTTCGTACTATTGTTTTAGGAAATGATACATACGATACTAAAGCTGACAATGAACATCGCTTTGCAATTTACTCTGTTTCTGGAGGCACATACGATGGAGTTACTGCTAGCGTTGGTTTCGGTATCGAAGAATCTCTTTGCAACAATCTCTATTTTGATCAAGATAAAAATGAACCTGTTAAAGCAATGCCACAATCTTATTATTCTTTAGGTTCTGAAGTTCTTCAGTATAACAAACAACAAAACACTTATGTTGATGTTCAATTATCTGACGAGTTTTTTGCAGATCCTAATAGTTTAAAAAATACATACGTTATTCCTCTTAGAATGACAAGTGCATCTGGCAATGTTTCTATTTTAGAAGGTTCTTCAATGGTTGAAAGTCCTGTTTGGCAAAATGCTAATGATTGGAATACGCTTCCAAAAAACTACGTTTTATATTGTGTTAAATTTATCAATAAATATCATGCTAATTATCTTCGTCGTGGTGTTGATAATATCACATATAATGGAAACACAGATACAAAAATTCGTCACAATGGTGTTGAAAAAGATGAAGTTTGTTCAACAAAATCATTATCTTTAAATTCTGTTGAATATCCTGTATCTACTTTATTAGCAGATGGAACCTCTGTCACCTGTAATCTTGTTCTTGATTTCGATGCAAATGGAAATTGTACAATAAAAGGCGATGGAAAATACGAAGCTTCTGGTTCTGGTAAATATTGTGAAAATTCTGAAATCAAAGCTTGGGGTAATAAAGATAGAGATGGATTATATCTTGATTACACTATTGATTTTGGCGAACGTCAAATCTCTACTAAAGATACTCTTGTATGGCAAAGTCGTGGAGTATCTATGGAAACTTTCAGCCCTTATTATATTCAATAGTTAAAATTTGATTACTATGAAAAACATATATAAATTTTTATCTTTAGCTACTATTTTAACTTCGTTTTCGGCTTGTATTGACGATCCATACGAAGAATATTCGGTAGAAAAACCTCAAAGTATTTCAGAATACGAATATCTTAAAGAATATGATGTTCTTAAAAATTATCTACCAAACGATAATTTCAAATTAGCTTCTGGAGTTTCTGCTACAGATTTTGTTAATGGTGGAACATGCTATGTGTTAGCAAAAACTAATTTTAACGAAGTTGTTGCTGGTAACGAAATGAAATATGGTTCTTGCGTTGCCGACAATGGTACAATGAACTTTGTTACTGTTTCTGATTTTGTAAATTTAGCTAAAGAAGCAAATCTTTCTGTATTTGGTCATACTCTCTGTTGGCACGCTCAACAAGGTCAATATCCTAAAACTAGTGTTCTTGGTCACATAACAGAAAGAAAACTCGTTGATAGAGACGTTACTGATGCCGACAATACAAATCCTGTTTGTACATGGAATGGAGGACAAGGTGAATTTACTTCTACTGCAGAAGGTCTTCACGTTGTTTCTCATAAAACCGCAAATTTTTGGGATGTTCAATTTTGGAATAGTGTAGGTGCTAAAGACCTTAATCCTGATTTTACATACACAATTAAAGTTACTATTGATTCTAAATCTTATCAAAACAAGATGAACTTTAAACTTGGAGATTGGGGAGGTGGAATTGAAACTCAACTTGATGTTATTCTTGGTACAAAAACTTATGAATTTCAAGGTTCTCCTGCATCAAAAATTGGAAATGCAGACCTTATGCTTCAATCTGGATTTGACGAAGGCGAATACATTGTTAAAGAAATCAAAGTTACACACCACGAAAATTTTTGGGAAGGTGGTACTAAAGTTGTTGAAAATCCTTACAAAAAAGAATTAATCACAAACGTTGATAGTGAAGGAGAAAACACAAACTTTTTTGCTAACGATAAAGTTTCTGGTATATCTACTGGTAAAGCAGATGTATTTAATGATCCTACTCAAGGTAAATGTTTTGTTGTTCACAATAAAGACGTTGCAACATGGAGTTGGGATGCTCAATTCTTTATCAATGTTGATCACAAATTTACAACAGGAGAAAAGGCAACTCTTAAAATGAAGATTAAAGCCGACACTGAAATGGACGCTGATGGTTGTCAAGCTCACGTTGGACCAGGTAACTATAAACACTGGGCTTTCTTTGATTCTCCTCATTTCACTACTGAATGGAAAGACTACTCTTCTACTATTACAATCACTGCTGATCAAAATGAAGTTACTTGTGTTGCTTTCAATCTATCAAAAGGTGCTCCTAACGTAGATGATAACACAACAGGACCTGTTACACCAAACAACTATTATTTTGACGACATTCAAATTATTGTTGAAGGCGTAACAAAAGAAACCGTTGAAGATCGTATTCCTCAAACAGAAAAAGAATTATACGATACTACATATCGTGCTCTTGAAAAATTCATTTCTGGTATAATGACTGCTTCAAACGGATATGTTAAAGCTTGGGACGTTGTTAACGAACCTCTTTCGGGTGAAGATAAAGATGGTGATGGTAAATACGACCTTCAATCTTCTAAAAACGTGAGCGAAGATGATGCTAAAGCCAACTTCTATTGGAGTGATTATCTTGGCGACACATACGTTCGCGATGCAGTTGCTTTAGCTCGTAAATATGGTAGTGCTACTGGTGCTGACAATCTACAACTTTTTGTTAATGATTACAATCTTGAATCTACTTGGGATAATAATCAAAAACTTAAAGACCTTATTAAATGGATTGAATATTGGGAATCTGACGGAGTTACAAAAATTGATGGTATTGGATCTCAAATGCACATCAGTTACTACTCTGATCCTGAAAGCCAAAAGTCGCAAGAAGACCACATTGTTGAAATGTTAAATTTAATGGCTGCTTCTGGTAAATTATGTCGTATATCTGAACTTGATATGGGATATGTTGACGGTAAACAATTTGCTGGACAAACTATTAAAACTACAGAAATGACTTTAGAAATGCACAAACAAATGGCTGAATTTTACAAATTTATTGTAAAAAAATATCTTGAAATCATTCCTGCAAGTCAACAATATGGTATTTGTCAATGGTGTCCTACAGATAGTCCTGCAAACTCTGGTTGGAGAGCTGGAGAACCTACTGGTTTATGGAACGAACAATACAATCGTAAACCTCAATACGCTGGTTTCGCTGAAGGTTTACAAAACAAATAATTAATTTTACTTTTTTATCCGATTGAACATATTTTGTTCAATCGGACTTTTTACTCAACTATTAAGTATTTAAATTGATATATTTTTAAACTTTTATCAACCTGTTTTTTTTAGAAACAATCATAAAGGCTTTACATAAATATTTGTAAAGCCTTTTTTATACATAATAAGCAAATTGAATATTAAAAACTAGATATAATAATAATTTTTGTAACTTTGCACACAATTGAAAAATAGATATTTATTTCATGAAATATACTAATATAACAGGTGCAGAAGCAATAACTCTTGCTTTAATAGAAGAAAATATACAAGTAATATTTGGTTATCCCGGAGGAGCCAATCTTCCAATTTATGATTCATTTTATAATCACGAAGATAAAATTTCACATATATTAGTACGTCACGAACAAGGTGCAGTTCATGCTGCTGAAGGTTATGCCGAAGCATCTGGACATGTAGGAGTTTGTATGGCAACTTCTGGTCCTGGAGCAACAAATTTTTTAACTGGAATTGCTGACGCAATGCTTGATAGCGTTCCAATTGTTTGTATCACTGGACAAGTTAATTCTAACGAATTAGGTTATGATGCTTTTCAAGAAACTGATGTTGTTGGTTTTTCGATGCCTGTTACAAAATGGAATTATCAAATAACCAACGCCGACGAAATAGCAGAAAACATTGCTAAAGCATTTTATATTGCACGTAGTGGACGTCCAGGACCTGTTTTATTAGATATAACAAAAAATGCACAAACTTCTATCATTAAAGAATTTGAGTATAAAAAATGTACCAAAATTGACAGTTATCATCCTAAATGGAAACCTCGTTTAGACAAAATAGAAGGCGCAGTAAACTTACTTAACAATGCAAAACGCCCATTTATGGTGGTTGGGCATGGTGTTTTACAATCAAAATGTCGTGAAGAAATTAGATATATAGCCGAAACACTTTCAATGCCAGTTGGTTGTACATTAAAAGGATTAACCGCATTTGCCTCTGATCATCCACTTTTTGCAGGAATGGTTGGTTTACACGGAAACTATGCAGCAAATATGTTAACAAACGAATGTGACGTTTTATTGGCTGTAGGAATGCGTTTTGCCGATAGAGTTACAGGTAACGTAAAAAAATATGCAAAAAAAGCCAGAATTATTCATATTGATATAGATTCATCTGAAATTAATAAAGTTATACAATCACGAATACCTATAAATTCAGATGCAAAATCAGCATTAAAACTCATCAACGAAAAAATATTGCCCAAAAATAATCCAGAATGGCTAAACTTGATGGAAACTTATAAACAAAAAGAATATGAAAAAGTTATCAAACAAGATTTAGATCAACATTCCAAAGAATTAAGAATGGGACGAGTGGTTGACGCCGTTTCAAAACGTTTACCAATGGGGGCAGTTTGCGTTACCGACGTTGGACAAAATCAAATGGCTGCTGCTAGATATTTTCGACATACAATTTCAGATTGTTTAATAACAAGTGGAGGACTTGGAACTATGGGTTTTGCATTGCCAGCTGCAATTGGTGCTGCTCAAGCTATCAAAGGTTGCAATATTATTACTTTTATGGGCGACGGTGGATTCCAAATGACTATCGAAGAGCTTGGAACAATTATGCAATATCATCTTCCAATCAAAATTATTTTATTAAACAATAATTATTTAGGTATGATTCGTCAATTACAAGAATTATATTATAAAGATCATGACTATTTTGAAGGTTTAATAAACCCTGATTTTGTGATGATTGCAAAAGCGTATCATATTCCTGCAAAAAAAGTTACAACTCAAGAAGATTTAAATCTTGCAATAGAAGAAATGTTAACAACTCCAGGACCATTTTTTATAGAAGCTCAAGTTGAAAAAAAAGCAAATATATATCCTGTTATTCCAGCAGGTTGTGGCGTTGGTGAACAAAAACTTGAATAAATTTTAAAAATTATGAGACAAAAAAACGATACAATTATAAAACGTAGATACACTTTATTAATATATACAGAGAACCATATTGGTTTATTAAACAGAATTTCAATTATATTTACTCGTCACAAAGTAAATATTGAAACTCTAAATACATCATCATGTATGCACAAATCGCTACATTCTTTTGTAATAACTATAAACACAACCAAAGCACAAGCAAAACATCTTTGTAAATGTATCGAAAAACAAGTAGAAGTTGCCAAAGCTTTTCTTTATCGTGAAGATCAAATTATTGCACAAGAAGTTGCCTTGTACAAAATTTCATGTACCGAAAAACAACCTTTTTCAAAACTACAAAACATTATTAGAACAAGCAATGTTCGTGTTTTAGCCGTTGAAGGTGATTTTATTGTGTTAGAAAAAACAGGAACTCAAATTGATACTCAAGATTTTTTAAAGAAACTAAAAGATTTTGATGTTCGCGAATTTATTCAATCTGGTAGAGTAATAGTTACTCGTCCAATGGGTAAACTTCAAGATGTTCTTGCAAAAATGGACGAAGACGAAGAAAAAGACTTTTAGTTTGATTTATTCTGCAACCTTTTTTTTATTGTAAATCATCAAAATAATCACTAAATTTGCAAAACGAAAACTTAAAATCTTATTCTTAATTTACAAATCATGGCAAGAGTAGTTAATCCGATATATGATACAGTATTTAAATATATAATGCAAGACCCACGTGTAGCAAAAGTCTTGATTGGTAATATTTTGAATACAAAAATTGTTGATATTTCAATGAACAATAATGAATATTCTACAACATTACCTAACGGAAAACATATATTTAAATTAGATTTTTCGGCAACAATTCTTAATAAAGACAATCAAAAACAATTAATACATATTGAAGTTCAAAAAGCCTTAGAAAGTGGTGAAATTATGCGTTTTAGAGAATATCTCGGGGCTTTATATATGGATAATACTAAATGTGATAAAGAAATAATTTCAACTTATAAAGGTAGAACTAAAGAAATAGATCATCCTTATCCAATACATTCAATTTATATTTTAGGACACGAACTTGGTGATGGATTGAAATATTCGGTAATGAAAGGTGAAAATATATTTTTTGACCAACAAGGAAACGTTATAAACGTTCCAGAAAACAATGATTATATCAAAGGTTTAACACACAAAATCACATTTGTGATAGCTCCACTTACTAAAAATAATGTTAAAACACATTTAGATAAGTTATTAACCATTTTTTGTGAATGTAATCCACAAGATCCAAAACAAGAAATTGAAATCGACGAATATTTTGACGACTCTGAAGATTATAAAATTTTGATAAAAGCACTTCAAAAAGCATCTGGTGATAAACAATTGCAAGGTAACTTAAGTTTAGAACAACATGCTTGGAAAAATTTTATTGATTTAGAAAATGAAAATAATGATTTAAAAGAAATTGTTGGTGAACAAAAAAATCAATTAATTGAACAAAAAAATCAATTAATTGAACAAAAAAATCAATTAATTGAAAAAGATAAAAAAATAGCAAAAAAACTATATACATTAGGAAATAGTCTTGAAGAAATCTCTGAATTTTTATCAATTGATATTCAAAATGTAAAAGAATACTTAAAATAACAAAACAATTTTTTATAGAAACAACATAAGAAACTATAACATCAATTTTTTTTAGTTATTTTTCAATTATTTTCATATTTCTTATTAAATTGCGAAATATTTAATAAGGAAAAATGAAACTAAAAATATATAAAGCCTCTGCAGGAAGTGGTAAAACCTATAATTTAACAGAAAATTATTTAAAATCAGCATTTAAACAATCGTCAGCTAATAGTCAATTATATTCGGCTTTTGCTGATTCAATGGCATTTAGCAAAATTTTGGCTGTTACTTTTACAAACAAAGCAGCAGGCGAAATGAAAGATCGTATTCTAAAAGAATTAGACAAACTGATTTTAAACGAAAAAAGTAGTTATATTCCTGAATTACAAAAGATTTTTCCTAAATTTAAAGAAACTGACATAAGAAACCGAGCACGTCAAATTAGAACAGCAATTCTTCATAATTATACCGATTTTAATTTAAAAACTATAGATTCGTTTGTTCAAAGAATAGTTCGTGCATTTTGCTACGATATCAATGTTGATAGTGGATATCGTATTGAAATTGATGACGATAAAGTTATTAATGATCTTTCTGAAATTTTGTTCTCAAAAATTGACGAAGACGAAAATTTGCAAAGTCAAATGTTGAATTTAGCAGAACAAAATATTGACGAAGGTAAAAATTGGGATTTTAGAAACCATATTAAACAATTAGCAAAACTGATTTTTACTGAAAAGTTTAAAGAATTAGAAAACAACGAAAATATTGCAGACGAATATCTTAGAAAAGAATTTTATGCTAAAATTTCTAAAGACATCAACAATATCTTTGAGTCGTATCAATCACGCTGCAAATCAATAGCTCAACGAAGCAAAGATATTTTTAATACATTATTTCATAATTATGCAAAAACGCCAGAAGCATTAGGAAGTAAAGTTAATCCTATCTATAATTATTTAGTAAATTTTTTGATTAGCAAAAAAATAGACGATTTAATCCCAAAACCTACAGTAGTAAATTCAATAGACAATTTTGACAAATACCTCACAAAAAAAATAGAACCAGAACAAAAAGACTTTTTGCAAGCAGTTTACGTAAATATAAATCCATTAGTAAAAGAAGCTGTTGAATTATATGAAACTGAATACATTGATTTTATAACAGCAAAAATTATACGTGATGATTTTTACGCATTTTCATTAATGGGCGATTTAGCTTCATTATTACCAACTTATCGTCAAGAAAATAAAATGATGCTTGTGAGCGATGCTACTGTTTTTTTAAATAAAATCATACAAGACAATGATGCTCCATTTATTTACGAACGTGTAGGAAATAAATTTGACCACATTTTTATTGACGAATTTCAAGATACATCAGGCTTTCAATGGCAAATTTTTAGACCATTAATAGAAAATACTCTTGCTCAAGGATATGATAATATGATTGTTGGTGATGTTAAACAATCTATTTACAGATTTAGAGGTGGTGATTGGACTTTGCTACATTCTAAAGTTGAAGAAAATATAGGGAAAAGTTATATCGATTATAAAACTCTAGACACAAATTGGCGAAGTAGAAAAAATATTATTGATTTTAACGACACTATATTTTTATCAGCTGTTCAAATATTAGAAAACCACGATGACAAAGATAAACCTCTAGATTATACAGAATTAAAAGATATTTATTCTGATAGTTTTCAAAAATCACCTAATTCACCTAAAATTGGAGGTAAAGTAAAAGGTGTATTTTTTGAAACAGATAAAAAATCTAAAAAAAGCAAAAAAAGTCAAACAGAACAAGAAGAAACTAACACACAAGATATTAAAACAAAAATCAATGAAAAATATCCTGATTTAGAAATAATATTACCATCTGAAGAAAAGAGTGAATTTGAAATATTAGCATTGAATTCAATGGCTAAAGAAATCGACACTTTATTAAAATCAAAATATCCAGCAAAAAATATATGTATTTTAGTTAGAAAAAGACAAGAAGCTGAACTAGTTGTTAATTTTTTATTAAAATATAAGTCAGAAAAACAAGACGCAAAACAATATGATGTTATTTCTGCCGACTCATTATATATTTCAAATTCACAAATAGTAACAATTGCAATCAATGCAATGAAAGTTGTAAATAATCCCAACGATTCTATTGCAAAATCAAAACTAATATTCTCATACTCAAAACTGATAAATTCACCTAACACAGACGATGCAATATTTAAAGCTGCATCAAGCGAAACTTTGCCTAAAGGATTTTTACCTGACGAATTTTCTGATATTTCAACTAATTTTTCAAGTTTACCATTATATGATTTATGCGAAAAAATTATATCTATTTTTGATTTATATAAATTTATTCACGAGTCAGAATATTTGAGAACTTTTGAAGATTGTGTATTAGAATTTACAAAAAAATACACATCTGATTTATCTAGATTTATTAAATGGTGGGACGAAAGTGGAATAAAAACTTCAATTCAGCCTTCCGACAATCAAAATGCTGTAACTGTGATGACAATTCATAAATCAAAAGGATTAGATTTTGGAACTGTATTTATTCCATTTTGTAATTGGAATATGGAAGAAAACAATCCTTTAACTCCTAAATATATTTGGGTTACCACTCAAGGGAACAACAAATTTTCAAATTTACCAACATTACCTGTAAAATATAGTAGCAATTTAGATAAATCCCACTTCAAAACTTCATATTACGAAGAAAAACGAAACATGTATGTAGATGCTTTAAATACATTATATGTTGCATTTACTCGCCCTGTTGACGAACTATACTTCTATTGCGAAATTCCACAAAAAGAAACTATAAAAAATATAGGTGATATGTTGTATTTTTTAATGAAAGATAATGTTAACATAAATAGTGAATATCCCATTGTTTCATTATCAGATCATTTTAACGAAAGCGAAAATATCTATTTATCAGACAAACAACACACAATAGACATAGGACGAAAACAACCAGAAGGTGAAAAATTTCAAATATCACCATTTAAAAATTCATCTTGGGACAATAAATTATCGATAAAATATCATTCATCAGATTTTTTTATAAAAAGCAACGAATTTATTCAAGAAAGAATAAATTATGGTTCGTTTATGCACAATATATTATCCAAAATTGAAGTAAAAGAAGACTTACCAATTGTTTTAGAAGAATTAAAAATGCAAGGACGAATAACCGAAGAACAAAAAATAGAATTAAAACAAAAACTAGAAAAAACCTTTGAAATTCCACAAGTTAAAGAATGGTTTAGCAATAAATGGACAAGTATAATAACCGAATGTGCATTATTAACCACAGACGGAAAAATTAGAATCCCCGACCGAGTTATGGTTTCACCAAACGAAACAATAGTAATAGATTTTAAATTTGGCGAACATCATGACGAATATTTTGACCAAATAAAAGAATATGCTAATTTATTATCAAGCATGAAAAATCCAATTTATCCAAACATAAAAGCCTACCTTTTTTATGTAGAAAGTGGCGAAATAATCTATGTTGATAAATAAAAACACCAAAAAATGACGAAAAAAATAAGAAATCACTATTTTTTAACATAAAAATAATTTATAGAAAAAATACATTAACAATAATAATCTTTACATTTGCATCAAAATTCGAGAAATAAAATAGTTCGCCCGAGATGGGTAAAACATTAATATTAAGTACATTATTTTTAAATAAAATTGTTTTCATATCTTGTTTGATTTTAAGTGTTATTTTTTTTTGAAATAAGTCCGGAAATTCGCCGGACTTTTTTAATTTTATGGCAAATTCAAAACACCTTAGTATGTATAATAAAAGCGACATCGAATATTTCGAAAATATGGGAATTTCAACAGCTGAAATTGACCATCAAATCAATTGTTACAAAAGCGGATTTCCATATATGCAACTAATACGTCCTGCCACTGCAAACGACGGTATTAGATGTTTCAGTAAAGAAGAAACTGAAAAATACGCACAAAAATATGTTAAGGCGTGCAACAACCTAAACGTAGTTAAATTTGTGCCGGCTTCAGGAGCTGCTTCTAGAATGTTTAAAGATTTATTTGTTTTTGTTTCTGAATTCAACAATTCTCCTGAACAAAAACTTAAATTTAATGATGCTCATTCTCCTGCAAGAAGATTTATCGACAACATTGACAGATTTGCTTTTTACGACAAACTTCAAAAAATTGTTTATTCAAAATTTGGATTGTCGATAAAAGAAATGTTGCAAGATCACAAACCTAAAGAATTGGTTGAATGTGTAATAACTTCTGAAGGTTTAAATTATGGAAATTTGCCTAAAGCATTAATTGATTTTCATAGATACAAAAATTCTTCGCGTACTCCTTTTGAAGAACACATTGCGGAAGGCATGTTGTATGCTTCTACTAACAAAGAAGTTAAAATTCATTACACTGTTTCTCCTGAACATTTAAAACTTTTCTCTGATTTTATTGAAAATATTCGTGAAAAATACGAAGAAAAATTTTCATGTAAACTTAATATTTCGTTTTCTACTCAAAAGAAATATACAGATACTGTTGCTGTTGACGAAAACAACGAAATTTTTAGAAATGATGATGGGACTCCTCTTTTACGTCCTGCAGGTCACGGTGCTTTAATCGAAAATCTCAATGATTTAGATGCTCAAATTGTTTTTATAAAAACTATCGACAATGTTGTTCCTGACAACAAAAAAGAACCTACTATTCTTTATAAACAAGCTTTAGCAGGTTATTTATTAAAAACTAAAGAAAATATTGATGATTATATAAAATTATTAGAAGATAATCCTACAAGCAAAGTTTTAGACGAAGCATACATTTTTGTTTCTAAAAAACTTTGTACTGAATTTGAACCTTCATTTTTATCATTACCAAACAAAGAAAAGGCAAAAACTTTATTATCAAAACTTAAACGCCCTCTTAGAGTATGTGGAATGGTTAAAAACGAAGGTGAACCTGGAGGTGGTCCATTCTGGACTAAAAATTCTGATGGAACTATTTCGTTACAAATTGTTGAGTCGTCTCAAATCGATAAAAACGATGAAAATAGTATGGACATAATGAAAAAATCAACTCATTTTAATCCTGTTGATTTAGTTTGTGACCTTACTGATTGTGAAGGCAAAAAATTTGATTTACGAAAATTTACTGATCCAAAAACTGGGTTTATTTCTAACAAATCAAAAAACGGTAAAACATTAAAATCTATTGAACGACCAGGATTGTGGAATGGTGCAATGTCTGATTGGAATACAATTTTTGTTGAAGTTCCTATCGAAACTTTTTCTCCTGTTAAAACAATTCTTGATTTACTTAGAGAACAACATCAATAAAATTATATAAGTAAAGTAAAAAATATTTTGATTTTTTACTTTACTTATTTTCTCAAAAACAGAAAAACAGAAAAACAACACAATGTCGCTATTATTAAAAAATGGAACATATATAGATATAAAAAATCTAAAATTTTATTCTACAGATATACTTGTAGATGAAAAAACAGAAAGAATACAATTATCTATAAACAATCCATTTACACAAGAACAAATAGAAAATGTACAAATAGAAGATTGCACAGGAAAATATATAATGCATTCTTTTGCAGATGGATTTTTACGTCCAGGACTATCATTTTCGTTTGTCAACAAAAATTACGAAATAAGTCAACCTACATATTTTAAATATGTTAGTAATATATTGTGGAATATAGACTCACAATTAGACAAAGATTTATTGTATGCTTCGTCGCTATACGCAGCAATGATGTCGGCTAAAAATGGGACAACTTTTGCTATATGTAGAAATGAAACTTCAAAATATATAGAAGGTTCATTATCCACAATAGAAGAAGCATTTAAACAAGTTGGAGTATCAACATTGTTATCATTTTCAGCAAGCGAAGCCAATGGATACGCCACAGCCGAAAAAATTATAGCAGAAAATCAAAACTATTTAACAAATCATCAAGGTCTAATGGGAATTGCAGCTTCTTATTTAGCAAGTGATGATTTATTTGAAACAATATCAAATATTTGCAAAGAAAACAATAAAGGTATTATAATAAATACCGCCGAAGATAATATAGATCAAACTAATACAATGCGCGATCATCATAAAAGTGCAATAACTCGCATTTTTGATAGTGGTTTAATGGATTATAATTCTACCATATTATTAAATGCCAATTATTTGAATGATGAAGAACGTTGTTTTATAAAAAACAAGCCAGCTTGGATTGTTCAAAATCCATACGGAAATTTAGAAAGAGGTATTATTCCTTTTAATTCAATTTGGCTTGGAAACAAAATTATGATTGGTTCTGACTTTACTCAACAAAGCATTTCGCAATGTATGCGTATGGCGTATATGTTATCACTAAATACTGATAATAAAATTAGTGATATAGAAGCTTTTAATAGAATGAATGCAGTACACAATTATATTAACGATAATAATTTTATTGGCGATAAAGAAAACAATTTAATAGTGTTTTCTAATAATACACCAATAGAACTTAACTCAGAAAATTTTATCAAACATATTGCCTATAATTTTAATGATAGAGATATTAATTTGGTAATTTCTGATGGTAAAATCATTGTTAAAGATAATAAAACTACTTTGATAGACGAAAAAGAAGTAATGAAAATTTGTTCTGAACAATGTAAAAGAATTAAAAGTTAATAATAATAGTTTCAGTAGAAACTAAAAAACAATAATAATATGTTTAAATTCCTACTAAAACCGATATCATGGATTTATGGAATGGTGGTGGCCATTCGTAATTTTTTGTATGATAATAAAGTATTAAAATCACATGAATTTGAAATACCAGTGATTTCAGTAGGAAATATTGCAGTTGGCGGAACAGGTAAAACTCCACATACAGAATACATAGTTAATTTACTAAAAGATTTATACAACGTTACAATACTTAGTAGAGGTTACAAACGTAAAACAAAAGGCTATATTAAAGCTACAAACGAAAGTACTGTAGCTGAAATAGGCGATGAACCAAAACAAATGTCTATAAAATTTAAAGATCAAGCTAATGTTTGTGTTTGTGAAAATAGATGTAAAGGAATTAAAAATATACTAAAAGAACGAAACGAAAAACAAGTTGTAATTCTTGATGATGCATATCAACATCGCAGAGTTACACCTAGATTAAGTATATTATTAACCGACTATAATAAACCATTTTACGAAGACTCTATGCTTCCATACGGAAATTTACGTGAACCTTCAAGCCGTTATAACAGAGCTAACATAATTATTGTTACCAAATGTCCTGACAATCTGAAACCAATAGACCGAAGAGTTATTTCTAAACATATAAATTTATTGCCATTTCAATCAATTTATTTTACCAACTTTAAATATTTAGAAATTAAACCAGTATTTTCAGAACAAACTCAAACAGAGATAAATAAAGACACTGAAATATTATTAATAACAGGAATTGCAAATCCTACAACATTAATTCAACATATTCAAAACAAATATTCACAAAAAATCACTCATATTAAATTTGCAGATCATCACAATTTTAGTAAACGTGATATTAACAAGATTACAGAAAAATTCGTATCTTTATCACAAAACAAAGTTGTTATTACAACAGAAAAAGATGCAGTTAGACTAATGGAACAAAACTTTGAACCAACTATCAAAGAAAAAATGTATTATATTCCAATAGAAATCAACTTTGTTTTTGACGACGCAGATAAACTTAATTCACAAATAATTAAATATGTTGAAGAAAATAAAACAAACTATCGATTACATACAACAGTGCATCAATTTTGAGCCAGAAATCGGTATAGTACTTGGCACAGGTTTAGGAGCTTTAGCCAACGAAATTAAAGTTGAAAAAGCTATCCCCTATTCAGAAATTCCTAATTTCCCAGTTTCAACTGTTCAAGGTCACAAAGGACAATTAGTATTTGGAACTTTAGGTGGTAAAAAAGTGGTTGCAATGCAAGGTCGTTTTCACTATTACGAAGGCTACACAATGCAACAAGTTACATTTCCTATCAGAGTATTAAAATTTTTAGGTATTAAATTATTGATACTTAGCAATGCTTCTGGTGGAATGAACACATCTTTCCGTGTAGGAGATATTATGGTGATAACCGACCACATAAATCATTTTGGAACCAATCCATTAATAGGACCAAATGATGATGAATTAGGACCTCGTTTCCCTGAAATGAGTTGCGCTTACGACCGAAAATACATAAAACTTGCGTTTGAAATTGCAGAAGAAACCAACATTCATCTTCAACAAGGTGTTTATATGGGTGTAACTGGACCTACTTACGAAACTCCAGCAGAATATCGTTTTTATGCAAAAGCAGGAGCTGATGCTGTTGGTATGAGTACTGTTCCAGAAGTAATTGTTGCTCGTCACATGGATTTACCATGTTTTGCACTTTCAATTATTACAGATATGGGAATTGGTGCTATAGAAAAAGTATCTCACGAAGAAGTTCAAAAAGCAGCTAATGCCGCAGAACCTCGTATGACTACTATCATTAAAAAATTAATTGAAAGAATTTAATTCTAATTTTAAAACTTAAAAAACATCAATTACATTGTGTAATTGATGTTTTTTTATATAAATACTTCAAAATAATAAAAATAACAGAACTATAAGACATAATGATTAAAAAAAATTTAAACAAATAAATTTATCAATTTATACAATTTTTTAATTCCTAAGTTTTAATTATCAAAATCTTTTAATACTTTTGCGCAAATAACAATATGTGCATATAAACACTAATAAAAATGTTTGAAAGTTTAAGCGAAAAACTCGAGCAATCTTTTAAAAAGATTAAAGGAGATGGCAAATTAACCGAGATTAACGTTGTTGATGCTTTAAAAGAAGTACGTAGAGCATTGTTAGATGCAGACGTTAATTATGATATAGTAAAAGATTTTACAAATAAAGTTAAAGAAAAAGCTTTAGGTTCTGAAGTTCAAGGTGATTTAAAACCTAATCAATTAATGATTAAACTTGTTCACGACGAGTTGATTACATTAATGGGAACTTCTGAAAGTGAAGTAAATTTAAAAGCTGATCCTGCTATTATTCTTATTGCAGGTTTACAAGGTAGTGGTAAAACCACTTTCTCTGGTAAATTTGCTAACTTTGTTAAATCAAAAAAAGGTAAAAAACCTTTACTCGTTGCAGGTGACGTTTATCGTCCTGCGGCTATTGATCAGTTAAAAGTTTTGGCTGACCAAATTCAAGTTCCTGTTTACACTCAAGATGGTGAAAAAAATCCTGTTAAAATTGCTAAAGACGCAATAAAACAGGCTAAACAAAATGGCAACGATGTTGTTATCATAGATACTGCTGGACGTTTGGCTGTTGATGAAGAGATGATGAACGAAATCTCTAATATCAAAAAAGAAACAAATCCTACAGAAATACTTTTTGTTGTTGACTCTATGACTGGTCAAGACGCAGTTAACACAGCAAAAGCTTTTAATGATCAATTAAATTTTGATGGTGTAGTTTTAACAAAATTAGATGGTGATACACGTGGTGGTGCTGCGTTGTCTATTCGTTACACTGTTAATAAACCTATCAAATTTGTTTCTTCTGGTGAAAAAATTGACGCCTTAGATATCTTCTATCCTGCTCGTATGGCTGATAGAATTTTAGGTATGGGTGATATTGTTTCTTTAGCAGAACGTTTACAAGCTCAATACGATGCCGAAGAAGCTGCAAAACTTCAAGCTAAAATTCGTAAAGATCAATTTAATTTCAACGATTTTCTTGCTCAAATTCAACAAATCAAGAAAATGGGTAATCTTAAAGATTTAGCTTCTATGATACCAGGTGTTGGTAAGGCTATCAAAAATCTTGATATTAGTGACGATGCTTTTAAAGAAATTGAAGCTATCATTAAATCAATGACACCATTTGAACGTGAAAATCCTCAAGTAATTAATGGTTCTCGTCGTCGTAGAATTGCTGACGGTAGCGGAACTGACGTAGCTGTGGTTAATCGTTTATTAAAACAATTTGAAGAAACCAGAAAAATGATGAAAATGTTAACTGGTGGAGGCGGAAGACGCTTAGCTGGTTTAATGTCTGGTTTTAGAAGAAGATAAATAAACATAAAAAAGAAAGTAGAAATTTATTTTTCTCCTTTCTTTTTTGTTTTTAAACAATATAAATATTTTTATTATGACATTGATTGATGGTAAAAAAACTTCTTCTGAAATAAAAGCAGAAATTGCTGAAGAAGTAAAAAATATGATAGCATCTGGCAAAAAAGCACCTCATTTGGTTGCTGTTTTGGTTGGTCATGATGGTGGAAGCGAAACTTATGTGGCTCACAAAATTAAATCGTGCGAAGAAGTTGGTTTTGTTTCTACTTTAATTAGATTTGAAGACAATGTTTCAGAAGAAGAACTACTTAAAACCGTTGATAAATTAAACAATGACGCAGATGTTGACGGTTTTATTGTTCAATTGCCTCTTCCAAAACATATAGATGAACAAAAAATAATAGAAGCAATAAATCCAAACAAAGATGTTGATGGATTTCATCCTGTAAATTTGGGTCGTTTGGTTGCTGGACTTGACACTTTTGTATCTGCAACACCTGCTGGTATTGTTGATCTTTTAAAACGTTACAATATTGAAACAGCTGGTAAACATTGCGTAATTATTGGTAGAAGCAATATTGTGGGTCGTCCGTTGAGTATTCTTTTAAGTCAAAAAGGTATAGATTGTACAGTTACAGTATGTCATTCAAAATCTGAAAACTTAAAAGAAATAACAAAAACTGCTGATATTCTTGTTGCAGCAATTGGACGTCCTGGTTTTGTTACTGGTGATATGGTTAAAGATGGTGTTACTGTTATTGATGTTGGAACAACACGTGTTAAATCTGATCAAACAAAATCTGGTTGGAAACTTAAAGGAGATGTCAATTTTGAAGAAGTTTCTCCAAAAGCATCTTTTATAACACCAGTTCCTGGTGGAGTTGGACCTATGACAATTTGTTCTCTTCTTAAAAACACATTAAAAGCTGCTAAAAAATAGTTTTTTAAGATAAATAGTAAATCTGAATTACAAATCCAGAACTTTAAGTTTCATAATATGAATTTGTAATTCGGATTTTTGGTATTATTTCAATCGATTTTATTAATAAAAAAAATTACTATTTTTGTATCTATTTAATATTGAAGTTTAAGTTTTGCAAGTTATAGAAAGCAATTTACAAGATAATAAAGTTCTTCTAGGAATGGAAAATCATTGTTATTTCCTATCCTAAAAAAAACTTATTAAAATAAGTTGTGTAATTTTGTGAAAATTCAAGATTTGAATATTTGTAATATTTATAATTGATACAATAATTATCTAAAAAATAATTAAAATGGATACAAAAACTTATAGACGAAAACTACCACAAGGTTTATCATCATTTGCAAAACTTCGCGAATTGAAATGTTTGTATGTTGATAAAACTGAAATAATATGGAATTTAGTAAATTGTGATAGTTATATCAACTATTTAAGTCGTCCACGAAGATTTGGAAAAACAATGCTTGTTGATACCTTACAATGCTATTTTGAAGGTCGTAAAGAATTGTTTGAAGGATTAAAAATCAATAATTACGAAAAAGAGTGGAAACAATATCCTGTAATCAGATTAGATATGTCGAATGCAGGTGCGTCTGCCGAATCTTTAAAATCTTTTTTTGATAGAGAATTTCAATACTTAGAATCTAAATATGATATTACTATAAAAGAAACTGATAGTTTAACTGTTAGGTTTAATAGTATTATAAAAAAAGCATATCAAGACACCAAAAATAGAGTTGTTATTTTAATCGACGAATATGATTGTCCGTTACAACACTCTTGGCATACACCAGAACATGAAAAATGTACTGCAATTTATCGTGATGTTTTTGCAGTATTGAAATCGGCTGACGCATACGAACGTTTTGTATTTATTACTGGAATCACTAAATTTACTCAAATATCATTGTTTTCAGTTCTTAACAATTTAAACAATATAAGTTTCTTGCCTAATTATGCTGAAATTTGTGGAATTAGTAAACAAGAATTATTAGATAATTTTCAACCTGAAATACAACTTCTTGCAAATAAATTTAAATGTAGTTACGATAATGCAGTATTAAAACTAAAGGAAAATTACGATGGTTATCATTTTAGTGATGAAAATATGACCGACATGTTTAATCCATTTAGTTTAATAAATGCTTTGGCAAATCAAAAAATTAGTAACTATTGGATAGCATCAGGAGCCACTTCTATGATTTATAAATTTGTAACTGATTTGGATATAAATATTGACAAATATGATAATTATTTGATAGAACGTGACACTTTAGAATCTTCTGATGTAAGTTGCGGTGATAACGGATTATTCCTTTATCAAACTGGGTATTTAACCATTAAAAGCTTTGATGATGACGTTTTTATTTTAGGTTTTCCTAACAAAGAAGTTAGAAAAGCTTTATATAAATTTGTTTTGCCATCGTTAACAATGCGAGCTCAAAATATTGTTTCTTCTGAGCAAACACAATTGATTTATAATTTAAAACAAGCCAATATTCCAGAACATTAGCTCTTATATACTTATTATTAATAAAAATTTTTGGAGGTATTGTTAAGTAGCAAAATTCTAAATTACACTCTCAAAAAAAACTTTTACCTAAAAAAATCTTTATTAATAATAATATTGTGTAATTTTGTGAAAATTCAAGTTTTGAAAATTTGCAAAACATATAATTGACACAATAATTATCTAAAAATAAATAAAAATGGCAAAGATGAATTTTGGCGGAGTTATAGAAAACGTTATGACCCGCGACGAATTTCCTTTGGAAAAAGCACGTGAAATTTTAAAAAACGAAACTATTGCAGTTATTGGTTATGGAGTTCAAGGTCCTGGTCAATCACAAAACCTTAGAGACAATGGTTTTAATGTTATTGTTGGACAACGTGCTGGAAAAACTTTTGACAAAGCAATAGCTGATGGTTGGCAACCTGGAGAAACTTTATTTAGCATTGAAGAAGCTTGTCAAAAAGGTTCTATTATAATGTGTCTATTGTCAGATGCAGCTGTAATGTCGGTTTGGCCTACATTAAAAAAATATTTAACCGCAGGAAAATCTTTATATTTTTCACATGGTTTTGCTATCACTTGGAACGATCGTACTGGTGTTGTTCCTCCAAAAGATATTGACGTTATTATGGTTGCGCCAAAAGGTTCAGGAACTTCTTTACGTACAATGTTTTTAGAAGGTCGTGGTTTAAACTCTTCTTACGCAGTTTATCAAGATTTCACTGGCAAAGCTCTTGAAAAAACTTTAGCTCTTGGTATTGGTATCGGTTCGGGATATTTGTTTGAAACCACATTCCAACGTGAAGCTACATCAGATTTAACAGGAGAACGTGGTTCTTTGATGGGTGCTATTCAAGGTTTATTGCTTGCTCAATACGAAGTTTTGCGTGAAAACGGACACTCTCCTTCTGAAGCTTTTAACGAAACTGTTGAAGAATTAACACAAAGTCTTGGTCCATTGTTTGCTAAAAACGGTATGGATTGGATGTACGCAAATTGTTCTACCACTGCTCAACGTGGGGCTTTAGATTGGATGGGGCCATTCCACGATGCTATTAAACCTGTGGTTCAAAAACTTTATGCTAGTGTTAAATGTGGTAACGAAGCTCAAATTTCTATTGACTCTAATAGCAAACCTAACTATCGTGAAGGTCTTGAAAAAGAATTAAAAGCACTTCGTGATAGTGAAATGTGGCAAACGGCTGTTACTGTTCGTAAACTTCGTCCTGAAAATAACTAATTTTTAGTTTAGATATTTTTATTAGCGTTGATTTTCTTATAAAAGTCAACGCTTTTTTTATATATTTATAATTTGTCATAGCCGCCATTGCTGATTATCGAAATGATTTCTTTGAGAGGAATCAAAGAAAAAATCTGAGAAAAGATTGTCTGTCCGAAATATTTGTAATTTTGCCCATAGTAACATGTTTTTGTTTAGCGACTGAAAGTTACCAAAAAAAAACGGGCTGCCTAATTATGGCAGCCTTATTTTTTATTCGATTTTTTATTTTTCTCGGACACTAATAATATTTTATCACTGTTATAAGTCAATTTTTTGATTATATTTGCGATAACTTTTTTTTATAACTTATTAATACTTATTTAAATGAAAAAATTATTGATTTTAACACTAATTCTTTTTTTGACATTTAGTGTTTCTTTTGTTTATTCGCAAGGATATCGTAATCCTATTCTTCCGGGTTTTCATGCTGATCCAAGCGTATGTCGCAATGGAGATGATTTTTACCTTGTAAATAGTACTTTCCAGTATTTTCCTGGAGTACCAGTGTTTCATAGCAAGGATTTAATTCATTGGGAACAAATTGGCAATTGTTTATCACGACAATCACAATTAGACCTTTCTGGACTTTATAGTCAAGCAAATCCTGAACTTGGTTGGACAAATGGTGGAGTCTATGCCACTACAATTCGTTGTCACAAAGGACGTTTCTATATGGTTACAACGGTTTTCCCTTCGCGACGTCATTTTTATGTTTGGACAGATAACCCAGCAGGTGAATGGTCTGAACCTATTGTTATAGACTTTGCTATAGGTAGTTGCGACCCAACACTCTATTTTGAGGACGACAAATGTTATTTTATTTGGAAAGAGGGCGATATAAAGATATGCGAAATTGATGTTGAAACAGGTAAACAATTAGGAGAGATTCATCACCTTGGAACAGGGCTTGGTGGACGTTATCCAGAAGGTCCGCATATTTATAAGAAAGACGGTTATTATTATATGATGTTAGCCGAGGGTGGAACAGAGCAAGGTCATCAGGTAAATATTCTTCGCAGTCGCAGTCTCTTTGGACCATACGAGTCAAACCGCGCTAATCCTATACTCTCTCACTTTAATATGGAAATGCAGAATAGTGAGATTCAGGGTCTTGGACATGCCGATTTTGTTCAAGCACCTGATTCTTCATGGTGGATGATATGCCTTGGATACCGTACAAGTGGATATCTTCTTCATGTTATGGGACGCGAAACATTCCTTGCTCCTGTCCGTTGGGACAAGAACGCTTGGCCTGTAGTAAATGGTAACGGTACACTTAGTATTGATATGCAGTGCGAGACATTACCTCAAGTATTAATGCCAACTGACCCTAAAAAAGAGGAGTTCAACTATGTAAAACGCGATACACCTGCCGATAGTTATCATTCGATAGGACTTCCTTGGGGCTGGCATGGTATAGGTAATCCTGACCTTAAATGTTACTCGCTCACCGAGAGAAAAGGTTGGTTACGTTTGTATCCTAAATCAACAACACTTGATGAGGCAACATCGCCAACATTTGTTGCTCGTCGTCAAACTGAGAAGAAGTTTTCAGCTACCGTATTGTTAGATGCTTCAGAAATAAAAGAAGGAATGCAGACTGGAATAACAGCTTATGCAGCTCCACTAAATCATTATGATATATTGGTGGAACGTAGAAATGGCAGTCTTTTGGTACGTCCTAATATTCGTCTTGGAGAACTTGCTCATTCTCAACAAGAAATTAAGTTGAACAACTCTAAAGTGTATCTCCGAATTGCTTCTGATGCTGTATATTATACTATGGAATATTCTATTGACGGCAAGAACTTTAAAACACTTGCTAAGATGGATTTTCGTTATCTAAGTACAGAGGTGATAGGAGGGTTTACTGGCGTGATGTTAGGAGTGTTTGCTCAGGGCGACAGTAAGAACGGAGTTGCTGATTTTGATTGGATGGAATATATAACAGAATAATAGACATTAATACTTAAATATCACGTTATGAAAATTAAATTTTATGCTTTGTGTGCATTTCTGACGGCATCATGTTTTGCCAATGCACAAGTTGTTATAAATGTGGATGCCTTGCAGAAAGGTCCCGAGATTAGTCCTACTCATTACGGTATTTTCTATGAGGATATAAACCATGCTGCCGATGGTGGACTATATGCAGAACTTATTCGCAATCGTTCGTTTGAGGATGATTCCATGTTGCCAGATAATAGCGGAAAAATTAGTAATTGGAATGCTGTTGGAAAGGCTAACATTTCTCTAACTCAGAATAATCTTCTTAATAGTGTTCAGCATAATGCACTTGACCTAAAGTTGACAGCTTCTGGTGATGGTGTACAAAATGAGGGTTTTTGGGGAATGAATGTGGTTGCTGGTCAGAAATATCAACTCTCGTTTTTTGCCAAAAGTGACCAAGGTTTCAAGGGTACTCTAAATGCAAAACTTGTATCAATACAGGGAAATGTGTTGGGCAGTGTAGCAATTAATGTGAAAGCGTCTGTAAAATGGCAAAAATATACCGCCACCATAACCGCTACGGGAAATGATCCCAAGGCACAATTTGCACTTATCACCGATAAAGCAGGACAACTTCAACTTGATGTGATAAGTCTTTTTCCTCCAACGTTTAAAAATCGTCCAAACGGAATGCGTCCTGATTTAGCTCAGATGCTTGCAGATATGAATCCACGTTTTATGCGTTTCCCAGGTGGTTGTTTTGTAGAAGGACAGAATAGTCCTGACAATGCTTTTCGTTGGAAACGTACAATTGGACCTATTGAAGAACGCGAAGGTCACGCCAATATTAATTGGGGATACCGCACTTCTGACGGTATAGGTTTTCATGAGTATTTGCAGTTGAGTGAAGATTTGGGTGCAAAACCGCTTTTTGTGGTAAATGTTGGTATTTGGCATGGTGGCTGCGACCCATACGACAAGATTGACAGTTGGATTCAAGAATGTTTAGATGCATTAGAATATGCCAATGGTGACGTATCAACTCCATACGGAAAATTAAGAGCCAAGAATGGTCATCCTGAACCTTTTGGACTTGAGTATATCGAGATAGGTAACGAAAACTACAACTTTAATATGGATAATAATTCTGATCAATCTGATCATTATCCAGAACGCTATATTCAATTTTACAATGCTATTAAGGCAAAATATCCAAACGTGAAATGTATTGGAGATGTAGAGGCGTGGAGTACCGACAATCCAACTTGGCGAAATAGCCATCCTGTAGATATGGTTGACGAGCATTATTACAGAAATCCACGTTGGTTTGCCGAACGTTTTAACAAGTACGATAGTTATCCACGAAATCAGCACAAAGTTTATGTTGGAGAGTATGCCGTTACAAGTCAGTTTGGAGAAATTGGCAATCTTGATGCAGCACTTGGAGAGGCTGTATTTATGATGGGCATGGAAAACAATTCAGATGTTGTGGCAATGAACTCTTACGCTCCAATTTTTGTAAACGAAAACGATGCGCGTTGGCGTCCTGATATGATACGTTTCAACTCGTATCAAAATATGGGAACTCCTTCGTATTATATTCAGCAACTTTTTTCAAACAATATTGGCACAAGAGTTATTAAAACAGATTGTACTTGGAATTTGACTAACCCTCAGCCAAAGGTAGAAGCACCAAAACCTGTTCAAGTAGGTGTGGCTTCATGGAATACAAACGTTCATTATCGCAATCCACAACTTATTGTTGATGGTAATTTTATTCCGATTGATGATTTCAACAAATGGGAGTCGATTAGTGGTAATTGGACTGTGGAAGATGGTCAGTATGTTCAACGTTCTAACAATATGCCTGCACTCAGCGTTTGTCCTCAGCAGATAAATTCTAAAAAGTATTCATATAAGATACAAGCTATGAAAGAATCTGGAAACGAAGGATTTATTCCAGTTGTAGGATATACCGATAAGCGAAACTACGATTGGTACAACGTTGGAGGATGGAACAACACCTTAAAAAGTGTTGAGCAGACAACTGAAGGTAGCAAAGGACAAATTGCTAAAGATAAGCGTTTTAGAGTAGAGGATAACCGTTGGTATAATCTTCAAGTAGATGTTGATGGTGATAGCATTTTCTGTTATATGGAAGGTGAACTTGATTTTGCCTGCAAACGTCAGAAAGGTGGAATGTTAGAGGGCGTATATGCAACTACCACAATCGACGAGGCTCAAAAGATAATGTACGTGAAAGTAGTGAATATTGGAGATGGTAGTGCTTCTGGAACTATTAATCTAAAGAATTGTGAGGTTGATAAATCGTCTTCTTCAGCTGTAACCATTACAAGACTTGCTTCTGCCAAAAACACCGACGAAAACACACTCGACAATCCAAAGGCAATTTTCCCACAAACAAGCGACATTTCCTCTGACGCGTCAAACAATGTTGTTAACTTCAATGTGATTCCTTTCTCTGCAAATATTATCAAAATAAAATTGAAGTAAATAAACATAAATACTTTTTAATGTGAGTTCAACGAATTAATAATTATGGTTCGTTGAACTCATGTTATAATTAAGAATTATTACTGTCCGAGATAAATTCCAAAAACTTAATACGAAGGCTCTACAAATATCCGTAGAGTCTTTTTTTTGAATATTTAACGGATTATGTAAATATAAAGTTTATTTTTATCTGCGGGTCGAAAAAATTGTTTTCTCGGACACTAATAGTTTATAATCTAATTTTTATAGGCAAAAGTTATG
Source organism: Bacteroidales bacterium (assembly GCA_024413595.1). Lineage (GTDB taxonomy): Bacteria > Bacteroidota > Bacteroidia > Bacteroidales > UBA3824 > UBA3824. Next base: position 55,626 of record JAKSUC010000011.1, read on the forward strand.
TTATATATCATTTTAACTAGACTTTTGATACTCATAAACTATTTTCTAAAAAAATGAATTTTTATTTAATAACTCATAAAAATCTCATTAAATCATAAGCATTAATATTAATGTTCAATAAATAATTTTGACATATTTAAAAAAGAATTATTTAGGAGTTCGATTTTGTAACATATAATATTAGGTTCAAATTTTAGTGTTAATATTTAAAACCATAAAATACAAGGCTTGTTGTGATATAGATTACACAATGAGCAACAAAGTATAAAGACCCTATATTAATAGCAAAGTATATTTTCATATAGCTTTAGGAGTGGATTTTTAATACTTTTATATTAAAATATACAATATTTACTCTTAATACGTATAGAAAATATACTTTTTTTCAAAATATAAACACTATAAACTTGGTTGTTAAAATAAATTGCATAAAAAATAAGTACTCTAAATTCGATGCAATAAATATTAGTGTAAAGAAAAATAGCTTATATTTAGAAGCAAAGAAAATTTTGACCAACCCTAAGCCATTAGGGTTAGTTGTAAGTTGTATTGCCACAAACCATGAAGCCTCATACTTAATCACGCTGAGCTACGCTATATAGCTATAGGTGTTGATTTTTGGAGATAAGTAAATTTATGTAAAATATAATAGCTAGATTTTTAACGTTATAACTCTTTGGATATAATATCTAGTGGTCTAAATTAATAGTTTAGAGGTTAATAATCTAACCCTAAGAGCTCTATTTTTTGAAAAAATAATTCTTGACATAAGGCTAACCTCTAAATATATATAATTTGTAACTTATGCAACAAAGTATGAGGTGTTAGGGTTAATCACTTAGTGGTAAAGTGACAAGGTATGAGGTTGTATGGTTTGCCATTCAAACACTTGACATAAGGCTAAATGAGTCATTTTTTTTTGGTGACCAGCTCAATATATAGCTAAAGCAGAAATTTTTTAACGCTCAAACGCTCAGCATGAGGCTTTAGCAGAAATTTTTTAACGCTCAGACGCGCGGCATAGGGCTAGAGCATAAATATTTTGACGCTCAAACTCTCAGCATAAGGCTAAAGAATAAAATTCTTTAAACTGAGAGAAAAAGTGATAAAGTATGAGTTTTCATGGTATATCGGTTAGTGGCTAAGTGATTAAATACGGGAGGTCGTATTTTACCACTTAGAAATTAGGCAACAAGAAATTACGCCTAAAGCCTGCCTACAAGCTAAAGAGCGTTAAAAAAAAAAGTCTCAAGCCTACCTCATTTCGGCGGGACAAAAAAATATTATTTCTCAAGCCTTATGCAGAAAATCCGGGCAAAAAATAAATTCTTCTCTAGCCCTATAACAAGATACTTGGCAACAAAAATTTTCTTCTTCAGCCTATTGCATAGGTTTATTACTACATAAATGAAGAGGTCGATGCTTGTAGCTGAGCAACTGAACAAAATTGAGAAAAATGATAATGACCCTATTTTTTTTTGTTTTTTAAGTGTTAAAGACGTAATATTTGATGCAAAGAGTTTAAGCGACGAAATTAAAGCCATAATATTTTACATCAAGAAACTTTGCATCAAAATTAAAGGTCTAATATTCGATGCTGAGAATGTTAGCATCCAAAATAAAGGTCTAATATTCGATGCAAAGAGTGTAATCATCCAAAATCGAGCAATAATACTTTACACAAAAGTTATTGCACCCAAATTGAAGAACTCAATTTGTGATGCAATAACTCAATGTTGAAAAATATTAGCCATTATACTTTACACAAGATTGTTGTTAATAAAAAAAAAGTAGTTTTTAGGGGTGTGGTCTAGTATAATTGGAAAATTAATAGAAATATGAGTTAATATAATTACGAGTTACGAATTACGAGCTAAGTAATTCAAAATTCAAAAATGAATATGTAGCTGAAAGAATTTGTGTTTTTTTTTAACATTTTTTATAAATATTTCGTATTTTTGAATTGGAAAAGAAAAAGCTTAATATAATTACAAGTTACGAATTACGAGCTAAGTAAATCAAAATTCAAAAATCAAAATTCTAAATTCAAAAATCAAAATTCAAAAATTAAAAAATATATTTATATGAAAAAAACATCATTATTATTATCTACATTAGCTGTAATATTATCAGCATGTGGAGGAGGTTCGGGCAATTCAAATAGTGTTCAGAATGTTCAAGGAGAAGGTGAAACCGAAAGTTTAAAACCTCAAAAAGAAATTCATGTGTCAACTGCAGAAGAGTTTATAAATGCTATTGGCAATGATACTCATATTATTCTTGATGATAATATCTTAGATCTTCAAAGTATTGTGGATTTAAAAGTTCAAAATGGTAAGATTTCTAAAGTTGAATATGAAAATGAAGATTATAGAAAACCTATAAAACAAGATAATGCAGTTGTTGCTTATGGATATGGTTCTTATAGCAATAATCAATTAAACTTTATGTCTTTAAACAATTTTACAATTGATGGAGGTAAAGATAGATATTGTATTTGTTTAGACTCATACGAAGCAGATGTTCTTTCTTTTGTATTTTGTAAAAACATTACAATCAAGAATATTATTCTTGGTCACGAACCAACAGCTGGTTGTGCTGGTGGTGTAACTAAATTTTTTGAATGTTCTAATGTAACAATCGAAAACTCTCAATTGTTTGGTTGTGGCGAAATTGGTATTGATGCTACAAAATGTAACAATTTTACTGTATCTAAATCTGATATTTTTGATTGTTCTTATGCTGGTATCGAAGTAAATGATATTAGTAACTTTGCCTTTAATAATTGTAATTTTGCTGACTTAGATACAGATGTTCTTAACTTTTGGGAAGATTGTAAAGATGTAGTTTTCAATAATTGTGTGTTTGATGTTGAAAATTATGAAACAAATAATCCAAATGCAAATAAAATAACCTACAATAATTGTAAAGTAGATACAAGCCTTAATTTCCCTGATTTGTGGTCTGAATTAGTTGGTGGTTTTGGTTATGATGGTTATTATGAAGGAGAAGAATTTGAGTATTATGGTGATAATCCAGATGAAGGACCAGATCCTGTTGAACTTGAATTTGATGATGTTAAAGGTTCTTTTTCAGACAAAGTAATTCATGTTAAAACAGGTCAAGAATTTATCAAAGCTCTTGGAAATAATAGAACAATTATTGTTGATAATGATATATTAGATTTTTCATATTGTCTAGGAGATTTAATCGACAATGGCGAAATATCACAAGAATCAGAAGGAAAACCTGCAATTCCTGGTATATATTGCACCGACAATTTTGATGGTTGGGGTCTTAAACTAAGTCATATTTATAATCTTAAGATAGAAGGTAAAAATAAAGAGACACATATTCAAATAGAACCCAAATATGCAGATGTTTTATATTTTGAATTTGCTAAAAATATAGAACTTAAAAATCTAAAACTAGGACATAAAGAAAAAGGAGATTGTGAAGGAGCTGTATTACATTTTAATTCATGTCAAGATATAGAAATAGAAGATTGTAAACTCTATGGATGTGGAGTTCAAGGAATTTTTGCTGCGTATTGTAATAATATTGATGTAGAAGATACTGAAATATATGAATGTAGCGAAACAGGTTTGTATTATAATGTAGTTAAACAGAGTAAATGTAAAAATTGCAAATTCTATCAACTTGCAAATCCTTTGATTTTAACTAATAGCTATGTAACATTCAAAAAGTGTAGTTTTGATGTTGAATATTGGAATCCTGATTATACAAACAATGGTTCTAAAGATAATCCAGTTGTATTCGATAATTGCGATATTAAATATAAGAATGTGATGGAATACGGAGACTAATTAAACAAAATATTAATAAAAAAGGCTTTACAAATATTTGTAAAGCCTTTTTTATGATTAAAACATTGTAAAATAGAATTTTGTAAAAATAAATTACAATATTCTAAATATTACAAATTAGTATTCATCTTCGTTAAAAAAGAAATCTTCTTTACTAGGATAGTCTGGCCAAATATCTTCGATACCGTCGTATATTTCACCGTCATCATCGATTTCTTGTAGATTTTCAATCAATTCCATAGGCGCTCCAGATCTAGTTGCATAATCGATTAATTCATCTTTGGTTGCAGGCCATGGAGCATCTTCGAGTTTTGTTGCTAATTCAAGTGTCCAGTACATAGTATTTTATATGTTTTTGAATTGTTAATATTCCTATTTTTAAAAAATCGCAAATATATGTAATTTTCTTTTTAAAATCACAAATTATGCCATCTCTTTTTTTATTTATAAAATATTATTCTTGTTGCGTACAATTACGTACTATTATTAATAAAGTTTCTAATTGGTTGAAATTTTTGAAATATATTTAAAATCTTGCAGTAGTAACCTCATCAAATCCCCAAATAGTTACAGGTACACTATCACCACCTTTAACAGAGTGCATAAAAGCTTCAGAACTTGTTGTGAATTTATGAGCAAATGTGTTTATTAGTTTTTCGGCTTCGTCTTTTAAAGTATTATCAACGCGTTTGGCTTTTGCTGCATAATCGGCTGCCACCCAATAAATTTTGCTACGTTCAAATTCGTCTGCTATATTAGATGTGGCAACATTGCCATATATTGTTGATATCAATATAAATGATTTTCCATTTTCTGAATTTAGTTCTATTGATTTTTTTAATTGCGAAATTGCACTTTGATATTGTTTTCTGCTACAATTTACTGTTGCAAGATTATAATAATGTTCTGATTTTTGAATATTTTCGGTTTCTTTATCTATTGCTTCTTTATAATATTCAGCAGCTTTGTCAAAATTTTTATTGTTTTTGAAATATTTAGCAATTGCACTTGCTGCTTGAGCTGTTGGATTTAAAGCGTACATTTTTTCAGAAACTTTGGCGTAAGTTTCACAATTATCACAATTTAAACATTCTAATACATTATAAATGGCTTTATTTTCGTTTTCATTATCATTTACTTCAATATTATTATCAAACAATTTTGCCAATTCTGTTTTGTCTAATTTTTGAGTTTTTTTGTTAACAGATTGAATTATAGTAGAAACATTTTCAGAATATTTTTGATCTTGATTAAAAGATTCTTTAGAAATATTCATTAAAGTTTTGATAGCATTATTATAATAATCTTCATAAGAAATTTGTTTGGCTATAACTAAACTAGTTGCAAGTTGAATGTATGTAGAAGCTATACTTAAATCAGGATTAAAATTATACAATTTAATAGATTGATTTAATAAATTGTATGCCTCAAAATAAGCAGAGTCAGATTTACGAAGTTTCATAATATCAATTCCGCATCTACCTAAGACATTTGCACTATCACCAAAATATTGCATACGCTGAAAATAAATTGTTTTTAAAGTGTCAACATACGCATTGATTGTATCAGTGTTTGATGTTTTTGAAATAAAACCTTTATAAAGTTTAACACCATCAAGATACACGTTTTTGCTTTTTTCAGGATATTTTGAGAAAATAATTTTGAAAGGTTCGCGTGCATAATTATATGCTTCAACATCTAAAAGCGATTTATAAAGCGAATAATTAACATTATAATCGTTAACGTTGTCTTCTTGACTAAATAAACTATTAGAGCATACAACTAATACTAATAAAATAAATACCTTTTTCATTTTTCAATTTTTCATTTTAGTTACTAATCGATACAATATTACGGACTAATAAAAAGAATGTTATTTAGTAATTATCAAATAAATATTAAAATGAAGTGCAAAAAAAAAGAGAGTTAATTTAAATTAACTCTCTTTATATTATTTGGTAATATAACAACTAATCAGCTTGTTCTAATTCAAAATTGTTACCATATCTAAGAACGAAAGTAGATTTGTTTTCAAACCCACTTGTTGGATTTACTCTTTGAAAATCGAATTTATAAATTAACCCATTTTCTTGACCTTCATCACAGAATTGGAAATATTTACCGTGTTTAACTAATTTAGAAATAAAATAGTCTGCAATATCATAACCACTAAATCCATAAATACCAGGTTCAATGTTAAAGAATTCTCTAAAATCAGACACAAACATTTTAACCTCAGTTTTAGAATAATCAATAAAACTATTAGAACGATAACAGAAATTCATATTTTGAAGAAATTCTACATCAATATTCACATATTTTTCCCAACTTTGAGAACCAAACAAAGTAACTTTGTATTTATTAGTTTTAACAATAGTAGCTAATTGATTAACAACTTTAGTGATAAAAACTTCGTCGTTGCTAGGAATAAGAATAACATTGTTTTTAGCCAAATTCATAGCTTCTTCCACTCTAGAAATACCACCATTATGAATATCAATTTCTTTAAAAATCATATCAGGAACATTTTTGTCAGAAAAATAACTACGAGTTAAATTGTCGCGATAAATTTTTGTCATTTCAATTTCAGAAGCAGAACCATTATGAACTACAACTATATTTGAATTAGATAACTGACTAAAGAAATCTGTTGTTTGAGCAATTGAAGTGGCTGTTGATGGAGAAAATTGATATAGATAAGGATTGTTATGAAGAATTTCGTTTTTTTGAGCAAAAGGCGAAATCATAGCTATTTGATTTTCTGTAGAAAAACGTGCTACTTTAACAACATTATCAGTATAAAGAGGACCAATAATTAAATCCATCTTTTTTAATTCAGGTTCAGTTAATATTCTGTCGGTTGTAGCAAAATTATTTTCGGTATCATAAACATATAAACAAACTTTTTCACCATTGTTTTGATGTTTTTTTATAGCTAACAATACACCATTATAAAATTCAAAAATTCTTTCGCTATTTTTAATTAATTGTTTTTTATCAGGTTCTGATTTAACGCTTTCACTGATAGAAGCATTATCATTAATAAACAAAGGTAAAAGAAGAGCAATTTTAAAAGTTTTAGAATTTTGATAATGATAATCATCACAAGGAATATAATCTTCTTTTCTTTTAGCACGGTCTTTAATTAAGTCTATTTCGTCAACCTGATTTTCTGCAATATCTTCTAGATTTTTATCATCAGCAATAATACGAGGTAAACGAATAATAGTACCTTGAGGAATACCATTTTTTAAAGAAGGATTATATTTAACAATTTCGTCAATTTCGATGCTATATCTTTCACTAAGAGAAAGCAAAGTTTCGTTTTGTTTAGCAGTGTGATAAACAAATTCGGCATCTTGACGATCAGGTTTACCAGGATTTCCCACAGGAATTTTTAAAACAGTACCAGCTTTTAATCCCGCCTTTGTTGAAGGATTATATTTATAAATATCATCTTCAGTAACTCCATATTGTTTACAAATAGAATACATTGTTTGTTTACGTTCTACAGTATGGTAAACAAATTGTTGAGTATATCCTGGAGTGGTATTTTCACCCATAACAGGAATTTTGATACGAGTACCAGGAGTCATTTTTCCAACAAGAGCTTTGTTTTGCATATTGATATCTTGGATAGAAACACCATATGCACGAGCTATTGCGTCAACGGTTTCGCCATCTTTAATTGTATGGAGATAATATTTTGTACCAAACAATTGAACAAAAACTTCTGATTTTTTAACGTTTTGAGCATTAAGTATTGTTATAGAAAACAATACAACCCCGATTAATAATAATATTTTTTTCACTTTAGTATTAAAAATTTGCAGTTTATAATTATGACAAATGTATAAAAAAAATTAATTAAAGATTTAAAATCTTAAAATTTACACTTTATCTCTTAATTATTTTCTAAAAATAAAAAATTGAGAAAGAATAATAAAAATAGAAGAGCAAATAGTAGTAAAAAATATATTAATTATCAAATTATAGAAATCAAAAAAGCCTATTGAGTTTATTAAAAAATAAACAAAATGATGAATAGCAATTAAAGTAACACTATATTTAATAAACCAATTCATACCTAAATAAGAAACGTAAGGCAAAAGACCAGATTCGTAGCCATCACGCGGAGAAAGAATATTTAAAATACCAGGACGTGCAAAAGCCATAACCACAGTAGCCGCAGCATTTAATCCAGGAGTATCGGCAAACACATCGATAGAATAACCTAAAATAAAAGCAAAAACTAATTGTAACCAATTTGGAACTTCAAATGGCACAATAAGAATAAACAAAACATAAAACATCGGAGTTATTCCAACTTCACTAATTTTTATGTTGCTAAAAACTAAAACTTGAATTAATACTAAAAAAAAGTATGCACCTAATAATTTTAAATATCCTCTTATATCCATTTATTGTACAAATTTTGACTCTTGTGACTCTAATTCAATTTGTTCTTGTTGAAACAAATTATCAATAACAAACACTTTTGATAAACATTTCATATCAGTGATATATTTAACCTTGATGCTATAAAAATTATCATCGCCATTTTTATGGAAATCTTCAATTATAGCAACTGGTAAATTTGGAGGGAAAATAGCAGAATAACCACTTGTTACAACAGTGTCACCTTTGTTAATTTCAATATGATTAGGAATTTCGTGAAGAGTTGCAGTATGATAATCAATGCCATCCCACGTTATAGAACCATAAAAATTGTTGTTTTTTAGTTTGGCACTAACCCCAACTTTATTGTTCAATATAGAAATAACTAAAGAAAAATGTTCAGACGTATTAACCACAATACCAACCACGCCAGCAGCCGAAACTACTGCCATGTCAGGATGTACACCATCTTTTTCACCAACATCAAGAGTAAGAAAATTATTACTACGATTAACTGAATTTTTTAAAACAGATGCAGTAATGTATTTGTATTTTAAAACTCCAAGCGAGTCAACGGCATCATTAAATTTAGCAGTATCAAGAATATAGGCATCTTTGCTTTTTTGTCTAATTTGAGCAAGTTGTTCGATAAGTATATCATTTTCACCTCGTAGATTAAAATATTTAACATATTTCCACGAAGCGTTATAAATATTACCTGCGATATAATTAGCCGACGTAAAAAAAACGCTATTTCTTTTAATGTCGCCACCAATAGCCAACACTAAAGCAATAGTTTCTAAGATAATAAATACAATTTGGAAATGAATTTTCTTTAAAAATCGTAATAAACTTTCCATATAACAAAGTTTAATATGAAAACAAAAATAAAAATTGAAAAGTTAAAAAGTTGAAATGAAAATTATCTTTCATTTTCAACCTTTAACTTTCAACAAAATTTTATTTTCAGCATTTGCTATTTAAGCAAGAATGGGAATTTATCAACGTTTTTAAGCGCAATACCAGTACCACGAGCCACAGCGTGTAATGGATCTTCAGCCACTTTAACAGGAAGGTTAGTTTTTTCAGACAAACGTTTGTCTAACCCTCTAAGCAAAGCACCACCACCAGTTAAATGAATACCATTTTTGAAAATATCGGCGTAAAGTTCTGGTGGAGTTTGTTCCAATACATTAAGGATAGCAGCCTCAATTTTACCAAGAGATTTATCAAGACAGTGAGCAATTTCTTGATAAGAGATAGGAATTTCAACAGGTAAAGCCGTCATTTGGTGAGGTCCACGAACCATATAATCAGCAGGAGGATCTTCCAAGTCAGTGATTGCCGAGCCAACATTAATTTTGATAGCTTCCGCAGTACGATCAAAAACTTTAATATTGTGTTGATGACGCATATATTCCATAATATCTTCGGTAAAATCATCACCAGCAATACGAATACTACGGTTACAAACAATACCACCTAAAGAAATAACAGCGATTTCTGTAGTACCACCACCTATATCAACAATCATGTTTCCTTCTGGAGCTTCAACGTCAATACCAATACCAAGCGCCGCCGCCATAGGTTCAAAAATCATCCAAACTTCACGAGCACCAGCATGTTCAGCCGAGTCGCGAACAGCACGACGTTCAACTTCGGTACTACCTGAAGGAATACCAACAACAATTTTTATAGAAGGATTAAAGAATAGTCTTTTAGTATTTCCCATTTTTATCATACCGCGGATCATCATTTCAGCAGCTTTAAAGTCTGCGATAACTCCATCGCGTAATGGGCGAATAGTTCTAATGTTTTCGTGTGTTTTACCATGCATTAATTGAGCTTTGATACCAATTGCGATGGTTTTTTCAGAAAGATGGTCGATTGCTACAATCGAAGGTTCGTCAACAACAATTTTATCATGCATTATGATAACCGTGTTGGCTGTACCCAAGTCCATTGCCAATTCCTGAGTTAAAAAAGAAAATAATCCCATGATATATTTTTTGTTTTTCTTGTTTCTATATTAATCATTATAATTTTAAATGTCTATTACCAGTAAATAACATTGAAATATTGTTTTTATTACAAAAATCAATAATTTCATTGTCATGTATGCTTCCGCCAGGTTGAATAATGCTAACAATACCTTCTTGATTTGCTAATTTTACACAATCGTCAAATGTAAAAAATCCATCAGAAGCTAAAACTGCATTATTAATGTCAAAACCAAAACATTTTGCTCTATCTATTGCAATTTTTAGAGCGTCAATTCTAGCGGTTTGACCAACTCCTAACGCTAACATTTGATTGTCTTTTGCTAAAACAATAGCTGTAGACTTACAATGTTTTGCTATTTTGTTTGCAAAAACCAAACTTTCAATTTCTTTCTGGTTTGGTTTTGTATCTGTTACAATTTTATATTCGTTGTTAAGTTCTGTTTTTAAATCACGATCTTGATACAAAAAACCGTTTAAAGCAGATCTTAAACTTGTTGTAGGCAACTTAGTATTTTTTTGACAAAGAATAATTCTATTTTTCTTAGTTGCCAAAATATCAATAGCCTCATCGCTAAAATTAGGCGCAATAATAACGTCAGAAAAAAGACTATTTATTTCTTGAGCCACGTCTTTAGTGATAGTTCTATTTGTGATAATAACTCCGCCATAAGCAGAAATAGGATCACAAGCAAGACATTTTTGCCATGCTTTTAGCAAATTATTATCACAAGCCACGCCACATACATTAGTATGTTTAACAATAATAAATGTTGATTCAGAAAATTCGTTTATCAAATTAATAGCTGCGTCAACATCTAAAATATTGTTGTAAGACAAATCTTTGCCATTAAGTTTATCAAACATAGATTCAATGTTGCCAAAAAACATTGCTCTTTGATGTGGATTTTCACCATAACGCATTGTTTGATTAATATTTTCTGCAACGCGCAAACAATCATGAAAATTGTTTCCGCCACCGTCAAAATATTGAAATATTTTTGTGTCGTAATATGCAGAAATGGCAAATGCTTTTTTTGCAAGATTTCTTCGTTGTTCTAACGAAGTTACACCATTTTGACTTTCTAATATTTGAAATAATTCGTTGTATTGTTCAATCGACGAAATTATAACAACGTCATTATAGTTTTTGGCAGCAGCTCTTATTAAAGCACTTCCTCCAATATCAATATGTTCTATTATTTCTTGTTCTGTAAAATTTTGATCCACAGCTTTGTCGAATGGATATAAATCAACAATAACAAGATCAATGGTTGGTATCAAATATTTAGCAGTGTCAATGGCATCGTTTCCATTACTTCTACGTGAAAGAATTCCACCCATTATTTTTGGATGAAGAGTTTTAACACGTCCATTTAAAATTGAAGGATAGCCAGTAACACTTTCAACAGATTTACATTGAATGTTTAACTGTTCAATATATATTTGAGTTCCTCCCGAAGAATAAATATCAACTTCTAAATCTGCAAGTTTTTTGACAATGATATCAAGCCCAGTTTTATTATAAACTGAGATTAATGTTGAATTTATTTTTTTGTCAAAACTCATGTCTAAAATTTGCAAATATATTAATAAATTTAGTTATTGAGCTAACATTGCTTTAATTTCGTCAGCCAATTTAGATAATTCTACTTCTTTTTGAACTTTGCTTTTCCATTCGTTTTTGTCAGCAATAGAATTAGCAAGTTCTTTACCAAGTTTTAAATTTTTAACAGAAGCAACCCCTTTTTGAGCTTCGTCACCACCAATAATAATAGCCACAGGACAATTATTTTTGTCAGCGTATGCCATTTGATGTTTTAAACCACGTTTAGCACCGTAATAAATTTCAGTGTCGATTCCAGCTTGACGTAATTGCATTGCTGTTTTTTGATATAATGGCATCAATTCATCGTCAAAAACAATGATAATTGCAGGTCCGTCAAAAGATTCAGGAGCTTGACCTGTTAAAGTTAATAATTCTGCTAAACGGTCAACACCAATAGAAGCACCAGTTGCGGGAACTTTAACACCAAGAAGATTTTCAACAAGTCCATCGTATCTACCACCTCCACAAATAGAACCAACTCTACGTTCACGACCTTTTTCGTCTTTGTAAGTTTGTAAAGATTCTACTTCGTAAATTGGACCAGTATAATATCCTAAACCACGAACCATTCCAGGATCAAGAATTGCAACTTCTTCATTATAACCTAAATCACGAAGAATATTGTCAATTTTTTCAAGTTCTTCAACACCTTCTTTATAAGTTGAGTTTTCAAAAGCAGGTTTAGATTTAAGTTTATTAATAACTTCTATACGTGAAGAATGTTTTTCAAAATCTTTGATAAATTGGATAATAGTATCAACATCGTTGTTGCTTAATCCTAAGCCAGGAATTTGAGCACCCGACACATCGTCTACCCTACCCTTACCTAATTCATTAGCAACAGCATCAATGCCAATTTTATCAAGTTTATCAATAACTCTCATCACAGCCATTTCTTGTTCTTTGTCGGTGATTCCCGAAAAAGCAAGAAGACCGTTAACAACTTTTCTATTATTGATTTTAATTAAATAAGAACCTCTTTTAAGACCAATATTTTCAAGAGCTTGCGACAAAATCATACAATTTTCAGCGTCAGCACTTACATCTTCAGCCCCAACAGTATCAAAGTCCATTTGCCAAAATTCACGAAAACGTCCTGGGTCTAATTTAGCTTCAAAACGATAAACAGGACCATATTGATAACGACGAAATAGATTAGTTTTACCTTGAATTTCGCCTCTTAAATGTTGTTGCCAAAGACTTTCGGCATAAACACGAGCTAATGGAGCAGTTAAATCATAACGCATTGCAACGTAGTGATTTTCCATTAAAACACGATTTTCTGCATCGCGTAATTCTTTACCATTAGTATCAAAAATTGGTTCTTGTTCAGGATTTTTAAATGAATAAACTCCTTGAGCAACACTATCTGCATCAGGAAGATATTTTCCTAAACATTCAGCATATTCTAATATTGGAGTGTCAAATCTACTAAAGCCAAAACGGCGGTAAATTTCAGTTGCTCTATCTATAATTAATTGGCGTAGAATATTCTGACGCGGTGTTATATCTCTAAAGCCTTTAACTTTTTGCGGAACTATTCCTCTCATGTTTTATAATTTTTTTTCTAAAATGGGCTTTAACCCTAATTTTTTCCAAAAGTATAAAACATTCTATTTTTTTACTAATAGAAAATGATTTTTTTTTATTTTTTTTTTTAGTTTTTTATTTTATAAATATTGCTTGGGTTGTTTGGGTTGATTTATTTTTGATTGTAATATTATAATTTCCTGTTTTAAGGTCAGAAATATTAATATTAATTGGTTGATTTTGTATAATATCAACATTTATTTTTTTTATCAATTGCCCAATATTTGTTGATATAATTATTTCTGATATACCTAATGTTTCGGAAGAACTAATATAAATATTATTTTGTGTAGGATTTGGATATATTTTTATGTTTGGTTCAATATTTATTTGATTAGAAATAGAAGTTTGGATTTTGGGAATATTAGTTAAAATAAGTTTGTTACTTGGTTTAGAAGTTCTATTTTCAGAATATACATTTTCTATATAAAAAATATAAGTAGAATTTGGAATTATATTGTTGAAAACATAGTTTTTAGTTTCGTTATTATCAAATTCAAATTCAAGTTTATTATTACAATATAATTTATAACCAACAATATCATTGTCGATATAAAAATCAGGATTAATAATATTCCATGACAAATTGATTAGAGTAGAGTCAGAATTCCATTCGCCAGATAATTTAGCCGTAGGCAAATCAGAAAAATTTCCATACGGATCATAACCATCAATTTGTTTAATATCCAAATCATTAGCTAACCAATGAACAAGTTGAAATTTATAATATTTATGATTAGCCCACATTTTAGAAATGTTTTGAAAATAATCGTCGTAAGGATTAGAACACGAAGAATTCCCCCCAGATAAAACACCAATAATTTGTTTATTTTGATTTAATAAAGGAGCACCAGACGAACCACCAGAAGTATATCCTTTATGCCATGTATCAACATGCCAATGATTATTATTTAAATAAATTTCATCGTCTTTAGGATAAGTATCAATATAAGGAGGCATATTACTCAAAGCAATTTGTTTAACATCTGAGTTTGCATGATGAATTGTAGAAACAGTATCAATATTATCAGCAGTAATAGACCATCCCAAATAATAAGGCAAATATTTTTTAGGAGGCACAGAACTCAATTTTAACAAAGCAACATCATGATCATTATAATATCCGTTATCAATTTTTAAACCATATACATTTTTTTGATTAGAATAATAAGTTTGTGTAGAATAAGCTATTAAATCAGCTCCATTAATAGAATAAATATTATCTACTAAAATAGTATCATTAGCTATATATTCATAATTAAAATAAGCTACAAGAGTTTTTGCATCTTCAGGATCTATTATACAATGTTGAGCCGTTATAAGATATGGAATACCATCATAATTTGAATTATTAATTAAAGAACCAGTACATGAAAATACCACATTATCATTTAAAATGGAAAGATAACAAACAGCATGTTTTTCTATTTGATAATTTTCTCCATATTTATCATTAATATAAACTATTCTATTACAATCTGAACTTTTTTTTGAAAAATTAGCTTTATTTAATCCGTAATATATTTTTTTGATATAAAAATCAGATTGTTTAACATCATTAGGAACAAACATTTCAATAATAGCAGTATCTCCAAAAATTTGACGAGTATTTAAAATACGCTCATCATTATTATTATTTGAAGTTAAAGCCCCAAGAACATCAGAATAATCGGGAGTGTAAATAAAAATTTTTACACCTTTATTAATATATATATTAGAAAAATAAAAACCTAAAGAATAGGCATCATTAGAAGCAATAGTTAAATGCCAAATTTTACCACTATCGATATTTTCTTCAACAGCATTGTTAAAAAAACTATAATCACAATCAGAAACCAAAGCAATTGTATTTTTAGGATATGAACTTTTTGTTTGTTGAGGTTTTGAAACATCAATAGTGGCTTCATATTTTTTAAGTTTTATAAACTGACTATATGGCTTTTCATCTATTTGAATTTGTGAAAACGTTTGATAATTAATAATAAATAATAAAAAAATACTAAATATAATTTTTTTCATATCTAAAATATTAAAAATATAATCAACAAATATATAGATTTTTTTTTGAGATATAATTACTA
>JAKSUC010000110.1 GCA_024413595.1 Bacteroidales bacterium
TTGTAATGAATTTAATAAATTAGAAAAGAATAAGTTAAATAAAAATAAAATTTACAAAAATTTGTTCATTTTTTTGCAACTAGTAAATTTATATTTTATTATTTTGCATCATTTAGTTTTAAATATAAATGACAAATAAGCGAATTGGTAAAAAGATATTGCGTATTTTATTGATTACTATGCTTTTATTACCTATAATAATATTAGCATTGGTAACAATAATTTGTGCAAGTTCGCCAGTTCAAACTTTTTTGACATCTAAAATTTCAGAGAATTTTTCCAAAAAATTTGGTACAGAAATAAGTGTTTCTAAAGTTTTTATCAATCCATTTACTAGAACTGTTAATTTAGAAAATATTTATCTTGAAGATTTAAATCATGATACGATATTATTTGCTAAAAATTTAGAAGCAAAATTAAAGTCTTTTGAATTATATCAAAATTATTACCATCTATCAAAAGTAGTGTTACAAAACGCTACAGCTAATATGATTACAGATAGTAATGGCGTTTTTAATTATCAATTTCTTATACCACAAAAAGATAGTTTAAATGTTGATACTTTAAAAAGTGATACTAAATTTAAAATTGTAATAGATAGAATAAAAATTGAAAATATAAATTATAGATTAACAACAAAAGAGTCAAAATATAAAAAGCCAGAAATTGACTTTAATGATTTAAGACTCAGAAATATATATTTATATGCCAAAAACTTTTCGATAAATGAAAAAATAGAAATATCAACTAAAATTGATTCATTAAAAGCGTATGAACATTGCGGATTTAATTTAAAAAAATTAACATCTAAAACTTATGTTAGTACTCAAAAAATAAAATTAACAGATTTAAATCTAGTAACAAACAAAACAAACTTATTTGCAGATAGTTTAAACTTTTATTATGCAGATTTTGGCTCATTTTCAGATTTTTGTAATCAAGTAGAAATAGGAGCAAAAATTAATGAAGGTTCAAATTTAGATGTTGATGATATTGGTCGTTTTGCACCTGTGTTATATGGTTTTGGAATAAACCCAAAAGTAAGTGTTGAAGTAAAAGGACCAGTTAATAATTTAAAAATCAAAGATTTAAAATTAGGATACCAAAATGATACAAAATTAATAGCAGATGCAGATATAAAAGGGCTACCTGAAATTTCTGATACTTATTTTAATATTAATATTAAAGATTTAATAGCCACACAAACAGATATTAACACACTACACAAACAAAATACAGATACACCTTTAGTTCAATTGCCAGATGCAATAAAAGAATTAGGAGCTATTGATTTTAAAGCTAAAATTAATGGAAAAACTGATGATTTAAATATAAATGGCAATTTATTGTCAAATTTAGGAAATATAAATACAAATGTTAAAATAAAAAGTAACGAATTAGAAACCCAAATCGAAGGATTAATTGGAGCAAATAAACTTGATTTAGGTTCTGTAACAGGTGATAGTCAATCATTTGGATATTTATCAACAAACGACACAATAAATATTTCTATACTTAATAATGGACAAATAACAGGATTAATAAAAGGAGCAGTAGACTCTCTTGGATTATTAGGCTATACCTATTCTAAAATAAATATGAATGGAGTATTTAGTAACACAAATTTTGATGGAAAAATATCAATAAAAGATCCAAATTTAGATTTTGATTTTAATGGACTTGTAAATTATAGTAATGAAGAAACTAAAGCAAATTTTAAATTAAAAGTAGCCAAAGCAGATTTAAAACAAATAAATTTGATGCAAGATTCTATTGATAACCTAAATTTTGCATTGATAGCTGATATAGAAGGTAATGATATAGATAATTTAAACGGTATAATAAAATTAACCGAAAAATTGATTTTTAAGAAAAATAATAAAACATTAATAGTTAATAATTTTTCAATAAACGCATTTATAGATCATTATATATGTAGTTTACCTCATAGGAAATTAAAATTACGTAGCGACTATATTGATGCAGATATAGAAGGATTATTTGCAACAAATCAATTGGCAAAAATAATGAGTAATTTTAGTTATATGGTTTTTCCGTCGCTAAAATATACAGATGAAGAGGCTGTTGCTCAAATAAAAAATAGATTAGCACAAATGCCAACTAAAAAACAAGCAAACGCATTTAAAGACCCAGATTTTAAAAAGAATTTAGGAAATAATTTTAAATTTAATACAACACTCAAAAATCCAGAAAAAATAACTTCATTATTTATTCCAGAAATTACAATAAGTAACAATACAAAAATTGAAGGTGGATTTAATACACGCCAAAGTCATATTTGGATTGATTTAAAAACAGATAAATTAGGTTATAATGAAATTATGGCAGATAGCTTAAATATTTCGGCTCATGCAATAAAAAAAGATTTAATTCTAAATATAAAAGCAGATTCTGTAGAAGTATCTCAAGATATGAAAATTAAAAATCCAAATATAATTGTTAAAGCACAAAACGATAATGCAAATTTTAATATTGCGTGGAATAATACAGATAGTATTAAAAATGAAGGTGAAATAAAAGGAAATATAAATATAACTAAACATTATTTACAAAATCATTTTCCATTGATTTTAGCATCATTAGATCAAAGTAGTTTTTATTTGATGAATTCAAAATGGGACATAAATAAGAGTGATATTAAAATAGATTCTACTTCAATTGAAATCAACAAATTTGGATTAGTATCTGATAAACAATTGATAGAGGCAAATGGTAAAATTAGTGAAAATTCAACTGAAAAAATAAATGCTAACATCGAAAATTTTAATTTAGAATTTATTAAAAAACTTACAGGAATAAACATAAGTGGAATTTTAAATGGAAATACAGATATATCAAACATATATAGTAGTATACCACTTTTTGTAACAAGTAATAAAATAGAAAATTTAATAATCAATGATGTAGGATTAGGAGATTTATTAGCAGAATTTAATTTTACACCAAAAGATTCAATTGTAAATATAGATTTTTACACCAAAAGACGTTTACAAATAAAATCAGCACAAGAACGAGATACAATAAAACCAATTCACGGTTATGGCTGTTGTAATATTACAAAAAAAGAAATTGATTTTAAATTAGATATAACAAGTTTGCCATTTAACACATTTAAACCAATATATGAAAACTACATAAAATCTTCAAATTATACAAATTTATCAGGGTATGCAAGAGTAAAAGGAAAAATTGAAGATCCTAAAATAATGGCACAACTAAGTATTCATGGAGGAAATTTTAAAATAATGTCGTTGGGCACACAATATGACATAAATGATTCATTAGGAATAACATTAGATAATAATATTATAAAAATCAGTAAAACAACACTTTATAGTGATAAAAAATCAGGTAATGCAATTCTTGAAGGAACAATTAGTCACAAAAATTTTGATAACATAAATATGAATTTGAGTTTAGCAGTTAAAAATTTTATGTTTTTAAATGCCAAACAAACAGATACATCATTATTTTACGGAAAAGCATACGCTTCTGGAGAAATATTTTTAACTGGCAATCCTATGAGAATGATAAATATCAATGGACGAGTTAAAACAGAAAAAAATACTTTAGTATATTTACCAATGACAGGAGCTAGCGATGTAAATACAGACAATGAATTTATTACATTTAAAACTAACGATACATTATTAATAGTAGAAAAACGTCATGGAGCAGATTTGTCAGGACTTCAAATGAATTTTAATCTTGAAGTTACCCCAGAAGCAGAAGTACAAGTTATTCTTGACGAAACAACAGGAAATATTTTAAAAGCATCTGCTAATGGAGATTTACGTTTAAATATTTCAAATACAGGTGATTTTAATATGTATGGAACATTGGCTGTAGAAAAAGGAGAATATCTATTTACAATGCAAAATGTTTTAAGTAAAAAATTTGAAGTAGAAAAAGGTGGAACTTTAAGATGGAATGGAAATCCAATGGACGCTATTGTTAATATATCAGCGATGTATAAATTAAGAAAAGTAAATCTTTATAATTTAATGGTTGATGAAGATTATCGCGACAAAAAAGTGCCAGTAAGCTGTTTATTAAATATGCAAGGAGATTTAAACGAACCAACAATTTCGTTTGGTGTAAAACTAGAAGGAAATTATGATGATGTTCAAACACAATTGTCAAATCTTGATGAAGGAAATATTAATAAACAAGTAATATCTTTACTATTATTAAGTCAATTTCAGCCACTTCCTGGATTACAAAATGCAGAAAATTCGCTTTTTTCAGATATAAATCCAGGAGAATTGGTTAGTAATCAAATTAATCATTGGTTGAGTGATATTAGTGACAAGGTCGATGTAGGTGTAAACTATTCTTTAGGTGATAATGCAACAAATAGCGAACTTGAAGTAGCACTTTCTACTCAATTGTTTGATGACCGAGTTACAATTTCAACAAATGTTGGTGTTGGTGGTGATTCTAAAACAACTACTTCTACACGAGCAAACAACGTTGTAGGTGAAGTAGAAGTGGATGTTAATTTAAACAAAACAGGAACTGTAAAACTAAAAGTTTATAATAAAGCTAATGAAGATGAATTAGATCAAGCACCTTATACACAAGGTGTTGGAGTATCATTCAAAAAAGAATTTAACAATCGACACGATTTATTTTCACGTAAGAAAAAAAGAAAATTAATTAAATTAGAAGAATAATGAAAAAAACTATTTCAATTTTAGCTATATTGCTAATTTTAAGTGCATGTACAAACCAAGGAACAACAGCACAAAATTTAATTGACACTTCAAAAATTGATACTAATATTATATCAGAAGTAGTTGAAATACAACCACAAATTCCAGAATATGCTCAAAAATTAATTGATGTATATCCTGATATAAAATTATCATACAATGATAATAAATTAGTTTTTCCTGATGGAACAGCAATTATTTATGACGATGGAAAAGAAAAAAGTTTTGAAGATATGTTGGATAATAGTGATATAGAAGATATGTTTTCGATGAAATATGATACAATTTCTACAACACCAAAATATTTAAGTGATTGTGGTCGAAGTAGAAACGAAGAACTTTTTAAAAAAATGTATGGTAATTCAGCAGCTGAAGTGCAAAAAAATCTTGTAAAAATAGAATGGTTTAATCAACAAATACCAATTACTAAAATAAATGGTGTAGATAAACATTTAAAAGCAGTATACGAAGAACTTAAAGCAAAACCTGAATTTAAAAAATATTTATTGCAAGCATCATCATTTTATTGGAGAAAAGTTCGCGGAGCAAACCGACAAAGTGCTCATAGTTATGGAATTGCATTTGATATTAATGTAGCAAATTCAAATTATTGGTTGTGGAGTTTTCCTGGAAAAACAGAAACCGATTCAATAAAATATGTAAATAGAATTCCTCTTGAAATTGTAAAAATATTTGAAAAACATGGTTTTATTTGGGGTGGGCGCTGGTATCATTTTGATACAATGCACTTTGAATATAGACCTGAATTTTTGTAAAAATTAAATATACTAAACACAATCTAACTTATTTATAAAAACAATGGTATTGTAAAATATTTAAAGAGATTTAATTTCTTGATAAAAAAATATACTACTAAATATATTCAAATAGAAAATAAGTTATTTATTTGAAAAAAAAATCTCAAAAAATTTGTTCATATCATCAATAATAAATATATTTATAAAAATTAAAATTATGAGTACACGTTGCAATATAGTTGTAAAATACAATACAATAGGGAATATATTATATTGTCATTATGATGGATATCCTGAAGGTGTAGGTAAGCAATTAGAAAATATACTCTTGAGAGATGTAAGAGAATGGACCATAGAGACTTTAACAAATAAATTGGTTAATGAAACAATTGCTGAGTTTGATAATGTTATGCACAAAGATATTGATTTTATGTATGAAATAGATATAAAAGAAAAAACACTAAAGTGTTATAAGATTGACATTAATAACAAAGATTATTCATATAATGCACTTATCAAATATCCATTAGTAATGAATATAAGTTTTGATTCCAAATCAACACCAAAAGATAGTAATAAATTTAATATTACACCAATGACAGATGAAGAATTGGAAATGTTTGCAACAACCGCAGCATTTGCAGGGGCAACCAATATGCGCGAAAGACAACTAATTATTCAAGCCTTTAAACAAGGTGCGGATGTGATGAAAAAATGGATGTTAGGAGAATTTGGAAAATAATCATTTAATAAATTATTAGTGTCAGAGAAAACATTTTTTTCGACCCAAAGATAAAAAATTAAGGCTATTTCAGTTAATGAGATAGCCTTTTTTTGTAATATTGAATCGTCTAAAAATCATATTTCATACAACAAAATTATAAATAAATCTCTATAAACAATATCAAATCAACTATTAAATTTAATAGATTGGAAAAAAATTAACAGAATTATCTTGGACAGCCAATCAGATAAATATTCTAAGAAGTTAAATACTTCTGTTGAGTTATTATATAGATTTGAAAAATTATTGATAAATCATAAGAATGTATTTGCAGAAGAAGTTTCTGAAATTTAGACCCGCAGATAAAAATAAACTTTAAATTTACAGAATCCGTTTAAATATTCAAAAAACGGCTCTACAGATATTCCTAGAGCCGTTGTATTGTGTTTTTTATTATTATCTCGGACAGTAAAAGGTAATTCTATTCAAATGGTGTTTTTATGGTTATTCAGACACACTTTTTTGTACACTATCTTTATCTGCAAATATAGTAATTTATTGAAATTAAAGGACAAAAAATATTGGAACAAAAACATGTAATTTGTTCCAAAATTTTTGAATATTTATATTACTTTGACGACTACCTTAATTTGTATTGCTCTATTAAATTCCAATATTTTAAACTATCATCTTTACTTGTATTTCTCGTAATACTCCCTCGCCAGTGTTATCTGTGAGAAAACCTGCTCTTTTGGAATTATCTCTCCATGAAAATAAAAGGCTCCTGAATTTTCAAGATTGCGGTTTTGTTCTGTCTGAAGACTGTCGGCGCATTTATGAATTTGGCTATCAATACTGTCGTTGATATTCTTGTAATATAGGAGGCTGTCGGAATCCAACGTCAGCTTGTTGAGTCCGAAATATGTCAATACATTATCAAGACCATTTTTTCTGACAGCTTCACAATATTCAATAACTTTTTTATTGTCTGGAAATTTAGTTTTGAAATATCCTAGAGAAACATAATTAGGATTTGCTATTTTTGCCATGACGGTTTGTTAATAAAGAATTTTTGTTTTGCAAATATAAGATTTTTTACAAGTATTTACAAAATAAAAAACGAGAGGTGTTTTTTTAACTCTCGTTTTTTATGCTTGAAATTATAAAAAAATCAAAAAATCTGATTTTTCTACTCTCTCATTCCTTGTTTATATTGGTCTATGATATTCCAATATTGTTCGGTTTCGTATTTGGAATAGACTTTTCCGCGGAAAATATAGCCATAACCACCTTCTGATACTTTTGAAAATGCAACTGAGTCTGTATCACTTTTTGATAAAACATGCCAACCATCAAAAAACTTTGGATTTATATTTGAATATATTAAAAAACTATCTTGTTGTAAATCATTTCGTTTTGTTTTTAAATATTCACCTTTTAAATTATAATAATAAATATAATTTTCATCAACTTTTGATGATTTTACAACTACATTTAATCCAAAATTTTC
>JAKSUC010000111.1 GCA_024413595.1 Bacteroidales bacterium
ACGCAAGATTTTCATTCTTGTAACACCGGTTCGATTCCGGTAGGGACTACAGAGGTTGAAACCAAAAGTTTCAACCTTTTTTTATTTTTTTGAATTATGATTTTATAAATAATTAAAAAATTGAGTTTATTTCTTCTCATTAATTATTGAATTTAACTTGTAATTTTGAATTTTAATATGATAACAGATAGTTTAGAAGATTATGTTGAGGCTCATACTTCACCTGAAGATAAAGTTTTGCAAGATTTAAGACGTAAAACTAATTTATACACAACTATGCCTCGACAACTTTCGGGACCTGTTCAAGGAAAACTTATGGAAATGTTTAGCAGAATGATTTCGCCTAAATATATTCTTGAAATTGGTACATTTACAGGTTATTCTGCATATTGTTTATCAAAAGGTCTTGTTAATGGTGGTGAATTGCATACTTTTGAAATTCGTGATGAATACGAAGATCATATTCGTCAATTTTTTGAACGTGCAAATGTTTCTGATAAAATTTTTTTACATATTGGCGATGCTGAATTATTAGTTCCAAAAATGAATATTAAATTTGATTTAGTTTTTATTGATGGTGATAAACGTCAATATCCTGCATATTATAAAACAGTTTTTGATAAAGTTAATGTTGGTGGATATATTCTTATTGATAATGTTTTATGGTATGATAAAGTTGTTTCTGAAATTGATAGCAAAGATTTATATACCAAAGGTATTTTAGAACTTAATGATATGGTTCAAAATGATAATCGTGTAGATAATGTTTTGATACCTATTCGTGATGGTTTAACTGTTGTTCGTAAAATATCTGATTAATTTTTATTTATTGCTTTATTCTTTATAATTTTGTATTCGTAATTATTAAGTATAATGTTAAGAGAAAATATAAAATTAAATTTTCTTGTTATTAGATTTAGTTCAATTGGTGATATTGTTCTTATTACTCCTGTATTAAGATTGATAAAAAAATATTTTCCAAATTCTATTCTTCATTTTTTAACCAAAGAAAAGTTTAAAAATGTAGTTAAACTAAATCCAAATATTGATCAATTACATTTATTAGGTTCTGATTATAATAAATGTATAGATGAACTTAAATCTATAAAATTTGATTTTGTTATTGATTTACATAATAATCTTAGAAGTCACAAAATACGTTGGAGTTTAAATATTTCTAAACCTAAAGATTTTTCTGAACAAGAATATTCAATTTTACCTGCTTTAAAATCTTCTAATAGAATTTTTACTTTAAATAAACTCGATTTTAAAAAGATGTTGCTAACAGTTTTTAAAATCAATAAATTACCTAATGTTCATATAACCGATCGAGAAATTGAAACACTAAAAACTTTTGGTATAGAAAATGATAATTTAGGATTAGAATATTATATTTCATCTGAAGATGAGCAACAAGCAAAAAATATTATAAATAATATTGATTATTATACAGCTTTTGTTATAGGAGCAACATATTCAACAAAACGACTTCCCAATAATTTAATTTCAGATATTTGTAGTGGAATTTGTTCTACTATAATTTTATTAGGAGGCCCTGATGATATTGCAGCATCAGAATTTGTTATAAATAATTCTTCTAACAAAAATATAATAAATCTTTGTGGAAAAGTATCATTAAATGTAAGTGCAGGAATTGTTAAAAATGCAAAACTCGTTATTGCACATGACACTGGATTAATGCATATTGCTTCTGCTTATCATAAAAATGTTTTAACTATTTGGGGAAATACAGTTCCAGAATTTGGAATGTATGCTTGTTGTCCTGGAAATTTAAGTAAAGATTTTCAAGTATTTTGTAAATGTAGACCTTGTAATAAGTTAGGTCATAAATCTTGCCCTAAAAAACATTTTAATTGTATGAACAATCAAAATATAAAAGAAATAATCAACACAGCAAATAATATATTAAACCAAAATATTTAGTATGAAAAAGTTATCAACATTTGTAGAGAAAAATTTTAACGCCTTAGAAACTATTTGTGCAATATTGGTGGTTTTATCTTTATTTAATTTGATATACAATATTGTTCCTTACTCATTATATATTTGCTATTCAACATTAGGATTATTAGCATTAATCTATTGGGCAATGGCAGTGCGTCCTTTTGAAAAAAAAGTGTCTATGTTTAGACTTTTAGAACGTCGTATAGTTTGGATTTCATATATTTTATGGTCTTTATCGTTATGTGCAAAATTGCATTTTAATGATCAAGATTATACTTCGTTTTATATTATTACAATTATATTACTTTTTTTAGGATTGATTTTTATATTTTTGAAACGATTTGTAATCAAAGACAATTCTGATTTTGTCTCAACATTAACTCGTTCGTTAATATTTTTAATAATATCATTTTGGTTGTTAGCAATGTAAATTTTAAGAAATTATGATAGAAATAATGTCGCCAGTTGGAAGTTTTGAGTCGCTTGCTTCTGCAATTCAAGCAGGTGCAGGTTCTGTTTACTTTGGACTTGGTAAATTGAATATGCGTGCTAAAAGCACTGTTAATTTCACAGAAAAAGATCTTGATAAAATAATTAAAACTTGTAACGAAAACAATGTAAAATCATATCTCGCCATAAATACCGTTATGTATGATAACGATTTAGAAGAAATGCGTCGTATGATTGATTTAGCAAAACAAAAAGGTGTATCAGCAATAATTGCTTCTGATACTGCTGTTTTGCAATACGCATTGCAACAAGGTGTAGAAATTCATGCTTCTACTCAATTAAATATTAGCAATATAGAAGCAGTTAAATTTTTCTCACAATATTGTGATGTAGTTGTTCTTGCACGTGAACTTTCGCTTGATAAAGTAGCTTATATTCATGAACAAATTATTAAACAAAATATTCGTGGTCCAAAAGGAGGTTTAGTACGTATCGAAATGTTTGTTCATGGTGCTTTATGTATGGCAATTTCAGGAAAATGTTATTTAAGTCTTCATGAATTAAATCATAGTGCAAATCGTGGTGCTTGTTTACAAATTTGTCGTCGTAATTATACAGTTACTGACCGTGAGTCTGGACTTCAACTTGATATAGAAAATGAATATATCATGTCACCTAAAGACTTATGTACTATAGGATTTTTAGATAAATTGTTAATGGCAGGTGTTGAAGTTTTAAAAATTGAAGGTAGAGCACGTCCTCCTGAATATGTTAAAACTGTTACTCAAGTTTATCAAGATGCTGTTAAAGCTGTTAAAGAAAATACATTTAATCAAGATAAGGTTAAAATTTGGAAAGATAAACTTTCCGAAGTGTTTAATCGTGGATTTTGGGATGGTTATTATCTAGGTCAACGTCTTGGTGAATGGAACGACATTCATGGTTCTAAAGCTAAATATCATAAAGAATTTATTGGTACAATTAACAATTATTTTAGTCGTTTAGGTGTTGCTGAAGTATATATTAATACTGGTAAAATTTCTGTAGGATCAAAAATCTTTATAATTGGTCCATCTACAGGTACTCTTGAAATTACAATTTCTGAAATTAGATTAAATGATATTCAAGTAGATACAGCAGTTAAAGGTGATGTTGTTTCAATACCTGTTCCTGAACGAGTTCGTAAAAATGATAAACTTTATATTGAGGTAGAAAACTCAATATTTAGTTAATAAAAATATACCCGCTTTACAGGGAGCAAAACCACAAACCCTTCTCACACCTTACGTTAAAAAAGGGCTTTGTTCCGCAATTGTAAAGCGGTGTTTTATTATTTAGATATTTTATCTTTAATATCTAAATATTTAGTTAATTTCTCTAAAATTGAATAATTTTAAAAGAAAATTTAATAAGCATTTGTAAATTTGCGGAATAATTATTCAACCATAAATACGATTGAGTAAATACTTTCTCTAAAAAAATAATCAAAAATGGAAAAATTTGATGCTTCATTACCTTATAAGGTAAAAGATATGTCTCTAAGTGAATGGGGACGTAAAGAATTAGAACTTGCAGAAGCTGAAATGCCAGGTTTAATGGCGCTTCGCAAAAAATATGCAGACTCAAAACCTTTAAAAGGTGCTAAAATTATGGGTTCGCTTCATATGACAGTTCAAACTGCTGTTTTAATTGAAACTTTAACTGCACTTGGAGCAGAAGTGCGTTGGGCAAGTTGTAATATTTTTTCTACTCAAGATCACGCAGCAGCAGCAGTTGCAAAACGTGGTGTTCCTGTTTTTGCATGGAAAGCAGAGTCTTTAGAAGAATATTGGTGGTGTACTGAACAAGCATTAACTTTTGGTGATGGTGTTGGTCCTGATTTAATTGTTGATGATGGAGGTGACGCTACTTTAATGCTTCATTTAGGTGTTGATGCAGAAAATAACCCTTCAATACTTGATAAAATGCCTAAAGGTGAAGATGCTATTCAACTTTATAAACGCTTAAAATTTGATTTAAGCATTGATAATCAAAAATGGCACAAATTAATTAAAAATGTACGTGGTGTTTCTGAAGAAACTACAACAGGTGTTCATCGTTTATATCAAATGTTTGAGTCTAAAACTTTGAAATTTCCTGCAATTAATGTTAATGACTCTGTTACAAAGAGTAAATTTGATAATCTTTATGGTTGTCGTGAGTCATTAGCTGATGGTATTAAACGTGCCACTGATATTATGATTGCTGGTAAAGTAGCTGTAGTTTGTGGTTATGGTGATGTTGGAAAAGGTTGTGCTCGTAGTATGAGAGGTTTTGGTGCTAGAGTAGTTGTAACAGAAGTTGATCCAATTTGCGCTCTTCAAGCTGCAATGGAAGGTTTTGAAGTTGTAACTGTTGAAGATGCTCTTCCATACGGTGATATATTTGTTACTTGTACAGGAAATTGTGATATTATTACTGCTGAACATATGACTGCTATGAAAGATAAAGCAATTGTTTGTAACATAGGTCACTTTGACAATGAAATTCAAGTTGCTAGTCTTGAAGCTATCAAAGGTATTAAGAAAGTTAATATAAAACCTCAAGTAGATCAATATATATTCCCAGATGGTCATTCTATTATTCTTTTAGCAGAAGGTCGTTTAGTAAATCTAGGTTGCGCTACAGGACATCCTTCTTTTGTTATGAGTAATTCATTTACAAATCAAACTCTTGCACAATTAGATTTGTGGCAAAAGAAATATGAAATTGGAGTATACCGTCTTCCAAAATATTTAGACGAAGAGGTAGCACGTCTTCATCTTGCTCATGTTGGTTCAAAACTTACTAAACTTTCTCAAAAACAAGCTGATTATATTGGAGTAAAAGTTGAAGGTCCTTATAAAGCTGATCATTACAGATATTAATATTTTTTAATTAATCATTTTAGTTCTTAAAGTTTTTTATTTTAATGTATTTAAAAACTTTAAGAACTTTTTTTTTATAATTTAACAACATTATATTCACTTGTCATTTACAAACAAAAAAAATATTAACTTAACTATTGAAAATCACTCTATATACTTAATTCATATTTAAAATATCTTTTCATAAAATCCTACTATTTTTGCATTACCAATTTTGCTTGATAAATATAAAATGAAAACATTGCTAATTTCAACGTCAGATCGTAATGGAGGAGCTGCAATTGCTTGCTCTCGAATATTTAATGCCCTTCGAAATAATGGCGTTGATGTTAAAATGCTTGTACGTGATAAAATTTCTGATGATAAAGATATTTTTACAGTAAATACTAATTTCTTTAGAAAGGTAGCAAATTTTTTTTCATTTTGTTTTGAACGTGTAGAAATTGCTTTTGCATTAAAATCATTAAAGCGAAAAAAATTATTTGCCGTATCTACTGGTCGTTTTGGTGTTTACGATTTAGTAAATAATCCTCTTGTTAAAGAAGCTGATGTAATCAATATTCATTGGGCTAGTCAAGGCATGTTATCGATAAAAGCATTAAAAAAACTTATTTCTATGAAAAAGAAAATAGTTTTTACTATGCACGATATGCATTATTTTACTGGTATTTGTCATTATACAAGTCTTTGTACAAATTTTACTTTAGGCTGTGGAAATTGTTTTTATATAAGTAATGGTTCTAAAAATAGAGATCTTTCTAATAGATTTTTCAAAAAAAAGATTTCAATTCCAAATAGAAATAATATTAAATACATTGCTTGTAGCAATTGGTTAGCTGATATAGCAAAAACATCGAAAATGATGATTGAAAATGAAATTTTTTCTGTTCCAAATCCAATTGATACCAAAATTTTTAGATGCAATAATGTTGAAATTGCTCGTAAACGTTGGAATTTAGGAGAAAAAAAAGTAATTTTATGTGGAGCTGCTAATTTCTCTGATCCTCGCAAAGGATATTCATTTCTTATTGATGCTTTAAAATACATTCATAATATTTTTCCAAAATATGATAATGAAATTGAATTGTTAGTTTTTGGAAATGGTGATATTTCCGCCTTTAACCAATTGCCTTACAATGTTGTTAAAGCTGGATATATTAATTCTGAAGTTGATATGGCTCAATTATATTCTGCTGGTGATGTTTTAGTAACACCTTCTTTAGAAGATAATTTGCCAAATACTATTATGGAGTCGTTATCTTGTGGAACTCCATGTGTGGCTTTTAACGTAGGTGGTATTTCTCAAATGATTGAACATAAGGTTTCTGGTTGGCTTGCTAAACCTAATGATTTTAATGATTTAGCTAATGGTATTTTATATATTCTTTTTGAAGCTGACTATAATAAATTGACACAAAATTCAAGACTAAAAGTTGAAACTGAATTTTCTGAACCCGTAGTTGCAATGAAATATAACGAAATTTTCAGAAATATTAATTAAGATTGACTATGAAATACAAAAAAATAATTTTTGCCATATTGTTTTTATTTGGTGTTTTTGCTATTTCATATTTTTATGGAATAAAAGTTAGTAAAGCTGAAATGGAAACTCAAGGCAATTTTCTTAAAGAGAGAATTGAAACTTATCACAATCTTTTTAATAAATATCCTAATAATTTTGATGAACTAAATCTTAACCAACCAGAAGATCGTGGTCCTTTTTTCTATTCAAAAGAAGATGTTTTTATTATTTATTACGATTTAGGCAAAAACAATTATTATATTTATAGTTCCTTAACAAAAGAATGGAATGATGCAAAATTACTTCCTGTTCTAGAATAAATCTTTTATTATTCCCTTTTTTACCTATTAAAATTTTATATCTCTTAATTTTTAATAAAATCATAAATTTAAAATTTTAGAATATATTAAAAACTTAGATTTTTTATATTTTTTGTGCCGAATAGATTATTTGTTTTAAATTTTCACTATCATTCGCTTTATTTTTAAACTTAAAGTGGGTATTTTATGCTTATTTTCTAAATTTTGAACTTAAATTATTTGAACTAATAACATTTTTGCACTAATTTTATTTAATTTCTAACAATTAAATAATAGTTTTTTATGTCTTATTTTTAAATTCTAGATATTTTGAATTATTTATTTTTCAATTAATTTCAATTTTTATATTTTTAATCATTTTCTTGAACGTTGTTTTAAACTTTTAACTCTTATATCTTTATTCTACTTTCCGTTAATTTTATA
>JAKSUC010000112.1 GCA_024413595.1 Bacteroidales bacterium
TTGTTCAGAAACATTGCATCCTTATCACCTGCAATGAGAGTTTTGTTCAGAAACATTGCATCCTTATCACCTGCAATGAGAGTTTTGTTCAGAAACATTAACAATTAAAAATTAATAATTAATAATTCAAGTTTGAAGTGTTAATTCAAAAATCAAAAATTGATAAGGTAGGTGGAAAGGTAGTGGACGAGTTGGATGTGTGAATTCAAAAATCAAAAATGAAAAATGAAAAATGAAAAATGAATGAATATATAAGGTGTAGGGAAATATTTTTTTTACTTTTCTTTTAAAATACGTGAAAGGTTGGAGGATTTTGGTATATTTGCAAAATAAATAATTAAGAACACAAGGAAAATAAAATGGCTAAAACAGCGAAAATAGATATTATAGAAAACTCAGAAAGAATAGAAAAGGTTAAATCTATTGTCAAAAAAAAAGCTGAATTACTTTCAGGAAAAGAATTAGTTCAAGAAGATATATCAGAAGGTCCTTCATGGAAAGATTTACAGTTCTCATGTCCTGATAAAACAGTTAGAATTGGAACGTTATTTTCGGGAATAGGTGCAATTGAACATGCTTTTCAAAGATTAAAACTTAAACATAAAATTATTTTTGCTGGCGATATTGAGGAAAAATGTAAAAAAAGTTATTTTGCAAATTATGATATAACGGAAGAAAATTGGTTTTCAGATGTAAGAGATTTTGATGCTACAAAATATCATGGGAAAGTAGATTTTATAATAGGAGGAGCACCTTGTCAAGCATTTTCAATGGTAGGACATCGGCTTGGTTTTGAAGATGCAAGAGGTACTTTATTTTATGAATTTGCAAGAGTAGTAAAAGAAACAGAACCTAAATTATTTTTATTTGAAAATGTTAAAGGATTACTAAGTCACGATAAAGGTAGAACATGGCAAGTAATGCATGATATATTTGAAGATTTAGGATATGATGTTCATTTCCGTGTATTAAATAGCAAAGATTATGGAATTCCACAACATAGAGAACGTGTATATTGCTTGGGATTTAAAAATAAAACAGATTTTAAATATCCTGCACCAATACCTTTAGAATATATAATGTATGATTTCCTTGAAGATTATATAGATTCTAAATACTTTTTAAAAGAGAAAGGAATTAAATTCGTAACAAGTCATAAAAATAGAGAAAAATCATATACACAAATCAACGGAGATATTCAACTTTGTCAAAAAAGAAATCAACAATTTAATTGGCATGGTGATTTTATCTATCATCCTCAAGCCATTAACGAACCAATTGATGAAGATTTTGATGAATTTATTTTTGATGTAAGAGACGTTGAAGAAAAATATTATTTATCAGAAAAAGTAGCTAAATATGTTTTGTGCTCAGGAACTAAAAATTTCAAAACGAGTACAGAAACAGATTTAGAAGTAGCAAGACCTCTACTTCAATCTATGCACAAAATGCATAGAGCTGGAGTTGATAATTATGTTACACATAAAGGACGAATACGAAAATTAACTCCAAGAGAATGCCATAGATTAATGGGATTTAAGGATAGCTATAAAATAGTAGTTAGTGATACTTCAGCTTATCAACAAGCTGGTAATAGCATAGTAGTTGATGTATTAATCGCTATATTAAAACAATTAGATATAACAAAATACGGAGAATAATGGAACAATTTAAAATAACCAAAGTAAATAAGATATATGATTCTATTGTTACAATAGCGGATAGTTTTGTGATTAAATCGAACAAAATAGGTGGAGGGAATGGAGAAGCAAAATTATATATAGCTTCAAAAAACAAAATGTATGATTTTTTTGGAACACAAGGCTTTGAACTAAATTGTTTTATGCTAAAGGAAGATTTAATTAAATATTTATTAAATCTAAAAAAGGAATATTATAATCCATCACAATCATATTACAATATTAATGATGCAATTTGGAATGAAAGATATAATAAGATTAACAATTTACCTAATGTAATTTGGTTTAAAGTAGAAGATCAAAATGCAGGAGGAGTTCGTGGATATGTTAATTCTCCTGATGAAGGATATAATATTATTAGAGAAATTGCTCTTCCTTTAGTAAGTTATTTATCTATAATGGAAGTTAATACAACACAAGGTAATGCTTATTATTGGAAATTATTTGCTGATTTTGACGCAATAGCTGATAAAACTCAAGCATTTGTATATATTTATGGAAAAAAGAATACTAATATAAATGATAATTTGACAGAAGAAACTGATAATAAAAGTGATGATGTAATAACTAAACTTAGAAGAGGTCAAGCAAAATTTAGAAAACAATTACTTGAAGAATGTCAATTTTGTCCATTTTCATTAATAACCGAAGATAGATTATTAATAGCAAGTCATATTAAACCATACGCAGTTTGCAATGATGAAGAAAAATATGATAGTAAAAATGGATTTATATTTAGTCCTTTATATGATAAATTATTTGACCAAGGGTTTATAACATTTTCTAATGATAAAAGAGTTTTTCTATCAAAATGGTTATCTCAATATAATTGGGAAAAAATTGGACTTAAAAACGACGATTATATTCAGAGATTACCACTCGATGAATATCGTATTCAATACTTAGAATATCATAGGCAATTTGTATTTAAAGACTGAAAAATATGGCAGATCCTTTATGTAGATGGCTAAATTTTACACCAGAAACCATCTGTAAAATAGTAGAAGAATTACCAAAAGAAGAAATGTCAATTTCTGAATTCAGAGAATATATGCAAAATTCAACTTTTGGAGATGGTTTTTTTAGAACTGTATATCAATATGCATGTCAATTGGCTTTATATTATGAAGATTCTGACAAAAAAATATACATTCCAAGATTTAGAAATAATATTTCATTAGAAGAAGCTAAATCTTATTTAAAAATGTGGATACATAAATACTATGTTCCTAATCCATATAATAATAAATCCTCATTTATTGATATCCAACCTAAATTATTAATTCAAAGTATAATTGAATATATTGAAAAAAATGGGAATGATGATTAAAAAAATATTTGTAAAAATATATTTTGTGAAGATATTGGAAATGTTGATATAATAAAGAATGTATTAAATAAATATTCCGACGTCTTTAATATTAATTCAAGCAATATAGTTACCTTACAAAATAATTACAAAATGATTATGAACAATCTGATAAATCGTTTCGATAAAAAATATTTTTTTGAAAATTTTAATAATAATATAAGTAATAATTCTACACTCGAAACGACTCAAAATAATTCAACAGAAATATGTTCAGACAAAACATTATGTAATTTTATATTTAAGGTATTTTGTGAATTAGAGAAAGTTGACTCATTAAAATCATTTAACCAATTTGCTATTAACAATAAATGCAAAAAAGATACTGCAACTACTATTAAATTTGCTACTTTAGATTTTGAACCTTTAATTAGTATATTATTAATAGCTACGCACGATGAAATTATAGCACGAAATAATACAGAGTCTAAAATTACAAGATGGTTTGAAAATAAAAAATTCTCATTTAATAATAATTTAGCGTATCTTTCAACACAATGGCAAGATAAAGAAAATGGAGATTTAACTATAGATAATTTTTCAAAATACCTTGCTATTGCATATCCAAATTACATAATTGAGAAAAAAGATGGTTCTTATAGATTATTAAAAAAACAAGCATATAAAAATATTCTATCTCAATCACCTTTCTCAATTACACTAATCATAGAAGCAATAAAATCAACAAATTTGATTTATTCAGATGAATTAATAATGCGCTTTGCATATTCATTAATGGCAAAACCATTTGTAATATTAAGTGGGTTGGCAGGTTCGGGAAAAACACAATTGGCTCTTACTTTTGCTAAATGTCTTGCAGAAAATATAAACGAGCAAGTTTGTACAGTTTCGGTTGGTGCAGATTGGACTAACAGAGAACCACTTTTAGGATATCCAAATGCTTTAAATCAAGAAGAATATATTAAACCAGAAAATGGTGTTTTAGATTTGTTGATAAAAGCAAATGAAAATTCTACAAAACCATATTTCTTGATACTTGACGAAATGAATATGAGCGTTGTAGAACGTTATTTTGCAGATTTTCTCAGTTCAATGGAGTCTGGCGAAAAAATAAAATTATGGACAAAAGGAAATAATAACGTTCCTACAGAAATATCATTACCTAAAAACCTATATATCATCGGCACAATCAATGTTGATGAAACAACATATATGTTCAGTCCCAAAGTATTAGATAGAGCAAATGTTATTGAATTTAAGGTTTCAGAAGATGAAATGAATTCATTTTTACAAGAACAAAAACCTATAAATAAAGAAATAGCATATAGTAAATGTGCTAATATGGCTGATGACTTTGTAAATAAATCAAAAGAAAATAATGATTTAGAATTAGATAGTGATATAAAAAATAAACTATTAGAATTTTTTAAGGCTTTAAAATCTGTAAATTCAGAATTTGGTTATCGTACACTTTCTGAAATGTTTAGATATATATTATTATCTAAAAATGATTTAGGAATTTATAATTCAATAGACACTGCCATTTTGCAAAAAATGTTACCAAAATTGCATGGTTCAAAAAAGAAACTATCAAAAACAATAGATACTTTATGGAAATTATGTTATGAAAGTAACCCAAAAGATATTTCAAATGATAGTGATGCAAAACAAGATAATATTTTATATAAAGAGTCCGCAGATAAGATACTAAGAATGTATCACACAATGATAGATAATGGATTTACAAGTTTTGCCGAAGCATAAAATATTATGTCAGAAATTAATATTCAACTCAACAATTGCACCCTAAAACTTTTTTGTGAGCCTAACTTCTTTAAAGAAGTAGACGATGCAGAAGAGAATGGAGAGGCACGCTATCAATTATTTGAAGGCAAAGAGTATGAATATTATTTAGAAGAAGGATTTCATTTTGACAAAAATCCCATAATAAAAGAGTCTAATATAAAAAATAACGAAGGTCGTATTATAACAGGCAATTTTGTAGGCACATTAGAACTTTTGATTTGTGATAAAGATAATTTATTTTGTGATACAATTTCGTTTGAAATACAATCGAGTAAAACTTCTTACAGAAGTGATTACCGAAAAATGCTAAATGACATTACTAATTATTATACAGAATTAGTAATGTTGGCAGGCTCTCCAGTAACACAAAAATTTGAACCTACCGACCAAGACGACCAAAGAACACTTTATCAAAAATTTGCTTTTGTAAAATCTATTATAGAAAGTGAAGAATTTGAAGAAGCTATAAACAAAATATTATATAATCCAGTTAAAAAGTGGACAGAAACAATTGATAATAAATCAATATGTAGCGTAAAACGTCTTGGAAGAAATGAACTTAGACAAATAACTTCGTCAAAAAATAGAATAAAACTACCTAATGAAAAATCTATTGCAGGAATGAATAGTATTCCGAAAATTATTCAAATAAAATCAAAAGAAGACACAATAGATACTCCTGAAAATAGATTTATCAAATATGTATTACAAACATTTCACTCATTTTGTGATTATATACATTCGTTAAGCAACGAAAATGCACGTTTAGAATTAGAGTCTCGAAATTGTTGTAATAAATTAGAAGAGTTTTTATGTCATAGTTTTTTTAAACAAGTAAAACAAGCACAATTTGTAGCATTAAATAGTCCTATCCTTCAAAAAAAAGAAGGTTATAGAGAAGTATTGCAGGCTTGGACTATTTTTGATTTAGCTTCAAAACTTACTTGGAAAGGTGGTGACAATGTTTATAATGCAGGAAATAAGAATATTGCAACATTATATGAATATTGGTTGTTTTTTAAATTGTTAGAATTAATCAGTGAATTATTTTCAATAAATCCAAAAGATAAATCAAATTTAGTAAAAAAAGATGATAATGGTATAAATTTAAATATCAAACAAGGACGTCAAATAATGGTAGGTGGCGTTTATAAAACACCAACACGAAATATAAATGTAAGATTTTTTTATAATAGAACATTTACACATAATACCGATATAAATACTCGTGGTTCATGGTCGTTACCAATGCGACCAGATTATACACTATCAATATGGCCCGGAGATGTAAGTGAAGAAGAAGCTGAAAAACAAAATATAATAGTTCATATACATTTTGATGCAAAATATCGAGTAAATAAAATATATTTTCAAGAAACAGAAAACGAAGAAGAATTTGCACAAGAAAAAGAGCAAGAGTCTATCGGAAATTATAAAAGAGTTGATATTTTAAAGATGCATGCTTATAATGATGCAATAAGAAGAACAGGAGGTTCTTATGTTTTATATCCAGGAACAGAAGATAAAACATTAAGAGGTTTTCATGAAATAATACCAGGACTTGGTGCATTTTCAATAAATCCAAATAGTTATGATCAAGACTCAAAAGAATTAAAAAACTTTTTAAAAGAAATTCTTCAACATTTCTTAAATAGAGTTTCACAACGAGAACGTAAAGCCTTTTATGATTATGAAATTCATGAAACCGCACCAACAATGCTTTGTGAACCTATGCCAGAACCTTTTGGAGAAGATAGAAATTTAATTCCATCAGACACAAATGTTATAATAGCATATTACAAAGATGAAAACCAACTAAATTGGATCAAATATAATAAAATATATAATGCAAGAACAGGAACTCAAAATGGTTCATTAAGATTAACTAAAGAAATAACCACTGCCAAATATATTCTTTTACATAGTAAACCCAATTATCCACAATTATTATTACGACTTAATGATAAAGGTGCACGTGTAATTAGTAAAGAGAATATAATTAAGAACTCAAGCTATAACAATCTTTATACACCTAAAAGTAGTCCATATTACATAGTATTTAATATAGAAAAAACAGAACCCGAAAAAGAATTTATTAATAGAAATTGGAATATTATAAAGCTAATAAAAGAGAATTATAATCAAATAGGCAATCAAATTGCAGTTCCATTTGGTATTTCAATGGAATTACTAATGAAATATGTAAATAAATAATTCTAACTCAAACTCGTCCACTACCTTTCCACCTACATAATCAATTTTTGATTTTTGAATTTTGAATAGCCCACATCACACTCGCATTTTTAATTGAATTCAGCTCTTAATTCTTAATTAAAAAAATTCTTTCAGAATTTTTTCCTACTCTTTTTGCAAAGTATTAACAGGATTATCGATAGAAGCTTTGTAGCATGTTAGAGTAACAACTAAAATTGATAAAACCAAAGCTATTGCATATCCTAATGCAAAAATCCACCAATATATTGGACAATGGTCCATAAATTCTGAAAAATATTTTGTTACTATGAAATATGTTATTGGTATGGCAATTACAAAACTTATTGAAACTATTGCTATAAACTTTAAGTTTATCATTTTTAAAATTTCATTTCACAAATATTAATAATATTATCGTTACGATCAATAAGTAAATCAAT
>JAKSUC010000113.1 GCA_024413595.1 Bacteroidales bacterium
GTGGTGTTGTTTGCGTGGTTAGAGGTTATAAAAAAGAAGTTTTGAAATATTTAGAATAGTTTAAATACAAAAAAGGTTGTCAAAAATTTGACAACCTTTTTTATTGATAACTATCCCCAAGGATATTCAAATTTATCTTCAGGAAGCTCTATAAAAGGAGTTGTTTCCATATTTAAATATTGTTCAACATCTTCTTCATTACAAGCTTCTTGATTTAAACCTTTTAAAAAATAATCAGACTCAGAATATCTATGATAAACTTTATTAACAATTTTACTATTTTCTAATATTAGGAACATATCAACCATTTCATTTTCTTTATTTATTCCTGAATATTTTATTACACCTTTACCTAATTCAAAATTATTTATATCTAAATCATCATCTTGAGGAAACAAAACATTCAATTTGCCATCTATATAATTTACAGCAAGATAATTATCTTCTACTGTTTTACATTCTCCGTCAACATAATGATTTACATAAGCAATATATTCATCAATACCATCTTCATCTAAATCATCGACATACATTTCTGAAGAACCATAATCACTTCCATAAATTTCTTCAATTTTACTTGAAAACAAAGTAGCAATATCAACTTCATCGTCACAATCTGCACAATCTGAAGCTTCATATTCTTCGTTTGTCATTTCACTTTCGGGTTCTGTGGTTTCTGTTTTGGGTTCTGTTGTTTCATTGTTTTGAGTTGATTTTGAACCACAACTCATTAATGTGCTTATTAATAATGCACTTAATAAATATTTTATTTTCATGATAAGTTATTTTTAAGTTTTAAAAATCAGCCAAATATATAATTTTTATAAAATGTTATCAAAATAAAATTAAACATAAAACAAAAAACACAAAAAAAACAATAGTGCAATATTTCATTTTTAATAATCAACTGCAAATAAATAATGGTTGTTATATCAATAATATTTATTATATTAGCATCATAAATTAATCACACAATAATTCATTATTAACATTCTAAAAAATAAAAAAACATGAAAAAAATACTTCTCCTTTTCATTGCATTTTTGTTGTTTCAAACAACGAGCAATGCACAAAACTTCCTAAATAAAATTAAACAAAAAGCAGAAGAAGCTGTTAATCAACGTTTGGGAGGTGGAAATAATAACAATAATCAAAACAACAATCAAGAAAACTATCAAAACAACAACCAAGAAAACTATTCTGACTTTGAAATTCCAAACTATAATAGTTATGAAAACAACTATAACGATTATGACGACGAATCTCAATCAATGATACCAAACACAGAAAAAATGCGTACTCACGAAAAAATTAGTATTGCATCGTGGGACGATCCTAATGTCAATATAAAACCTGCAACTGGTTCTACTTTTGAAGAACTTATTGCTCAATTACCATCATTGCCTACTCCTGAACAACTTGCCAATCCTACTGAAGATATACGCAAAGCATATTACACAAAAATAGCTTCTGTTCAATTAAGAATTGAACAACTTTTTAAAACTAAAGGCTGTACAGAACAAGACGAAGAAGCATTACAAAAAAAATTATTAGAAAATTCTGCTGCTGAAAACGGTATTACTGTTGAAGAATTAGAATTATTACAAAAAGATGACACTCCGGAAGCTACAAGAAACGCTATTATACAAAAAATGATGACTCACAAAATGGGTGGCAACAATGCTATGTTTGCTAATGGCAATTTTGACCAAAACGCTTATCTCCAAAAAATGGGTTTCAGTAGCATGGAAGAAATGGAAGAGATTTCGCAACAAACAGAAAACATGGAAAAAGAAATCGAAAAATTAGAAAAAGCTAAAAAACGTAAACTTACTGAAATTGAACAAATTGTTTTGATGCGTGATAAATATAACAAAGTTTACAAGTATACTCTAAAAAATAGCGAAACTCAAATGGGTATTAGTGCTGAAATGACTGATAAATTTTATAAAGATTGGGAAACTGAAACCACAAAAAAAGGTCGAGACCTTACTCATGCCGAAGTTGAAAACATTCTTAATACTAAATACCCAACTTTAGCTAAACAAATGAAAGACGCTGAAAACAAAAGCAAACAGCAAACTTCTGAAATTCACAAGCAAGCTCAAAAACAACAATCTACACTCGAACTTATGCAACGTGAAATCAAATTAGAACAAAAAACTATGAAAAACGATCAAGCTGCTATTAACGAATGTAACAAATATTCTGACAAATATATTGATGATTTAAAAGCTATTTACACTAAACTTGTAAACACTAACGACCGCGAACAAATTAATGCTTTATATGCTCAAGCTGAAACTATGGTTAAAGACTATAGAATTAATGCTTCTAAAATTTGGTTAGCTAACATTCAAAAACACATTGATTTATTAAAGAATACTCTTCCTGAAAAAATTCAATATCGTAAAGATTTAATTGAATATAACATGGGTATGGAATGTAGCATCAACGAAGAATATTGGAATTGTGTTACCGACATTATCAACGATCTTCACGATGCTTTTGCTGAATTTCCTGAAATTAAAGTTCAACCTGTTCAAGTGAAAAAAACTAATATCAAATGTTATCGTTACGAAAGTGTTATCTATCCTTTTGTTACTGGATTTGAACAAAAAAGTAAACTTTCTCCTGACGGTAAAAAAGATTTTAACGAAAATTACAACGGTGAAAGAATTCGTCCTGCATACGGAACTTACAAATCGCCTGACGGTAAACGTGTTGTTGTATTTGCTTCTGATGGTTCATTAACTATGCCTGACGGTTCTACATTCTACCCTATTGCGTTTGAACAACAAAACGAAACTTTAGTTTGGTACGAAGCTGATGATTTTGGTAACGTTTATGAATATAAATATAAATTATAATCTGATTTGAATTGTATTAAATACATAATTTTGTTGGTATTGATTAATATTTCAATACCAACTTTTTCTCAATATAGCAAAGCCGACAGCATTGCCAAAGATTGTCGCACTTATATTAATAATGCTTCAACAAAATTAGATATTGATCCTAATATTGTTGAAGCTATTATTTTTCCTGAATTAATAAGATACTCCGAATTGCAAGACGAAATCGAAAAATCTATTGTTAACGGATTATACGTAAAATATGGAAGCAATAAAGGTGATTTTAGCATTGGATTATTTCAAATAAAACCTTCGTTTGCCGAAAATATAGAATATCAATGGAATTTTACTGACACATTAGCACAACATTACAATTTATATTTCGACTCTTCTAACAAAACTGAATATGCTCGATTACAACGCATAAAACGACTGACGAACATCAACTATCAATGTTTATACATTGCTATATTCTTAAAACTTATGTTTTTTTATTATCCTGAACTAAAATCATATACAAAAACAAATCAAGTTAAACTTTTATCAACTGCATATAATAAAGGTGTTATTTTTAAAAAAACAACAATCCAAATGTTAGAAAACACATCAAACATTGCTCAATTTCATACCGATTTAGTGATTACACCATTCACCAAATTTTATAAATATTCTGATTTAGCTGTAGAACATTATAATTCTATAATTAAATAAACATAAAACATTTGTCTTATGTTAAATTTTACAAAAAAAGAATTAATCAATAAAATAATAATATCTTTGCATTTAATATTAGCTAAAGAAAAAACATAAACTTTTAAATATTTATATTATGAAAATTAAAAATCTTTCCTTACGGATATTATCCGTATTGTGTTGCTGTATTTTGGCAACTAATGTTTGTTGGGCTGGTCTACCTGGTGGAGGAACTAAAGATGATCCATACCTAATCTCTTCTTATAATGATCTTATATTAATGGCCAGTTGGAGCAATAGGGGTGACTCAGAATCAGGTATAAAATATAATGAAGCTTATTATAAACTCGAAAACGATATTGTATTTTTTGAAGGCGAATCACTAACAATAAATGAAAAAATAAATTCTAATGTTTCATCACTAATACAATCACATAACTGTATTGGAACATCGCAATACCCATTTAATGGCACTTTTGATGGAAATGGTAAGAAATTAAAAAAAGTATATTATGAATATGATAAATCTAATTCCGTTCCCTACGTAGGCTTATTTGGAGTTATTGGTAAAAATGCAGTCATACAAAATGTTAAAATTGAAGACTCGTATTTTTATGGCAACGCTATTGTCGGAGGTATATGTGGATATAATAATGGCGGAAAAATTATAGGTTGTAGTTTTAGTGGCGTTGTTAATAATGATTGTAAAGGTTTCTCGTCAGTTATAGCATTAGGCGGTATATGTGGATATAATTGTGGTACAATCGAAAAATGCATTAACTCAGGTTATGTTAATCCTTCAAAAAACGAAGTAGAATGCTGAGGTATTTGTGGGAATAATCGTGGTAGTATCTCAATTTGTTCAAATTCAGGAACCATATATAATAATAATAATAATACAGGCGGTATATGTGGTAATAATAATAATAATAGTGCTGATAAAATCAATAATTGTAGCAATTTTGGTGAAATAATAATAGCATATACAACAAAAGAAAGGACATATGTAGGTGGCATATGCGGAAACGGTGATTGTAATTATTGTTTTAATTGTACAGTAATATCAGACATGCGTGCGGTAAACAACAATATAGGTCCAATAAGTGGTAATTATACAAGTTCCCAAAAACTGCAAAACTATTACATTGAAAAGTCTCCATCCTATAAGAAAGAACAAAACAATCAAGAATACTCTCAAGTAAAAACTAAAGCAGATATCTCATCTGGGTTGGTTGCGTATTTATTAAATCAAGGAAACAACCAATATCTTTGGAGGCAAACAATAGGGAGCAATTACCCAGTATTATTAAATGGTGAAAAAGTATATGGATATAACGATGGTGAATTAATTACAAACACAGAATTATTTTGGGACGAAAAAGGCTTTTTAACATACAAGAGCAAAATTTATAATCAAAAGCCTAAACTTGAAAAAGATATACAATACAGGTAATCTATATTGGTTTGCAAATTATGTTAATAAAGGAGGTGATTGTGCCAATGCAGATGCCGTTCTTGTAAATAATATAGAAGACAATTCGAATGTGATAAATGAAAAAGGTGAATTAAACTCAGAAAATAGATCATCTTTTAAAACTTGGGCTGTTATTGGAAATAGAAATTCGATGGGACAAACTGTTTATTATAAAGGCACATTCGATGGTCAAGGTCACACTATAAGTGGTTTATATATAAACTCTGGAAACTATTGTGGTCTTTTTGGAAATAACCAAGGTACAATTCAAAATGTAGGAGTTATCAATTCGTATTTTTATATTACTTATTCTTCAGGCGGAATTTGCACCAATAATAATGGAACAATACAAAATTGTTTCAATACTAGTACAGTAAAGGCTGAAAATGAAGCTGGTGGTATTTGTTATAACAACACATCAGATGGCAAAATCATTAATTGCTACAACAGTGGATTGGTTAAACTTTCTAGTGAATCTAATAAAGAATTTGATGGAATATGCGTATCAAACGAAGGCGCTATCACCAATTGTTACAACAATTCTGATTTTACTAAATCAACATGTGAAGGAGTTACAAACTATATTACACCTGATATATGCAACGGAAAACTTTTTGAAGGTTTTGACGAAGACATTTGGGTGGCTGGTACTAGTAACAAACCATTTCAAGGAAAATTTTCATTCAAAATGCCAAACTTAAAAAATGGTCAAAACATCAATATTAAAGGAATTTTAACAATTAATTTTAACAAATCAGACTCATATTATTTCGACACTTATACTATTGATAATTTTAATAGCATAGAACTAAAATATCTTGATGTAACAAAAAACGACAAAGAACATCTTATAATCAATTGTATAACTGACAATAATAATATAGAATGTGAATATTATGGCATTCCATTCACT
This sequence comes from Bacteroidales bacterium, assembly GCA_024413595.1. Classification (GTDB taxonomy): domain Bacteria; phylum Bacteroidota; class Bacteroidia; order Bacteroidales; family UBA3824; genus UBA3824. Next base: position 5,936 of record JAKSUC010000113.1, read on the forward strand.
CTTGGTGGCATCAATATAAAAGATTACGTTAAAACAGAATTTGTTTGGAATACAACATCTACACCTGTAACAGCACAAATAAAATTATTTACCGACGAAGAAAATTTCGTTACAAAAGATTGTGATGTTACAGAAATAGAAAAAACAGAGCCTACATGTACAACAAATGGTAGTGTAAAATACATTGCAAAATATGGCAAATATTCTACTGATAATTACAAATACACCGAAGACAAAACAATACCATTACCTGCTCTTGGTCACAAATACAAAGCTCCAACATTTACATGGACCAACTATACTAAATCTGTTGCAACTTTTGTTTGTGAAAAAGACGACGATTCTCAAACTATTGACGGTGTTATAACTTCAAAAATTGAAAAAGAACCAACCACAGAAGCTGAAGGTTTAAAAGTTTATACTGCTACTTTCAATTTTAACGGAGATACATACACCGACACTAAAAAAGAAACATTAGCGAAACTTGGAACCACTCCAACTTTCACTTGGAACTACGATTCTAACCCTCCAACTGCTACATTTACATTGCTCTGTGACGAAAACAACATGTATAATGTTGGTCCGGAAAAATGCAAAATTTCTGAAGATAGCAAGATTGAACCTTCATGCACTAAAACAGGTAGCATTGTTTATAAAGCCACATACAATACATATACAGATAATTCTAAATCAATTGAATTACCTGTTCTTGGTCACAAATACAAAGCTCCAACATTTACATGGACCAACTATACAAAATCTGTTGCAACTTTTGTTTGTGAAAAAGACGACGATTCTCAAACTATTGACGGTGTTATAACTTCAAAAATTGAAAAAGAACCAACCACAGAAGCTGAAGGTTTAAAAGTTTATACAGCTACATTCAATTTTAATGGAGATACATACACCGACACTAAAAAAGAAACATTAGCTAAACTAGACCCAACCCCAACAAACGAAATTTCACAAAACTCACAATACAAAGTTTGGGGATATAATAATAATATATACATTGAAACAGAAAACATCGACAGTCAAATACAAATATTTGACATTAACGGACGATTAATCAAATCTTTAAAATCTACAAACACTCATACCGAAATCAACATTAACAAAGGTGGTATTTTTGTTGTAGTTATAAACAACAATATATTTAAAGTGGCAATGTAATAATTATCAATACCAATAAAAAAAGGCGAACAATATTGTTCGCCTTTTTTTATTGGTATTGATTAATATTAATTCTTAATTATACAAATATGTTTTACTGTATTACCAGTTTTAATAATATAGTTTTATTACTGTCCGAGATAAATTCCAAAAACTTAATACGAAGGCTCTATAAATATCCGTAGAGTCTTTTTTTTGAATATTTAACGGATTATGTAAATATAAAGT
>JAKSUC010000114.1 GCA_024413595.1 Bacteroidales bacterium
AGGTTTCTAAATCAGGAATTTCAATTTTATCTTCTGAAATTATAAATTCTGTAACTGCTGGTTTAAAAATTTTATTTAATCCGTCTGCGGTTATTGTTTTGTCAATTTTTGCTCCGTTAACACTCACTAAAACAACGTTTTTTGTTTGTCTTTTGTATGTATAAACAAAGAGTTTTCCTATTCTTTTTCCTAAATTATCATACGCATAAATATAATTTGTATCAGGTTTTTGTGTGCCAGTAAATGTTAAAATGTTATCTTTTGATAATTTGAGTTTTATACCATAACGGTCTTTAAATATTACACTATCTTTGATGCCATTATAATTTGAAAAATCAACTTTTACATAGTCGGTTTTTGTAGTTTCAATTGATTTGTAACGAAAATCATAACTTCCAGATTTGGGATAAAATTCATTTGTTGAAAAAATTCCATGGTTGTCAGAACCTAAATAATCAAAACCGTAAACTTGTTTACTTACGGGCAAAAAGTTGAGTTGAAAATTAGCTAACGAGTCTAATTTCCTGTGATAATTGTTAAGTAAAACTCTATCGCCACCTGTTGCACGATATTCTGTGATGCCCATGGGTAAATTGTATTCTGAAATTACTAAACTATCTCCTTTGCCATCGGTTATAATGCACTATTTTAGAGAACCATAGTTCTTTAATTGTGTTTCGTGTGGCGTGCCGTTTTCGTCGATGGTTACGGCAATGAATTTGCCGTTTACGTTTACGCAAATCTAATCAAATTTTTCGGAAATTAAAACAGTGTCTTTGATTTTTGAGGAGGTTAATAGAAAGGATACAAAAAAACTAATTTGTATATTTATTCTGCAAATAAAATAGAAAATCTTTTTTGAATATAAATTTTTCATTTATTGTAGTGTCGAGACGATAATATAATGGAAAGTTGCATACCAATTGACTATCTCTGAAACTGAAAGTGATTTTGGTATCATTAAATTTGTATTCAGATTGATTTTTAACCTCTAAATATGATTTTCCATTATACTCGAAGAAATCTATCAATTTCTGTCTAGAAATAGAATTTTGATGATAATTGAATAATGTGTCTACAAGATTGCAATATATTAGGAATTGTTTGTATTTAGCCTCATCAAAACTTTTCAACTCAGTCTGTATTGAGTCGTATTTATTATTGATTGCCACGTACTCCGATGCTTTGCTGGAAAACAAGAGAATATCAGCAACTACAGCAACAAATATAAGAATATTTAAAATGTATTTCATCTGGTTCATATCAATCTATACAATATGGTAAATAGGGATAATATATCTCTTTATTTTGCAAATAATAATCAAACTCGATTGGTTTTACTTTATAAAAATTTGAAGAATCTTTGATTAACAGTCCATTTTTAAATATAAAATAATAATCCAAGCCATAAACTCGTAAAGTATCAAAGCCAATTTTTTCTACATAACAAATTGTATCCATGGTAAAGAAATTGACTATATCATTCTCTGTAAAACTATTATGTTTATGTAACAAAATAGTATCCACAAAAGCTTTGAATAATTCTAATTCAAAATTCCTATTCATCTGATTATGCATGTTCAAATAAGTTTCGTAGGAATTGGTATCTTTAGAAAAGTTATCAAGAAAACCATTGCTATATTTTACAAACAACAATCCTAAAACAACCAACAAAATTAAAATACAATTCTTCTTATTCATCTCAATACACAATTAAAAAAGAAAGGCATAGAAGTATCAAATTTTTCAAAATTCATCGATTCATATGATCCATATGATTTTATTTGGGATATAAAAGGTGTTTTATACATTAAAAACTCTGTTTTATTATAAAAATCTTTTATTTTATTATCACTTTTTTGTGGATTATTTATACCCATAATAACCCAATTTTTTTCCCAAGGTCGCATATTATGCATATATTCAAATGTTTCAATTAATTGATTATCATTACTAATTGAAAATGAATCAAATTCATCTCTATTCACTACTAATGAAAAATCAGATTTGTGCTTATTAATAAAATACATAATAAAATATTTAAATAATTCAACTTCGATTTCTGTTTGAGTCAAAAATATTTTCGCCAAATTATCAGTCCCTTTATTTTTTAAATAAATATAATGAGCTGCATGATAAAATTCTTCAATAATTGTTGAAATATTATAATTATAATTACTTCCTTCATCATAAAAAAGACATAAAGTAAATGTATTTGCATCCCAAAAACCACATGTTGTTTTAAAATCGACCTTATACAATTTATCATTATGAGATACTTGCTTAACATTTACTATCTTTTTTTCATCACCTAAAAGTATTTCAAATACAAATTTAAATGAAGGGCATTTACACAATTCATTAAGCAAAGAGGCTACATTTTTATTAAAATTAGCAGTATTTTTTTCAGAAAAATCCAACATTTCTCCCTCGCTTTCCTCCTTACTCCATTTCATCCAAACTCTGCTTGGATCTTGAATTTCATTCCATTGAAAATGATACAGTTCTGTTCCATAAGAATAATCCATCAAATTTTTAGTTTTTCCAGAAGAATTTGAATTTACAAATGCGTGTTCTAGATTTCCAATGCCATGTCCAAGTTCGTGAGCAACGGTGTGGAGTGAACCTCCTTCGTATATAAATCCACAATTATAACCTCGTGGCATATAACCAGATACGGATGTTCCTTATGAGTCTTTTTTGTCTAAAACATTGTCAATGAAAAATAGATAAAATTTATCGTCATTTATATTTTTGTCGTAGGCTTCTAAAACTAATTTTTGGTCAGAATTATAAACAGAATGCCAATTTGAACCGCCATGTGTAAAGTTTTTTAAATCTGATATTTCAAGTTTGATATTTTCTAGCAACATTTTCAGGTTACACATTATAAAATAATGGGAACTGTATATATTTTAGAAGTAAAAATAAATTCTTTATTTAAGAATTTTTTCTTTAATCTATATTCTCCATTAATACAATTAATATCAAACCAAAATAATTTATTATTCTGGAAATGATTTATATTAGATTTAAAAAATATTTCTTTTCCACTTGGTATTGTATCAACTTTTATAACATTAAAATCTGGAAATGCTAATATTTCCCATTTAGTTAAAATTTTATAAGCTAAATCTGAACATGTATCAATTTGTGACTTTGCCTTTTCTATCCATTCCTTATCTTCTTTTATATATTGATATAAACTATTATAATCAGTTTGAAAATTACGTTTTATAGCACAAGGAATTGAAAAACCATGAAAAATTTCAAACAACTGATAATATGGTAATTCAATGTCATAAAAATATTCAACAAAAAAAATTTGAGTTATCTTAATAAACTCAAGTAATAATTCTTGTTTTATAGAATCATTAATATTAGAATTTTGAAAAAATATTGAATTATTTAAATAATCAGTTAAATCGTCTATATCATCACATGTATTAGTTAACTGTTGGTATTCAATAGATTGTTTACGCATTTCAAATATATTATAATATTTTGACGAAGGCATTTTTCCAGAAACTAAATCTTCTCTTGTTATTTGTAAATCATAGTTTAAAGAATCATAATTAGGAATAAAATTATATTTTATACCATCATCAATTTTTAAGTAACAAACTTGCTTTTCTTCTTCTGAATACTCATATACAAAACAATGATATATTGCTGGTGATTCTAATATTACACTCATAGAAATATAATTTCCAAAAAGATATGTATAATCAACTTCGTTATTTATATATTTTTTCAAAATATCAATATCAACATCTCCTCTTAATTTTACTGAATCATCAAATAAATAAATATAATTATCGGCTTTATTTTGTTGTTTTAAACAACTACTTGAGCAGATAAAAACAATTAATATAAAGATTTTATATTTCATAATTGTATTGTATCAAGATTTAATGAATAATAATTGTAATTATTAAAATATAATTTAATATCAAAAGTCATTTTTTTTATTGTATCTGTTAAAATCCAATGAAATTTATCTATACTATCATTAACAACTTCATTATCTATAATATTTTCACAATTCCAAAAATACATTTTTTCACAAAATTTTTCAGTGAAATGCAATTTATTATCATCAAAAAATAGTATTTGTTTTAACAAAAATTTCAAATTTGCCTTTTTTAATTTATCAAAAGAACTATGTATATCAAAATATTTGGATTTATTTAAATATTCTTCAACAAATTGAACTCTAGTTTTTTTAGGCGGATTATATTCTAAACACATTGGATAATAAAGAATTGTATCATTGTCAGTGTAAATAAAAAGTAACGTTCCTCTCATATAACCATAATAATAATATGAAACATAATAATTTTTATCTAATTGTTTAACAAATCCTAAATCAACGAAATTGTCTATCACTATTGGTGATTCTAAAGGATGAAGACATTCATTTTTAGGAATTTCTGAATAATTTGAATATTCAATTTTTTTGATTTTTTTTGTATTATTTGATGAACAACAAACAAACAAAACCCAAATTAATAATATCAAATTTTTAAATTTATTCATTTCTTTTTTTATATAAATAAATGAAATACCAGTATATTAATTTTGCACGTTCGTGACTTCCGATTTTAAATAATGGAATATCACATAAATTTTCAAAGTTAATTTTTGAATCATCTGACCAAGACGCATCTATTAAATTTCCTTCACTCATTAATGTATTGCGTTGCATATCATGGGAATCATTGTTATATTTATGATAAAATCTATTAATATCTAAAACAGTAGCAAAACTTGTAATTCTATGACCCAATTCATGAATTACACTAAATGCTGTATAAAAGATTTGTTTATCACAATAAGGTGTAACCCAAATGGGCTCATTATTAGCAAGTGAAGTTCCCCATTCATTTGTCAAACTTCTTCCCGTTTTTTCTTTCCATTTATCACTAGAAGTAATCCACACAGAAATATCATCGTCATAACATATTATGGAATCTGTAAATTCTAAATTATAACCTTTATAAAAACATGTGCAATAAAATTCTTTTAATATATAATTTTCTAATTTATTCAAAAAATCAACATTAACATTTGGAGATGTTTTATCTATCCATATTTTTATTTTTGGTTTATTACTATAATTATTTGGTATAAATTTCACTTTTTGTTCTAATTCTTGAACTGTCATTTTATCAAAATCAACATTAAATGTAATAATTCTATAAATAAAATCATCAAGAAATTTAGTTAATGAATTATCTAAACTAGATAAAGAATTAAGTGATTCACATTTTAATAAATACGGTGTAAGAGATTCATCATTAAATAATACTTTTTCTCCTTGATAAATCCCTGGCATAAAAATAAAATTACTTTCTTCTTCAATATATTTTGAAATATCAACATAAGGTATAGTAGTTAAAGTTGTATACTCATCTAATTGTGCTTGCTTAAAAACTTTTTCTGTTAGTTCGTTCCATTGTCGTTGATTAAAAGTCAATGATTTAATTTCTAAAAATTTTATTTTTATATTTTCTTTTTCAGTTTCTTTATTAAATTTTTTACAATATTTTTCTTCTAATTTATATAATACTTCTTCTATTTTAGTATTAAACAAACTATTTTCTTTATTAATTCTTTGCACAAATTGATTTATTATTTTTTCATCGTTTGATAAACTAACTATTGTTTGTTTAGTATTTTTTCTTATATTTTCTAAATATGAATTATGCATATCTATTGTAAAATATCCATTTTGTATATCGTTCTCTTCTTCAATATAAATCAAAGAATTGTCTATAGCATAATAATCTCCTTCGCTATCATAATCTTCATATTGAACAAAATTTTTATCAGCTATTAATTCTTGTGTTGTTTTTGGTTCAAAATGTTTTTCTGATTTATTCCAAACCCAAATTATATCTGATAAATGATTTTTTGTATCATTAAATGATATATTTTCTTGAGAATTTTTATTTAAAAATCCTTCAAATTGATATTGACTAACAGTGGCTTTTATCTTTTCACCTTTATCATATCCATAAATTGCGTAGGTATTTAAATCACCTCCTAAACCTACCCCATTTTCATTGTCAATACAAACTGCAAAAGATATATTTTTTTCGTTGCTCCAATCTAGCCAAATTGGTTTCCCTGATGGGGCTAAAAACATTCCTGATGTTATGTTCGGTGTATTTGGAAAATATTGTTTTAATAAGTCTTTTTCAGACCAAAATAATACTAAATTATCAAATTCAATTAACTCCGCCCCTTCTTCTTCAAAGTTCCATTTAAAAATTCGTTTTGGCGGATTTTGAATTGCGTTCCATTGAAAATGATAAAGTTCTGTTTTATCGTTATAATCCATAAGATTTGCAGTGTTGCCATTTTCACGATTTTGGTCATCAAATGGATGTTTTAAAGAACCAATTCCGTGTCCAAGTTCGTGAGCTATTGTACGTTCGCCCGCTCCATGATAAATAAAACCAAAGTTGTAACCAAATGGATTGTAACCCGCAACGCCGTTTGTTTCAACACCATCGGGCATAAAAAATAGATAATTTATATCGTCTTTAGCTTGAGAATCAAAGGCTTGTAAAACTCGTTTTTGATCGTCGTTATATCCCGACAAACGTTTTTTGTCACCATGTTTAAATGGAAATAAGTCGTTGATTTCTAAGGTTGTAGTAGAAATTTCAAAATTTGTTACTGACTGTTTATAAATTTCGTTTAAGTATTTTTTTAAATCATTTACATTTGGAAGTTTTTCACCGTTTACACTTACTAAAACTATGTTATAAGTTTTTGGTGTATAGGTTTTTAGCATCAATTTTCCAATTCTAACTCCATTTTTATCATACGCGTAAATATAATTTGTATCAGGTTTTTGTGTACCAGTAAATGTTAAAATATTATCTTTTGATAATTTTAGTTTTATTCCATAACGGTCTTTAAATATTACACTATCTTTGATGCCATTATAATTCGAAAAATCTACTTTTACATAATCTGTTTTTCCTGTTTCTATTGATTTGTAACGAAAATCGTAACCGTTTTCTGATTTTGGATAATATTCTGAATTTGAGAATATTCCATGGTTGCCAGAACCTAAATAATCAAAACCATAAACTTGTTTACTTACGGGCAAAAAGTTGAGTTGAAAATTAGCTGATGAGTCTAATTTTCTATGATAATTGTTATTGCCTCTGATATTCATGATTAATGAATTAGTTGTTTTCAATC
>JAKSUC010000115.1 GCA_024413595.1 Bacteroidales bacterium
GCAAAAAGTTGAGTTGAAAATTAGCTGATGAGTCTAATTTTCTATGATAATTGTTTAATAAAACTCTATCACCACCTGTTGCACGATATTCTGTGATACCCATGGGTAAATTGGTTATTTTAACATTTTACTAATACCTAAATTCAGGATTAATCTGCAATATATCAATATTATCTTCCATCCATTTTGCGACATCTTCACATAAAGATTCAGGTATTTCTTCTGTAAATAAAGTCAACATATCTATTTTAAAAGGGATTTTGGGAATTAAATAATCTCCAATCAATAAATTTTGTAAATTTCTAGATTTATAATAATCTCCTTTTGTTTCAGAATATACGTATTCACCGTTATTATTAAGTTCTCCAACAATACCATAGTCTTGTCCTTCAATTCGTAATCCTTGAATCATAGTTTGAATTGCTTCTTTTGTGTTCATAAATGCTAATTCAGAATAATTTAAAAATTTTAATGATAAATTTCTTTTAATAATCTCATTTTGATATTTTTTATTACCTAAACGAGCTAAACAAACTTGTAAATATACATTAGTTGTATCCGTTTTTAATTCGTTATTCAATAATAGATAAGCATCTTTGCAATTTAACCATGACACTATTCCTAATAAATAATCTTTATTAAAACTTAAATTTGTTAAATTTATATTTATCATTGATGTGCAAATACTATCTAATATTTCATTTGGAGATAAATTTGATTTGATAGAATATTTATTTATGAATATTGTATCTTTTAAATAAAAATTGTATATAGATTTATAGTTATTTTTATAGATAATATCCTTCTCAATTAAAGATAAAGGGCTATCTTGTAGTATATTAAAAATATGATTAATTGATTTATCATCAAAATCAGATATTTTAAATTTTTCATTAAATGGAATGTCTATAGAATTACTATTAGTAATTCTATAAATATCTATTAATAAATTTGTTGCTCTTTGTCTTAAATTATCAAATTTACTACAATAGAATAATTCTAAACATGATTTTACACCACATATATTATAATATAAAATTGAATTTTTAGAATAATTCGACAAATAATCTAATAATAAAGATTGGCTAATGCTATCAGTATTTTTAAAGTCATTTTTTATTGAATATAAAAACTGAGATAAGTTATTATTAATATGATCTTCAAATTCTTTTATAATATTATTTGTATTAAATATTTGAGAATAAGAAATATTACTAATTATTATAAATATTAAACTATAAAAATATTTCATAATTATTTTAGGATTAAATTGTTTATTAATTTTAATTGATTCATAAAATAATAATTCATATTTGGATCATTATAATCCATATAATTATTTGTTGTTCCTTTAGTAATATTATATGGATTTTCAAAAGTATGTCTCAATTGAAAAGAATGGCCTAATTCATGTATAACAATTTTACTACTTAAAGATTTATTCCCTAAAAATATTGAATGAGAGAAAACAAATGGATTATGTGAAATTTCATAACAATATGCAGGAAATAGATTTATTGCATCATCAAAATAATCTATAGGTACGTAAAATATAAAATAATCATTTGGATAAAGTTCTGGTTTATTTATAGAAATTCCCATATTTTTCTGCATTAAATATAATATCATTCCTTGAAATTTAGCTCTATTTGTTGAATGTAATATTGAATCTGTTTCTATTTTTTTAGGAAAATATAAGCTATCAATAGAAAATTTCCATCTAATAAACGCTTGGTTATATGAAAAGTTATTTAATTGACTGGTATCAATATTTAATGAAATCGAGTTAATTGAATCATAAATTTTTATTATATTTAATTTCTTTTCTATTAAACTTTTAACTTTAATTAACATTTTCATAATTTTATCAGAACTATTATCTAAAATACAAATAAATTGTTCTGAATCTGTAATATTATTAGCACATAAATTAATTTCAAATTTTGCGTTATTATATTTTATTTCATTTTTTGTAAGTATATTATTTGATAAAGACGTAAATTTAGTTTTTATATACGTAGTAGAACTAATTAAATTTAAATAGGCATTTGAATCTTTTAAAAATAAATTATCAACATTAACAACCAAATTTAGTTTAACATTAGATTGATTTTTTAACATTGTTAACCATGGTATAAATTGCTGTTTACCAAGAATATTGAATGTTCTATAATTATCTGTATTTGCCAATTGTATAGGATATTTTTCAAAATAATTATCAAATCCAAATTCTCCTTTATAAGTTGGTAATAACTCAAATTTTATTTTAGCCTTTTCATAAATATTAAAATCAACATTTGCTATTTCTTTATTATTTTTATCAAAAACTGTTATTTTTTTAGTAGATATATTTGAACAATCAATTGAAATAGAATTTGTTAATGAATCTATTTTTGTAGTATCAACTTTCCAATAACATTCTATTTTTTTTCCATTTCTAAACAGCTGTAATTCAAGATTTCGCAATTGCTGAACTACTAACATTTCTGTTCCTGATTGTGCTTCTATATTTTTATCTTTTATCTTGAAAATATATGGGAAGTCTTTGATTTCTAATTGAATGAATGTTAATAATAAATCTTTATAATATATTTCTAATTTATCTTTTATTTCGTTTGATATTGAAATCGAAAAGGATGTTGTATCTTGTATAGTTTCTGAATTAAATTTCCAATCGCATTTTACTATCTCTTCATTTCTATACAAATTTATATGAAAAACTGAATCTTTTTCTGTTGCAACTATCAATGTATCTGAGCTGTTTAATATTGAATCTAATTCAACAATTTTTATTTTATAATCGGTAAATTCATCTATTTTTAATTGTAAACGCGCTATTAAAGAATCTTTTTGATAAACTTTTAGTGTGTCATTAATTGGTTTTGAAATATCTAAAACAAAATTTGTTGTGTCTTTTTGTTGAATATCAGATAATTTCCAATTACATTTTTGAATTGTATCATTTTTAAAGAACTGAAATGTGTAATTTTTACCAATATATGTTAAATCAGTAAATATTGTATCAGATGCTAATGTTATATTTTTTTCTAAGATTTTAAAATTATAATCTGTTGCAAGAATTTTTCCAACATCTTCCGCTCCCTCTTCTTCAAAATTCCATTTAAATATTCTACTAGGTGGATTTTGAATGTTATCCCATTGAAAATGATAAAGTTCTGTTTTATCGTTATAATCCATAAGATTTGCAGTGTTGCCATTTTCACGATTTTGGTCATCAAATGGATGTTTTAAAGAACCAATTCCGTGTCCAAGTTCGTGAGCTATTGTACGTTCGCCCGCTCCATGATAAATAAAACCAAAGTTGTAACCAAATGGATTGTAACCCGCAACGCCGTTTGTTTCAACACCATCGGGCATAAAAAATAGATAATTTATATCGTCTTTAGCTTGAGAATCAAAGGCTTGTAAAACTCGTTTTTGATCGTCGTTATATCCCGACAAACGTTTTTTGTCACCATGTTTAAATGGAAATAAGTCGTTGATTTCTAAGGTTGTAGTAGAAATTTCAAAATTTGTTACTGACTGTTTATAAATTTCGTTTAAATAATCTTTTAATTTGTTTGTGTTGGGAAGTTTTTCACCGTTAACACTTACTAATACTAAATTATATGTTTTTGGTTTATAGGTTTTTAACATCAATTTCCCAATTCTTACACCGTCTTTATCGTAAGCATAAATATAATTTGTATCAGGTTTTTGTGTACCAGTAAATGTTAAAATATTATCTTTTGATAATTTGAGTTTTATTCCATAACGGTCTTTGAATATTACACTGTCTTTGATGCCATTATAATTTGAAAAATCAACTTTTACATAGTCGGTTTTTGTAGTTTCAATTGATTTGTAACGAAAATCATAACCGTTTTCTGATTTTGGATAATATTCGTCGGTTGCAAAGATTTCGTGGTCGGAGCTGCCGAGGTAATCGAAGGCGTATTCTTTTTTTTTATATGGCAAAAAATTCACACACCACACTGCCGCAGAATTTTTCTTTCTGTGGTACTCGTTGAGAAGGGCGCGGTTGCCTCCTTTGGCTTTGAATTTGTTGACTCCCATAATTTTTTGGTCTTTAGTGATGACAAGGCTGTCGCCCTGTCCGTCGGTTACAAGACTTTACTATGATATTTTGTAAAATTCAACCACAATCTCGCTTGTATTTCTATCTTTGTTTACAACAACGGCAACAATCTGACATTTTTGTTGGCGTAAAGTAATCAATTTTTTCTTTTATTACAATAGTGTCGTTAATTTGTGTGGAGGTGCAAGGAAATTTCCGTTGAGTCAGAGGTCTTTTACGTAGTTCTTTATTCGTCAGGTTCACTTGATATATTAATGTCTCTTTTCTGATTCATACAATCCGCACTCCGCTATTTCTTCATCGGTAAGCTTGCGGTCTTCTACTATTGTCCATTCTTTTGCATTTAAATCATAACTGAAAACTACTATATCTGATGTGTACTTATAGCAACGGAAAGTGAAAACATTGTTTTCTATGTGGATGTCAATATCCTTCAATTGTAGATAATTTTCCGTATACTCATTTATTTTATCATTAGCCCAAATATAATTTTCCTTGATCCAAACCTGATGTTCAGGAGATTGCCAATTATACGGGCTATCATTAAGAGATGAACCATCTAATCTTATTATTTTCATAGACAAAGATTCCTTGTAGTATTCTACTCTATAGACAAGACTATCAAATTCATTGAAAATATGTTTCATTATCACCGGACTATATCTTTTATCCAATCCCTGAGGAGGCCATTTATCAAAGACTTCTTTATCCAGCATTTTATTTTGCCCGTTATTAAAAGACATCCACAACTTTTTTATACAATATCTATTCTTCTGATTATACTGTTTAGTAATAACTGTATCTTCTTGAGTATAATACAAAGAATCAATATTAATAATCTGTGCGCTTGATACCATTGCTGACAACAATATAAAATAAGTAATAACCACCTTTATCATAATATTAATCGATTTTATCAGTTTTGTAAATTCTTAATTCCCGTTCTTCAGGATTATTTGGTATAGCAAACAATTCTTTGGTTTCTCTATTTTCGAGAATGAAAGCACCTAAACAATTCCGTTCCCATTCTGATTCGGGTTGATTTTTGACATCATCCATATCTTCAGAGTGTTTAAATCGTTTTCCATAAGATGGATCATATAATTGATCTTTCCATACTATTACATAATGATTTGTAAATCGACATGGCGGATTAGGATTGTTTTGTCCAGGGGCACAACTATTATTAGAAAGATTACAATTAATATTATCTCCAATCCATTTGTATTGAAAGCCTTGAGGTAATTCTACGGGCTCTTCACTTTGAAATTCATAAGCACATTTTGTTGCTATAGTGCTTTTAATTCCTTGAAGATCAGTTGGAGTATTTATGTAAAGAGGATAACGACTTCTAATCTGATAAAGCGCTACATCTAAAATACCTTGTGACTTAAGAATAAAATATAATAAATCAGCCCACGCTTTGCAAGTCCCCTTTCGGTATGATATTAGATATGAGTATGAATTTGCTTGCATGTTATCACAAGACACATCCTTCCAATAATACAATGGTTCTCCGTTGACGTTTTTTACGTCTAGTGTCGTAAAATCTTTCCAAATTCCGTTTACTATATCAGACTCGCTAAGTATTTGCTTAGTTTCAGTGAAATTTTTACAAGACAGATAGGCCATTGTCTCTGATAAATGGAAGTCAGTTATATCATGACCACTTGAATTCATTATCATTACACGAAATTTGGCAAAACCAATTTTTATGTCTTTTTCTTCTTCCAAAAATAATTCTATTGTGAAATTATCATAATAGAAAGTTGCATTAGGAAATTCTTTTACACTTTCTATAGTACATTCGTAATATATCGAACCATATTCATCTTCATTTTGGGTACATGATGTTAAAGGTATCAAAAATTCATCTTTGGAGAAAGATAGCATTTTACCTTTAACCTTTATTTCTTCTTTTTGATATTTATCAGGTATTGCAAATTTTAATCGAATGAAAAATTTAGAACTTTTCAAAAAGGCTACTGAGGTTTTGCCTTTCGAGGGAATAAAAACCTTGGACAATTTGTTTATCAAATTCGAATCTTCATATAAATCAATACTATTATCACTAATTAATTCACATTCCAAAATATTATTTTTAGCTTCCACATTCTCTCCCTCTCCCTCGTCTTTTCTCCATTTCATCCAAACTCTACTTGGATCTTGAATTTCGTTCCACTGAAAATGATAAAGTTCTGTTCCCGCAGAATAATCCATCAAGTTTTGAGTTTTGCCAGAAAAATTTGATGCAGAAAATGCGTGTTCTAGATTTCCAACGCCGTGTCCAAGTTCGTGGGCTACAGTGTGTAACGAACCTCCTTCGTAAATAAATCCACAATTATAACCGCGTGGCATATAGCCAGATACGGATGTTCCTAACGAGTCTTTTTTGTCTAAAACGTTGTCTACAAAAAACAAATAAAAATTGTCGTCTTTTATATTTTTATCGTAGGTTTCTAAAACTAATTTTTGGTCAGAATTATAGGCAGAATGCCAATTTGAACCTCCATGCGTAAAGGTTTTTAAATCAGGTATTTCAATTTTATCTTCCGAAATTGTAAATTCTGTAACTGATGGTTTAAATATTTTATTTAATCCGTCAGCAGTTATTGTTTTGTCAATTTTTGCTCCATTAACTCGCACTAAAACAATGTTTTTTGTTTGTTTTTGGTAAGTACAAACAAATAATTTCCCAATTCTAACTCCATCTTTATCATACGCATAAATGTAGTTTGTATCAGGTTTGTTATTCGCAGTAAAAGTTAATGTGTTATCTTTTGATAATTTGAGTTTTACACCAAAACGGTCTTTGAATACTACACTATCTTTGATGCCGTTATAATTAGAGAAATCTACTTTTACGTAATCTGTTTTTAAGGTTTCAACTGATTTGTAACGAAAATCGTAACCATTTGCTGATTTGGGATAAAGTTCTGAATTTGAGAATATTCCATGGTCACTTGAGCCTAAATAATCAAAAGCATATTTTTGTTTATCAGACGGCAAAAAGTTGAGTTGAAAATTAGCTGATGAGTCTAATTTTCTGTGATAATTGTTTAATAAAACTCTATCACCACCTGTTGCGC
>JAKSUC010000116.1 GCA_024413595.1 Bacteroidales bacterium
TATATAAAGGTGTAATATTTCGTGGTAGAAATATCAAAAAATAGTATTTATTATGGTTGATTGTTAAAAATAGTTTCTGTATATTTGGGAAATAATAATGAATGGATACAATTATATGATTATAGACAATAAGCACGATTTAAGTTCTAAAGAAATACGAGAAAATATTACCGTTTGGGATTATTTAACTAAAAATACTCGCGATGGTGTTTTTGATTCGGTAACTGGTTTTTTTTCAGTTAAAGCGCTATCTCAAATTTGGCAAAATTTAAATACTCCTAGTCTATTTAATATGATTTTGGGTCGTATGGTGCGTCCAGAAGATTTAGAAATAGCTACAGCAGATTTAATTAATGATTCTTCTAATCTATCGAATGGATTAACACTAAATTTTGATGCCCAAAATGCTATTAAATTTTTAGAACAAGAAAAAGTAAAAGTAAAAGCTTTTACTGATGCTTTTTGTCATGCCAAAACATATATATATCACGATAACGACCCAGATAAATCATATTTTGTAATAGGTAGTGCAAATTTAACAAACCCTGGATTAGGTATTAGTGGTTCTAAAAATGTAGAATTAAATCTTGCACACAAAAATGCAGAGCATAGCGATTTTAAAGATATAAAAAATTGGTTTGAACTTATTTGGGACGAAAGCACTATTGATACCTTACAATTAAAAAAGAATGGCAAGATTGATATAATACAAATCAAACAATATATAATCGATAAAATAAAAGAAATGTTTCGTTATTACAAGCCTATAGAAATATATTTCAAGATGCTTTACGAAATGTTTAAAAAAGATTTAGAAGCACTAAATGACAAACATCTTGCAGGCGAAATTACAAGATTAGAGCAAACTCAAATATATCATACACTTTTTAATTATCAACGCAAAGGTGCAAAGTCTTTGATAAGAATGCTTTTTAATTATAATGGTGCTATACTTGCCGATGCTGTTGGTTTGGGTAAAACATATACAGCACTTGCAGTTATTAAGTATTACGAATTAGGAGGTTATACTACTCTTGTACTTTGTCCTAAAAAACTAAAAGAAAACTGGACACAATACCAATCACATCAAGGAAGTAAATTTGAAGAAGATGATTTTAGATACGAAGTTCGTTTTCATACCGATTTACAAGACGACAACTACGATGGAGTAAAACGAAGTCGTTTTGATAAATACGAAAGATTCCATCTAGATTATATTAAACGTCAACAAAAATTACTTATAGTAATTGATGAAAGTCACAACTTGCGCAACGATCAAAGCGGAAGATACAAATATTTGGAAAATCAATTGCTTAGTAATCCTGATACTGACATAAAAATACTAGAACTTTCGGCAACACCTATCAACAATCATATTTTGGATGTTCGCAATCAATTCAAACTTTTTGTAAGAGGTAAAAATGATGGTTTTGCAAAAATAGAAGATTTTAAAATAACATCTCTGGAGAGTTTGTTTAAAACAGCACAACATGAGATTGACAAATGGCAAAATGAAAAAAATCGTACAATTAAATCATTAATTGAAAAATTATCTGACCAATTTTTTAATCTTACAGATAAACTTGTTGTTGCTCGTACTCGCAAAATGATTCAAAATTCTATTGGTGGTCTTACTTTCCCTAAAAAAAATTCACCTATTAATTATTTTGTAAATACAGCAAATATTGGCGAATATAAAACAGTTGCTGACATACATAATGCATTATTAAATTGCAAACTTACTGCATATCGTCCTTATCAATATACATACGATGCAATCAATTTACGCAATAAAAAAAATAAGGATAAAAAAAATAAAAAGCAAGAACAAAATGAAAACGAAGACAAAGCAATTAGAGAAAATTTCTTGGTTAAAATGATGATGATTTTATTCCTAAAGCGTTTTGAAAGTTCGTGGTATTCTTGCAAAAAAACAATAGATAATGTTTTACTACAGCACAAAAACGCTTTGGATAAAGTAAATAAATTTATAGAAAACAAAGACCCAAATTTAACACTAGATCCTGAAGACGAAAATGTAGGAAACGAAGACGAAAATATCGATGTTACAATAGGTAAAAACAAACCTATTAAACTAAAAGATATTGATATAGATACTTTTAAGAAAGATTTGATAGCTGATATTGATTATCTAACAAATTTTTGCAATAATTTATCTGACTATTCTGATAAATTTACTAAAAATCAAGTAGCAGACGATAAATTGGAATTACTAAAAACTTTGCTAACAAAAAAACAAGCAGAGAAGAAAAAAGTTTTGATTTTTACCACATACGCAGATACTGCACAATATCTTTATGATAATTTAAAAACACAGTTTCCTAGTATTGCTAAAATTGATGGTAAAGGAGCTGTTTTTAACAATAAAGAAACTAAAATTAAAACAGTACTTGAAAGATTTTCTCCTTATAGCAAAATACACAACGAATACAATTGGAATGATTTATACAAAGAACATCTAGAACCCCAATTTTTTAACAAAGGAGATAATAAATGGAATGTAAGTTTTGATGTTTGGTTTAATCTTATTAAAACATACAAACCTGAATTATACGACCATTATGTTAATCAAATTGATATTTTGATTGCAACAGATTGTATGAGCGAAGGTCAAAACTTGCAAGATGCTCAAACAGTTGTTAATTATGATGTTCATTGGAATCCTGTTCGTATAATACAACGTGTTGGACGTATTGACCGTATTGGTTCTAAAAACGAAGTTATAGATTGTGTAAACTTTTGGCCGGGTAAAGACCTTGAATCTTATCTTAAACTAAATGTAAGAGTAAAAGATAGAATGTCAACAATGGGTATTATGGGAACAGAAACTGCTGATATTGACAATGATTTACAAAATATACTTAACGATAATCCTATTTTTGATAAGAATCAAGAAAAACTTTTGCGCGAACTAGAAAATAATATCGATGATGCAGAAACTCCTGACGACCAACCTGGACTTCATAATTTTTCTTTAGAAGAATTTCGTGAAGAACTTTTGGAGTTTTTAGGAAATAAAAAAGAAGAACTTGAGGCTATGCCTTTGGGTTGTTATAGTATATTTGATACTAATGCTCCAATTATTGGACATATCCAAGATGATAGTTTGATTGCTATGATTGCAAGACCAACTAATGCAAATAATGATATAAACCACGAATACAAAGAATTTAAATTTATTGTTCGTCCTATTAATAGAGATAATAATGTATTGCCTTTGTATGATATGCCTAATAAACAACAAACTTTAAATATTTTGCGAAAATATAAAGATAATGCTCGTGGTATTAATGAAAAACTTGATAATGGAGATAAAGACGAACTTAATCTTTTGCATCATGTTTTGGTTGATTATATGACTAGTCAAAATACTATAACCAAAGAAGCAGAAACCGATTTATTAAAACTTTTAAGTGGTGATTTTTCTGCAATTGAAAATAATACAAACAATCAAACTATTGAAGAGCAACTATCTCCTAACCAATGGGATATTATTGCTTGGAATTATGTTAACAATTTAAAATAGTGAAACAATGACTAAAGAAGAATTTAAAGATATATTTTCGGATAATCAATGCTTTGGTAGTCAATCTTTTTCTTTTTTTAATAAATTAAATATCCGCTTTACAAATGGTAATCCACACAATAAAATGGATTATGCAAGATTTTTAAAAGAAGAAGTTAGAACTAAAGTAGTAAGTGATTTTGTTAATCAGATTAATGAATTTTATTATTTAGGTGTAATATCTAGTGATTCGTTAGTAAATAAAACTAATGATATAGAAGAGATTAATTACTTTAATAAGTTTCAGGATATTGTAAATAATAAAGAATATAAATCTATTATTGTTTTTGCTATTAAGCTCAAAAGTGTTGCCACTCGTAGTCAAATGGCAGAATTGACACGTGCTTTCAATAGAATAACTAATGGATTGCCTATTATTGTAATCTATAAATGTGTAGATACTATTTGTTTAACACTTGCGCAGCTAACAGATTTTGCAAATTCAAAAAAAACTAAACAAAGAGTTGCAAATGTAATAATGCTAAAAGATATTAGTATTAATAATGCGCACGAAGGTCATATTCGCATTATTCAAAATTTGTCTAAACACAATTGCAAAACATTTGACGAATTGTATTTGCATTTCCTAAAAATATTCGACATCAAATTACTCACAGATAGTTTTTATGGAGAAATATTAAACTGGTATCTTTGGGCAACTGGTACATTTGATCAAAAAAAACCTGTTGTACCCGATGTACATTTCCCTGATATTAAATACAAAAATTATAATTTGGAAAATAACGAGAACAAACGTTATATAAAATTGCAATGCAACCATGCTATACGGTTGATTACTCGTTTAATTTTTTGTTGGTTTCTTAAACAAAAAGGTCTTATAGACAATCGTATTTTTGATTATAATTGGATTGAAGCTAATATTAATAATTTGGATAATTATTATAATGCCATACTCCAAAATTTGTTTTTTGCAACCCTAAACTGCGAAAAACAATCTCGCCGATGGTTTACTTCTGGTAATGATTATCAAAACCCTATTCTTTGGCGTGATTCTGATACTCAATCTTATTACAAAACTGAAGAATCTAAGCAACAATTAGAAAATATACTCAATCAAATACCATATCTAAATGGTGGTTTGTTTGATTGTCTTGATAGTACTGATGATAAGAAAAAAACTAACTTTGGCAATCATCCACGTATTTATGTAGATGGTTTTAGCCGTAGAGCAGACAAAAAAGCAAATATACCTTCTCAATTCTTTTTTGCAGAGGGTACATACGATAGTAAAACAGGTATTATGTATAAAGGTTTAATAAGAATCTTTAATGATTATTATTTTACCGTGGCAGAAAATACATCTTCTATTAAAGAGGTTGCGCTAGACCCCGAACTTTTGGGTAATATCTTTGAACAACTTTTGGGAGTTTTTAATCCTGAAACAAACGAAATAAGTAGAAAATCTTCTGGCTCTTTCTATACTCCAAAAGAAATTGTAGATTATATGGTTAATGAGAGCTTAAAGCAATATTTAGAAAACAAAACTAATATTGAAGCACAAAAAATACAAGCTCTTGTTGAGGATTATCAAGATGAATTAAATACTAAAGAAAAAGAAGCTGTATCTGATGCAATACTAAATTGCAAAATATTTGACCCTGCCTGTGGTAGTGGTGCATTTCCTATGGGCTGCCTTAATGCGCTTAATAATATTATAAAAACAATAGATAGCCAAAATAATTTATGGAAACAAACTATTCTTAAATTTACAAAAGAAGCACGTAACGATAATAACGAAACAATATCAATTGAAGAATACGAAGAAAAAGAAAAACATATAAACGAAGTTTTTGAATTTTCAAAAGATTTCCCCGAATACGCACGCAAACTATATATTTTGGACAATTGCATATTTGGTAGTGATATTCAACGTATTGCAATGCAAATAACAAAACTTCGTTTTTTTATTTCGCTAGTTTGCGAACAACCTATAGACAAAATAAAAACTTTGCCTAACCTTGAAACTAAATTTTGTTGCGCTAATACTTTAATTCCAAATGATTTTCCTTCTATGGGAAAAGATTTAGAAGCTTTTGAAAATGAATTTAAAGAAGCTATTCATGGAAAGACAAAGGAACTTAAAAAGTTACGTTCTTTAATTTTTAATACTCCTAATAGACAAGAAAAAAATAAACTTAAAGAAAAAGATGAAAAATTAAGAAACAGCATAACTGATATTGTTGATAATAAAATTGAAGACCAAACCAAAGATGCTATAAAAAGGTGTAAACAAAAGATTAGTAATTTGGAAAAAACTATTGCAGATTTACAAAAAATACCAGACGACACTACTTTCAAAGTATTAAAATCTTATGATATTTTTGGTAATCCTACTGAAACGAAAATAAAAAATTCCAACAAAAAAGAAAAATTAAATAAATACAATAACGAACTAAAATCAATAAAACAATACTTAGAAAAATTAGAAAGAGGTGCTATTTTTGAACCTTATAAATTATATGCTAACCATCTTCAAGAATGGGATCCATACGACCTTAATGCAGAAAATTGCTCGTTCTTCAATTCTGAATGGATGTTTGGCATTAAAGATGGGTTTGATATTGTTATTGGAAATCCACCATATATTCAGTTACAAAAAGATAGTGGTCGATTGGCTACAATATATCAACCTTTCAATTACGAAACTTTTACAAAAACAGGTGATTTATATTGTCTGTTTTATGAACGTGCTTCTCAATTATTAAAACCTAAAGGTTTTTGCTGTTTTATCACTTCTAATAAATGGATGAGAGCTGGTTATGGTGAACAAACAAGAAGTTTTTTTGCTAACAATACTAATCCTTTGTTACTTGTTGATTTTGCAGGTGTTAAAGTTTTTGAGTCTGCAACTGTTGATACTAATATTTTGTTGTTTCAAAATTGTAAAAATAAAGGTAAAACTTTAACTTGTGTTACAAAAAACATGTCGAAAAATGACTTAAGTAATTTGAGCCTTTTTGTGCAACAACATTCTGACATTTCTACTTTTAATAATAGTGATAGCTGGGTAATACTTTCTACAATAGAACAATCAATAAAGCATAAAATAGAGTCTGTTGGAACACTTCTCAAAGATTGGGATATAAATATTTATCGTGGAGTATTAACTGGATATAATGAAGCGTTTATAATATCTACAGAAAAGAGAAATGAAATACTTTCAAATTGTAAAACTGAAGAAGAAAAAAATAGAACGGCTGAACTTATACGACCAATTTTAAGAGGACGTGATATTAAAAGATATGGTTATGAGTGGGATAATCTTTGGTTAATTGCAACATTCCCTTCAAGACATTATGATATAGAAAAATATCAAGCGGTAAAACAATATCTTTTGACATTTGGAATAGAACGTTTAGAACAAACTGGAGCTACACATATAATTAATGGAATATCAATAAAAGCGAGAAAGAAAACAACAAATAAATGGTTTGAAGTTCAAGATAGCATAGCTTATTGGGAGGATTTTTGTAAGCCAAAAGTTGTTTATCCTAATATGACAAAATATTTACCA
>JAKSUC010000117.1 GCA_024413595.1 Bacteroidales bacterium
CAGTTTGATTTCTTAGTTCATTACGAGGAAAAACAGTTTTTTGATGATGAAATTGAAAGCCTTGGGGGAAAGATTTACAGGTTATCTTTTAGGGAGGATTTAAACTTATTTAAATATTTCAGAGATTTAGATATTTTTTTTAAAAAACATAAAGAATACAAAATTGTACATGGACATATGCACTCACTTGGTGCGATTTATTTGTTTTTTGCTAAAAAAAATGGAGTTCCAATAAGAATTGCTCATGCTCATACAAATTCAACACAAAATGATTATAAAAAGTATTTAAAATTAATTATGAATAAGTATTATGCAAAATATGCGACGAATTTATTTGCTTGTTCAACAGATGCAGGGAATTACTTTTTTGGAGATAAGAAATTTAAGGTAGTAAATAATTCAATTGATTCGAATCGATTTGTTTTTTCTGAAGAAAAAAGAATTAAAAAAAGATTAGAATTAGGTTTAGAAAATAAAATTGTAATTGGAAATATTGCTAGATTCGAAAAACAAAAGAACCACTCATTTATCATAGACATTTTTAAAGAGTTACATGATTTGAAAAAAAAATCTGTGTTAGTTTTAATTGGAACAGGAAGTATGGAAGAATTTATTAAAGAAAAAGTAAAGAAATTGGGGTTAACAGATTCGGTTATTTTTTTAAAAAATAGAAAAGATATACCGGAACTATTGATGACTATGGATGTTTTTTTATTTCCTTCACTCTTTGAGGGGTTAGGGATTGTTGCAATTGAGTCGCAGGCTTCTGGAATTCCTACCCTTTGTTCTGATGGTATACCAGAGGAAGTTAACATCTCTCCGTTAAATAAAAAATTATCACTTTCTGAAACGCCGTTGGTATGGGCAAAGACTGCTATTGAATTTTTAGATGCCCCTTACACTCATACTAATACTCAAAATTATGTAATAGAATCTGGATTTGATATTAGACAAACTGCGCGTGAAATTCAAGATTTTTATTTAAAAAGTTTTAGTGCTTCTTGTTAAGGAGAAAATATGATTACAATATTTACGCCTGTTTATAATAGAATTAAGGAACTTTCAAAGTTAAAGTCTAGTATTGACAAACAGACTGATCATAATTTTGAATGGGTTATTGTTGACGATGGTTCTAATGATGGTGTTGAAAACTTAGTGGATGAATGGTGTAAAGAAGAACTAGGTTATACGATTATATTTAAAAGACAAAATAATCAGGGAAAACACATTGCCCATAATTTAGGTGTTGAATTATCAAATTTTGATTGGTTTATTTGTGTTGATAGTGATGATATGTTGAAACCCAATGCTGTTGAAATAATGAATTCAGATATACTGACTATTAATCAGAACATTCCAGGAGTTGTATATCCCAGGGAAAACCCAAATTTCTCAAATGATTTAGAATGGAGTAAAATAGACAATAGTTATGTTGATATTATTGACTTGAAAGAAAAATATGGAATTCCTGAGTCAGCTATATTGTTAAATAAAAAATATATATTAGAGCTTTTATTTCCGAAGCTTGGTGATGAAAGGTTTCTTCCTGAGGGATGGTTGTACCAAAAATTAATATCAAAAGGGAAGTTTTTAGTGCATAATAAATTATTTTATAGTTCAATATATCTAGATAGTGGTTTAACGAACAATATTTGGAAATTGTGGGCAAATAATCCCAAGGGGATATTGGACATACTTCAAGAAAAGTATATGGTTTTAAAAAAATATAAATTTAGTCGTAAGTGGTTTTGTCGGGTGAAATGTATTATGAATATTAATGCTATATGTTTAGAAACTGATGAAAAAATATTTGAGACCTCTCCGTCAAAATTATTGAGTGTAATTCTTTTTATACCATCTGTTTTCATTTATTTACAGCGGTACAAATGAGTCATAAAAAATAGAAAGATTGGTGTTGAATGTGTAATAAATCGATTGCAGTTGTTGTTCTGCATTATAATGATTTTGATATGACAAAGAACTATATTGAAAATCTAAGAACTCTTAATTGGGAGAATATAACTCATAAGTTTATCGTAGTCGATAATGCCTCGCCTGATGGTAGTGGGTCTAGATTATATGATGAGTACTATTTGAGTGAAGATGTTGAAGTTTTATTAGTAGAGAAAAATTTAGGCTTTGCAAGAGGAAATAATGTTGGTATATTATATGCTTGGAAAGAATTAGGTGCTGAACTAGTTGTAGTATCAAATAATGATATTGAGATAGAAACAACTACATTTCCAGAACAATTAATAGAAATGTTTGAAAAAGAAGATTTTGCTGTATATGGACCTGATATCTATAGTCAAAGTAAGAAACTTCATCAAAATCCGTTTAGAGAAGCTCCACTAAATGTATTGGACGTTCAGAGAAAAATTAAAAAAATTGATAGAGTTTTACCGAGTCTAAAAATTTTAGATAAATTGAAAATTTACAACTTTTTGAGAGAGATAAAATCTATTTTTTCTAGAAGTAAAAGAACAGTAGGAATTTACGAGGAAAGAAAGCTTAATTATGTTCTGCACGGCGCATTTTTTGTTTTGAGTAAAAATTATTTTGATAAGTATCCTGATGGCTTATATGATGGTACTTTTCTATATATGGAAGAAGATATTTTAGCGCTCAGATGCAAAAAGATGGGATTAAAACTATTGTATGATCCTCAAATTTCAGTTATTCACTTTGATGGAGTTAGTTCTTTAAGTGAATCTGGTGATAGGTGTAAAAAATATATGAGGGAATTGGTAGAGACGAAAAAATCTTGTATTGTTTATTGTAATTATATTGATGAAATAAATAATGACTAGTTTGGAGAAAGATGATAACATCTATGCGCTTTAAAGTTCAAAAAATAATATTATTAGTTGCTTCAATTTTTATAATAGCTTTTTGGCTATATATATTAAATATTACTAGTTTTGCGAATCTTTTTACTCTTTTAGGGTTATTTATTCTGTTGCTTGCTAGTAAGTCAAATCCAGAATTATTACCAATTTCTTTAGTTATCATTGAAACTAGATTATTTGGAGTAGGGCCAGAAAAAATTTTTGGAGTACTGCCAGAGAAGATTGAATTGTTAATCCTTATTTTTTCCTATATTCTATGGGCTATGAGGAAATTTGATAAAAGAAATCAGATTCCGAAAAGTTATTTATTGTTGTTGTACACTGTTTTTGTTGTTATTTCATCGGCTATTATGGCACGAATTACAGTAGGACAATCAATTTTAATCGGAATTTTATTGCAAACGAGGTTATTAGTTATACTATCAATTTTTCCAATTGTCTCTTTAATGAATTTTGAGCCACTATCGTATAAAAGATTGTGGATTTTAATAAAAAAAATTGCTATTATACAATCTTTGGTTAATATTTTACAACTTCTTCTTTATCCTAGTGTACAATTTTTAACAATTACAAGTGAAAACTTAAGGTTTGGTTCTATTAGAATTACCTATGGGTATGTCTTGATAGCGATAGCATTGATGATGACATTTTCAGAGATACTGAATCAAGTTGATAAAAAAAATATATTTTATTTTTTAATATATAGTTTCGATTTATTATTTGTTTGTAAAACAAGGATGGTTGTTTTTGGACTCTTAGTTTCGATTTTTATTGCGTTCATTTTATCTTTAAGGAAGAAAGATGGGTGGAGAAGGGCGTTGATATTAATTGGTTTTTTTGCCCTAATCACCCCAGTATTCTCATCTCGAGTATCAGAGCTATTTGCTTTGACACAACAGGAAGTTTCAACAAATACTGGAAATTACGTAGCAAGAACAGGAGAAGTTGAGTTCTATACTTCTCAAGTTAAAGATCCAATACTAGGTCGCGGTTTCATTTCACCAAAAACAAAAGGCGGGGAAATATTTGATACTAAACATGGATATTATAGTTTAACAGATATAGGAATTATTGCTTTATATGTTATTAGTGGTGTTGTTGGGCTTATTTGGTTTTTTATTTTGATAGTGATCTTAATTGAAAGATTAAAAAAGTCGAAATTTAATATTTTTGGTTTGGAGTACTTAGTATATTCAGTGGTTACATGTATGACACTATTAAGTAGTTATTATCAATCAGAATACTTAATATTAAGTTTGATTTTATTAGCGGCACCTAAAATAGCAGAGGAGGAAGTATGAAAAAAGGAATATTTCAAATTCTTATAGCCAATATTTTTAATTTAATTATTGGTATTGTTCTAAGTTTTATGGTACCTAAATTCTTATCGGTCGATTCATACGCCATGTATAAAATGTATGCCTTATATGTTACATATGCTGGATTTTTTCATTTTGGATATGCTGATGGAATGTACCTGAAGTATGGAGGAAAACGTATTGATAAAATCAATCGTGATGATTTAGCAAAAAATTATAAGAATTTTTTCTACATTATTTCTATAGTGGCAATTCTTTTTCTAATAGTCGGACTAATAACAAATGATTATATTATTATTTGTTTTTCAGTGGGACAATTTACAACTAATCTTTTAAGTTATCTTAGATCATTGTATCAAGCTACAGGTGAATTTAGCTTATATAGTAAAGCACTAAATATTGAAAAAATCGGAGCTTTTATCTTTACATTTTTATTTCTTTTTGTATTTCGCAGTGATAACTATTTGGTATATATCATTATTCAAGTAGTTGTTGGGGCTATTGCTTCAAGTTTTCTTCTGTTTAATTTGAATAAAAGACTCTGTTTTATTTCAAAGGGAGGATTCTCTTTTTCGGAATGTGTGAACAATATATCATCAGGTATAGTGTTGATGTTGGGGAATTTTTCGAGTGGATTGTTTACTGGACTAGACAGATGGTTTGTAAAATTTTTAATGTCAAATTCTAGTTTTGCAATGTATTCTTTTGCATCTAGTTTGCTCAATTTATTGAATGCTTTTATCAGTCCCATAACAATTTCTCTTTATAATTATTTTTGTAAGAAATTGGATTTTTCTAAAATAGTGCACATGAAAGAATTGATATTAGCCTGGAGTTTATTATTAATTGCGGGTGCTTATCCAGTTAAGTGGGTTATATTGAACTTTTTAGAAAAGTATGAAAATTCAACAAGGATAATATTTATATTATTTGCTGCTCAAATTTTTATTTCAATAATTCAAGGAGTATATGTCAATTTATATAAGGCTAACCATATGCAAAAATACTACTTTGTACAGATGATATCGGTACTTATTATGGGAATAATCACGAATGGGATGTTCTATTTAATGAACTCTACATTGGAAACTTTTGCATATGCAACATTATTTACATATTTTATTTGGTTTTTGATTTGTGAACTAAAAAATAGAGAGATTTGTTTTAAGATTTCAAATTATGTAATGATTTTGTTTTTAGTTATTGTATACTTTGGTACTGGTTTTTTGCTTAATCCAATAGTGGGTTTGTTAATATATATAGCTACATATGTTATTTGTATTAGTATACTGATGCCTAGTGTTGTTGATTTTGTTTTAAATTTACTTCGTAATGCATATTTAAAGTTGAATAATTAAGGAATTGTTTATTGTGATTAGAAAACGTAATAAGGATATTGATATCCTTAAGGGAATTGGTATAATTTCTGTTGTCATTGGTCATGCATTAAATACAGAAATTTTTAAATCTGATTTCTCAGAAACGATGAGAAAATTTATATATATATATATCATTTGGGAATTTTTTTCTTTTGTTCAGGTTATTTGTTTAAAGTTAGTTCAGTAGTCTCCATCGTGAGAAAATTACTAAAGCAATATAGATTTTTTGTATTAGTATGCTTGAGCTCATTTCTTTTTCTTCCACTTTGGGAAAAATATAAATTGATTGAACAAGAAAGTATAATGACTCTTTTTAAGCGTTTATTATCAATTTTGATGTTTAGACAAGAGGGGTATTATGTTGGAGCGATGTGGTTTGTCCCTTTTTTGCTTAATGTTATTTTAATATATTCGGTAATATGCTTATTATTAAAAAATTTTTCAGATATCTTCTTACAGTTAACTGTACTATTGTTAGGTGTAATTGCAGTTATATTGGTTGAAGAAAAAGGAATAGGTTTTAGATACATTTACATATCTCTGCTGATGTTACCTGTACTAAATGCTGGAAGATTGTATCGTTGTTGCGAAGAGAGAGTAGAATTTCATAAATATACTTGTTTTGTTTTTGCCTGTTTCATTTTGATAATTAATTTCTTCACAAAGGGTGAAATAGAATTGTCAAAAGGTGAAATATATTTTGGTTTTGGTTTCTACCCTATGATGGCGCTAGGAATATGTTTTTGTTTATCTTTAAAAGAACTCATAAAGCAGAATTCAGTAATTGCTAATTTTTTTACATTTTTGGGGCTAAATAGTGCTGTAATAATGGCCTATCATTTTATAGCATTTAAGTTATTTGATGTATTTATAAGCCTTTTATTGAACGATAGCTATGATAGTATAAGATGCTTTCCTATTTCGTATCCAAATTTAAGATTTCTGTATATAATTGTCGGCGTATTTATTCCTTTAATTTTTAAAAAGAGTTTTAGTTTAGCAAAGGGAGTTTTTCATAATGGCAAATGTTTTAATATTAACACTAAATAAGCAAAATGAAGAAAATTATATGTTGAATAAAATGAATGAAGTACCTGGAGTTTGTGTTTTGCCAACTTTTAAAGACTTTAATTTAGGTATGAAAGTAACTTGGAAGTTTTCGATGAAGTTAAAGGTATTTTGGCTAGTTGGACTTTTTTTAACTGATTCTGTGAAAAGTGAAATAAAAAATAATGATATTGTTGTTTGTATGGCAAGTCACTATTCTCCTACTATTTTGAAATACATTAGTAAGAAGTATAATAAGAGATGTATTAATTATTTTTGGGATAAGATTTCAATTTCAGGATATCCAGTTAATAAATCTAAAGAATTTGAAAATTGGACTTTTGATATTGATGATGCAAATTACTATTCGTTAGAGTATAATCCCCAGTTCTATGTAGATTCAATAAAAATTGATAAAAAAATAAAATATGATTTAACATTTGTTGGAGCTGATAGAAATGGGCAATGGAAAAATAGA
>JAKSUC010000118.1 GCA_024413595.1 Bacteroidales bacterium
AATGATACAATAAATAAAATTTATAATAATTCGGTTTATTTTGTAAGAAATATTGATACTCTAAATTTTACATTATGTAATAATGATTCATTTATTTTTAATTATTATAAAGAAGTATGTTCTAATAATTTTAATTGCAGGCTTGATAGTTTTACAATAACAAATATAAACTATTTTATGAAAGGAAATTCGATTTCTTTTCCATTAACTCTTAATAAAGAAGTGTCTTCAGAAATTTTAGTAAAATTTAAAATTAAAAATTATGTAACCGGTTATAAGAATAATACTTTAACTTTCAAGGACTCTCTTGTATTTAAAATAAATACAATTACATTTCCGATTGTTTATTTTAAACCTGCAGATGAAAATAATTACTTTAAAGAGTTTGGTTTTGATAATGCTCAAATTAAAACTTATCAAAATTTGGGAGATTATCAAGTTACAAAAATTTGTAATGATTCAATTTATTATGTTCCTTGGCTGAGAATTTCTCCAAATAATCAAGCTAAATTAAAACTAGAATTTGATAAAAATTTTGTATCTACATTAAATCAACTATCAGTAAAAGATCAAAATGTTGGTTTTGTTTTAAAAACTTCAAATGGAATTAGTGTAAATGGGAAAAACTCCCACAAAATTTCTCTTGATTCTTTAAGCCAAAATATTATAATTAGAGGTCAATACGAATGTGATGGAGAAGTTTCAGTTTTTAGTTATATTGATGACGACGAAGAATTTGCAGGAAAAATTCAAGTTCATTGCAAAAGCATAGAAACCGCTGGTAGAATAAGATTTATTTTAATAAAAAAGAAAGGAGAAACAAGTTATCCTGTTATTAATTCTCAACTTTTGATTGATTCAATTAATGCATATTTTGTTCAAGCTGGTATTAAATTTATACTTGATAAAGCTACTCCAGAAAAATATCAAATTAACAAAATTGATAATATATCTTCAAATTTAGAAATACTAAATGCTTGTAGAAATTTTTATAAAACTATAAATCAAGCAGAAAATCAAAGGTTCGATTTGTTTTATATATTTATTTCATCAGTAGGTGCGGATCCTAGTGTAAATGGGAGTAGTTTTTTGCCTTTAAACGTTGATAAATGTAAGACCAAACAAAAATGGATAGTAATGATGGCAAATAGCCCCACCATTATTTGTCATGAAATTTGCCATACGATGGGTCTACCTCATACATTTGATTTTACAACCGAAAATAATTCTAATTATAACTATAAACTTCTTTATTTAGATAAAAATCATATTATGCCCAAATATTCTACTAAAAACATAATGGATTATTCTATACCAAATTATGATAGAAGAAAATATCTATTTAAATATCAAATTGAACATTTGGAAAATTTTATAAAAAATAACAAATAATCATGAAAAAATTATTATCAATTATATTTTGTTTTTGGTCTTTGTTATTGAATGCTCAATCAATCGACACCATTTTGATTGCCCAAGCCGAAGCATTGAATTTATTGAAAAACATAAGAATAGACTATGATAGTTTGTGTCCAACTAATATAAAAAAAGGATGTTTTTGCTATTTTAAAAGAGATGTTTATGGGAATTTATATTATCTCATTTCTGATGATTACTCAAAGTTGGATAAAAATTTATTTTTTAACGATTCGATAAAAAATAGGTTATCCCTATTATTGGATAATAAATATGAAGCATTTGAAATGAACAATAAAAATGTAAAACTGGAAAATCATTTTCGTTTTAATATGGCATTTGTTGTATGGCTAACTACTTTGTCAGGTGATAGTAGTTTAGTGCACAAAATGATTGATAACTATAAGAATGATATATATTCTAAAAAAGTTAATCATCTGATAGAAATATCTTTAGCAAGTACTAATATTCAAACATTTAGAGATGAATTTATTAATAAACATAAATATGATTCAAATAAAAATGGTGATGAATTAAACACTATGTTAGCAGAAATTTGTAGATGTTTTTTCAACAAAGAAGGTTTACTTTTGAGTGCAGATTACTTGTTATCTGAAAAAGAGTATTCATATCAATTAGGATTTAATGGTTCTAATGGAATTGAAAATATCGATTGTCAAGAAAAAATATATATGAATTTTAATGATATGTGGCAAGCTGTAAAAAACAAGAGTTTTGCTAATGTCTTTAATTCTACTAATTGGAGTAAATATTCAAATCGTCTTTGGATGTACAATTGGATTAAAAACAATTATAAAAATGCAATTTTAGAATTTGATGGTTATTTATTGCCAATATCGGATTTTTATTAATTACTAAAACAATACGTCAATTTTTTAATTAAAGATAAGCTTGAGAAGGAATGATTTTCTATAGAAGACTATTTTAAAATTTTATAAATTTTTTTTTGGGATATCCGACTGAAAATAATTTTTTTTTACTACAACGGACGAATCGCACATGTATAATAAAGTTATGACAAAACAAATTTTATATAAAACATACAACTCTTCACGCAGGCGAAGCTTAATTGCCTGTGCTACTTGTACCTCGTATCCCAAAAAAGGTTCTGTAATTTTCAAGGATAAATACTATGTAATATTGAAACTTGCCAAGGATAAAGTTGTGAAATTTTCTTCTAAATCCACCGCTGATACAAATTTCATTTACGTTTATCGTAGCGAACAGAGAATTGGTAAGTTGATAGTTAAATACTATCAATCAAAAATTTATAAATTAGTTATGGTGAGCGTTAATGGTGGAAAATTATCACTTCCAAGCGACCTTAAAAAATACATCGATAATATTTATCATCAGGTAAATGTTGATTTTAAAATTTCTACTACAACATTAGAAATCAAAGATTTATTACCATTTAAACATGGCGATAAAAAACGTTTGTCTGGATATAACGACGACCAAAAACGAGTTTTGCAAGCCTTTGATTCCCAAGCCAAAGACGATATAAATTACTTGTTTTTTATGCCTGACGGTGTAGAAACCAACGGCGTAGCAGGTTACAATCCATTTGGTTACAACTTTGGATTTATCTATCACGGCGCAGGCATGCGCACAATAGCTCACGAACTTGGACACGGAATTGG
Organism: Bacteroidales bacterium; assembly: GCA_024413595.1. Taxonomy (GTDB): domain Bacteria; phylum Bacteroidota; class Bacteroidia; order Bacteroidales; family UBA3824; genus UBA3824. Next base: position 3,081 of record JAKSUC010000118.1, read on the forward strand.
TTCGTTAACTCACCCATTCGACGACCAAACTCGTGACCAAGCCAAAACTGCTAACCTTATGGATTACAACGATAAAGAAGAACTTTATCATTTTCAATGGAATGCAATTCAAAATCCACCAAAACGAATTTTTAAGTGGAATTTTGAAGAAGAAGGGGCGGAGAATGAAGAATATATTACACTTGATGATATTAGTGAAAAAATGGAAGATGGATTTCCTATATCATTTGAAAAAGAACAATTAACATTTTTAACACCAGCTGGATTGCCAATAACATTGCCAAAAAATGTAAAAGAATTTTCATTTATTTCAAAATTTGATTTTTGTCCTGATGGCGTATTAACTTGGTTTAATACAGAAAATGAAAAATATGTTGGTTATTATCGATATACAAACAAAGAACATACTCAAGCAAACTTTATGGGTTATGCTCAATTAAAAGATGAAAATGCGGAAAAGAATGAAGATAAATATGTTTTTGAAAATGGAGAAATAAAATTTTATATTGATGATTTTTCTAAAAATTTAACTGAATATAGCCAAGTGTCAATTATGATAAACAAACTATGTGAATTAGAAATGTATCAAATTGATTATAGATTATTAAAAACGCAACCAAATAATAATGAGTTATTTAACGAATATACAGGTCAAGGAATATGTAATTTAGAAGCAATAAATTATAATCTAGATGATTATCCAATAAGAGCAACATTTCGCGATGAACAATCTTGTATATTACAAACTGACTATGCGTTGCAATATTATTTACAAAATATAAAAAATGTAACAATTCAACAACGTTCTGTAATTTTACGAATTGCGCAAATTTTTGATAAATATTTATTAAAAGATACAATTGACAAAAACGAAATTAATCTATTTTTAACAATATTTCCTGTAAAGTCTTATAATGAAAATCAAGAATGGAATTTTGATAAATATTTACAATATGAAAATGAGTTAAATAAATTTTTAATGTGTAAACATAAGGATGATTTATCTGCCTCAGACATTGAATATAATAGTTCAGATTTTAAACAATATATTGAAAAATATACTAAATCTTGCGATATAAATACAATAAAATATATAATTTTAACAACAAGTAACGAAACAAATTTGTCATTTTGGGGTGAAAGTGTTGTAATAGAAGCACTTCGTACAATAACTGAAGAAAACGCAGAACAACTAATGACATTTTTAGAAACTGAAAATGAAATATTAAAAAGATTGTGTAGTAAAATAGATAATGGCAATTTTACTTTATTTATAGATGAATTGTTTAGAATATTTTTATTAACACGTCAAGAACAATTAAAAGTTTATCCCAATGCAAATACATATTATCAGAAACATTCAACTGATAACAATTGCTTTATATGGTATAAAGAATTTAATGAACAGCGCAATGTAAGATTAGTATGTGATTTTGAAAACAATAAAATTAGATTTCAAACAGAACGATTTTTAATCGAAGGAAAACGTACACCGCGAGAATTAATAAGTCCATTTGATGTTGTATTTGTATGGTTCGGAACAGTTCCAGATTTTATGGAAAAATATAATATTCAAAATGGTACTTGTGTTGCGATGCCTGCAATTTTCTTATATTGGATTAATAATGAACATAATTGTAATGAAATTGAAAAATATGTAAATGGAACATTGACAATTGCGTCGTTTTTAGCTTCAGTTGTAGCGATTACAGTATCAGTAGGTGTTTTATCTGTTGCTAGTGTAATATGTTCAGGTGCAGAAGTTTATTATTTAGCTCTTCCTGATGACTATAAATATAATCAAGCTATTAAAATTATTTTTGATATTGGAAACGTAGTTACAGGATTATGTAATATTGGTATGGATATTTATAAAACTCACAATTTTTCTAAAATCTTAAGAAAAGAAATATATGATAATATTTCATATATTGAAGCGCGATTAAAATATTTACAAGATTATAAAAATATTAAAAAAATTTATAGGTCTGTAAATAAGCCTCTTTATAATAAAATAATATTAGATAAAGATTTGTTAGTATTCGATATTATTTCTGAGATTTCAAATGTTAATGGTCTCATAAATTCTTTTTCTTCAATTAGAGCTCGTGATGCTTATATTGATATATGCAAAAATAAAAAAATACAAGTTTCTAAAGATTTTATTGAACTTTATAATAATAAAACAAAACTTTTAGAAAATATTATTCAAGAATATAACCTTACAGATGACGATATTTTAGAAATATCTTTTTATATGCTTGCAGAGTATTTAATTAAATTTAAATATGATATTGATTTTTTTATACAAAATGAATTTTCATTAAGTGATGAAGAAATTAATGAGATTAAATGTTCAAAAAAATTATCTAATCATTTCTTTTATGATAAATTTTCTTTTAAAGTAAAAAATGCTGAAATAATTGATAATTTATGGTCTATAATTGTTCCTCTAATTGAAAGAAAACCTTATATTAGTAAACAAAATTTTGAGAATTTAGCTACTGAGCAAAATTTATATGAAAATATAAAACAATTGAAAGATTTATGGGAAGAAAATATTAATTCTATTGAATTTCAAACAATATTATCAACTAACAGTGTTATAAATAATGATAATTTAAATGATAATTTAAGAGTTTTAGAAAAAAAATATATTATTAATAAAATCAATTTTGTTACTAATGATTTAAATAACATTTAATTATGATAAGAAATAAATGTAAATACTTCACACTTTTTGTATTAAGAGGATATGCTAGTAATATATGATTTTTTGTCATGAGTATAATAATGATTATTATTATATTTTATGATCATAATATGAATTATAATAAAGGTGAATATTATATTAAATATTGTAATTTAAAGAACTATGAATTGTCTGATGACAGTTCTTTTATATTTTCTTTAAATTTTACAGCAGATGATGATTTTGATAGAACTATAAGACCAATTTTTCATCAATATGTAAAAAAAATGGAAAAAATTACAATTTGGTATAAACATAAAGGTCTTAGAAGATATATTTATAGAATTAAAGTCAAGGATAAAATATATAACAAATATTTTGGAGATGGACCTGCTTTAATTTTTTTAGATTTATTATTAATTGTAAGTTTAACTTGTATAATTAAAGGAAGAAGAATATTGAAAAAACGCATACAAAACAAACAATATGCTTCTGATTATTATGGACCAAAAGATGATAGTTAATAATACAAATATATCATATTAAATGTATTTTTTATTTTAACGAAATTATGTTTTGTCTTTATTATTCTTTGTTTTCAAAATCATTACGTTTAATTGCAAGAACCAATTTACCCATGGGTATCGCAGAATATCGTGCAACAGGAGGAGATAAAGTTTTATTAAATAATTATCACAGAAAATTGGATTCCACAGCCAATTTTCAACTAAACTTTTTGCCCTCTGATAAACAAAATTATGCCTTTGATTACCTTGGTTCTGGCGACCATGGAATATTTGCAACCGATGAATATTACCCAAAATCAGGAAATTACGATTTTCGTTACAAATCAATTGAAACTGGAAAAACCGACTACGTAAAAGTTGATTTTTCAAATTATAACGGTTTGAAAGACAGTGTAATATTCAAAGACCGTTATGGAATAAAACTCAAGTTATCAAAAGATAATATTTTAACATTTACTGGTACACTAAAACCTGATACAAATTTATTGTTGTCCGAGAAAACAATAATATAATATTGTTTTTGAAGATTTATTCATAATTTTGTCTATGTAATATGATTTTTAAAGCGATTCAATATTACAAAAAAGACTATCTCTTAACTGAGATAGCCTTAATTTTTTTATCATTTGGTCGAAAAAATTGTTTTCTCGGATACTAATAAAAAGATATATTGATAAATTATCAGATGAAGTTAGTATTATAAAAAAGTGATTGTGAAAAATTATTGGATGAAATAGAAAAATTGAATAAA
>JAKSUC010000119.1 GCA_024413595.1 Bacteroidales bacterium
TATACTGATATTTAGATATCAAAACCATAATATTAAAAGAGAGCATATTTAAATTAAATAAAAAAATTTAAGAAACATAATAAACAGATAATTAAAATGTATCATTGTAAAGTATACATAACTGAAATAACCATATTAAAAGAGCATACATTAATATTGTTTTTTTTTGTTAATGCTGGGAAAAAATATTAAATTTTTAGCATTAACAAAACCTCCCTTATCAATATAAAAGAGAAAACTATTTTTTGTTAAATTTATTTAATATAGGTTCTAATTCATCTACATTAACTTTATGGCTTCCTACACGATTTTTCTTAAAATCTAAATAAGTTTTAATTGAGTCTAAGTAGAGTTTATAGTAGGATAATCTGACTTTTTCAGTTTCTACATTTTTCAACCTACCTTTTGTTAATTTGTTTCCTAACTCTTCAATTACTTCAATAAGTTTTAAATGTAAAACACTATCTAAATCAACCTCGTCAACAAATTCACCAGTACCAATATATTCTGGTTCTCCAAATACATCTGTATCATCAATCTGAAACGGACTCCCTTTATAAATACCTTTATAATTAGGATTTTCCTCTCGTAATTCTCTTTCTTCCGTAAAAACATCATACAAATTATTATTGCTCATTTAATATTCCCCCATTATTATTATATTATATAAAAAATAATTTAATAATCATCTTATATGTACTTTATGAACCTTTTATAAACTACTTACAAAATATACAAAATAAAACCATACCGCCTTTAAAAAAAAAAGAGTCTGTAAAATTTTATAGGCTTATTTGTTTTTAATTTTTTTTACAGTTGAAATTTCACTTCGATGAAAATTCGTTCTAATTTTTCTTTAAATTTAATATAAATGATTTAAAAATAGTAAATTACTTAAATAAGTGAGGACAAATAATAATTTATGACCAAACAAATCGTATCTGTCCTCAATAGTAATATAGACTTTATACAACTTAAACTTTACGATTTTTCTGACGAAAAAATTGATCAAGAAAAAATCATTTCAGAAAGACTCCATAAAAACCCAAAAATAGAAAATACAAATCAGAAACTATTTTTAGATGAAAATAATACTTTCAAATATGATAATCCAATTTGTCCAGTTTGCGGGAGCCATAAAATAATCAAAAAAGGCACAATAAAGAAAAACAAACAAAATATAAATGGAAAAACTACAGAATTCAAAGAACAGCAATATCAATGCAAAAAATGTGGAAAAAAATTTGGAATATCTAACTCCATTAATTGGTAAAAATAAACAATTTTTACAAGAAATAAAAGATAAAATTCCTGAAATAATGAAAATTGGTTATCAATCACTTCGTAAAATAAGTAAATACTTTGAAATATTCCTTGGAATTCGAATATCTCATCCAACAATCAAGAACTGGTCAAACAAAAATCACGAAGAAACAATCAACAATGAAAAATTTGAATATTCTGGCTATTATTTATATGATGAGCAATTTTTAAGACTTAATACTGTCAGACACTACAGATTAACATTATATGATGCAATACTCAATATTCCAGTCTCAGAACGAATTGTACGCTGCAGAATACCGAAAAATACTAAAAAATTTATTCTCGATTCAACGAAAAATAAACCATTTATTTGCTTGACAACTGATTTATTTCCAATGTATCGTAATGTAGCAGATGAAATAGGAGTAAAACATCAACTATGCACATTTCATTTATTTCAAACAATAAATCATAAATTAAAAGTCTACTGTAGACGAAACAAGATTAATGGAAAAGCTAAAGATCATATTTCGAGTATTATACACCAAAATAAAGATGAGATGATATTATGAAATGGAAATATAAAACATTAATGTTATTAACATTACTAATATTCTGTATTGGTGGTGTTTGTGCAGCAGATAATAATACTACTGATATTAATACTATTTGTTCTAATAAGACCATACTGGGATTGAAATTTATTTTGGGGCTTATTTTCCAATGGTAAATAAAGCTTCTACGGTCTTCATTGGCTAATCTAAGACATCGGTTAAAAATCATCATCATATTTACCACCTCAATTTTAAACCAAGAACCACTAATTTAAACAGTACGATAACATAAGTATTGTTTTAATTAATCATTTATTTTATTTATTTTTAATTGACTGTTCTAAAATTATATTCTTCGTGGTTTGGTGATATATGAAAAGTACGAAAAAAAAACATGGCAAAAGGTGGCAAAATATAACAAAAAATATTAAAAGGGGGTATGTAAGTGGTATGATTGGAAGTGCAACAATGTGTAGTAGCAACACAAGATGACTATGACAACTACAATACATGAGTGTGGAATTAATGAAAAAAAGACAACATGATGTAATGTCAAGCATTTTATTATGTCCATGTAATGAGATGTTATTAACAGGTTTGGTTCGAGTTGGATACTACTGGTTTGCTTTGTTTGAGTCTTTTTTTATTGTGGATTTTTTTTTAATTGATTTAAGTATTTTAGGCTGTTCATGGGGTTGATTAAGAGTAAAAATGGTATATTTTTATATGCCTAAAAAATTTCGGGGAGCTAAAATCCCACAAAATAAAATAGTAAATTTTTGTAGGAATCAGTATAAATGATATAACATCTGTTTATGAAAAATGATTTTTGTATATCTTTCTTATTGAAAATTCCTTTTTTTAAACTGTAAAAATTAAACTTGGGTTTCCGATTTTTTATCCCGTTTATATCGTGGTAATTTTATGGGGGAGGGCATATTAGTGGTTTTTATGTTATAAAATAATGACTTTATTTATGTATGTGCAACAGAACCAGATAATACTACTAATATCAATTTAACAGATAATCAATATAGAAAATGGTTTAAATAATATAATATCAACTTGTAATGATTTAAAAGAGATAAAGATAAACTAAATTTTGACATTAAACGGTATTATCTGTCAACAATTTTATAATTAATAAAAATATATAAAGATATATTGTTTCACTTGAATAATAATAAATATTATTAAAGGAATATATTATTATATAATAATATTAGATACTTGTATTTGTATGGGTAGCAAAATGAAGGATTAATAATTCAATAAAAGAAAAATTATTGAAAGACAAATTAAGATTTTATTTAGGAGGGAAATTATAATGGTTACAAGAGTAAATGTGAACCCTGTTATGATTAAATGGGCTAGAGAAGATGCAGGTTTAACATTTGAAGATTTACCTGCAACCTTAAAAAATGCTGAAAAATGGGAAAAAGGTGAATTAAGACCAACCTGGGCAGATTTAAGGAATTTAGCAAGAAAATATAAAAGACCTTCCTATTTTTATTTTCTTTCAAGTCCTCCTAAAGAAACAGTAGATTTTATAGAATTTCGTTCGGATGATAAAATAGAAGATTTTAGTCCTGAATTAAGATTAGAAATTAGAAAAGCTAAATCTAGAAGAAATGCTTATATTAAGATTCATGAAGATATGGGTTTATCTTTTCCAAATTTTGGAAATAAAGTTTCTTCTGAAAAAAATTATATTAAATTGGGGAAGTATATTAGGAATTATTTAGATGTAAGTTTTGAGACTCAACAAAAATGGATATATAATGATAATGGAAATAGAGATAGTTCTCATAATAGTTTTTTAAATCATTGGAAAGAAATATGTTTTAATCTAGGAATTTTGGTATTTGAAACTAAAGATGTTCCAGAATCTGAAATGAGTGGTTGTTCAATTTATTATGATTATTGTCCAATAATTTTACTTAATGGTAAAAATTATCATAACAGAAGAATTTTTACTTTAATGCATGAATTAGCTCATTTAATACAAGGACATAGTACAATATGTGATATTGATAAATATAATGAAAAAGAAACATTCTGTAATAAAGTAGCTGCTGAAATTTTAATGCCTTGTGATACATTTAATGATATTCCATTATTTAATAAGAGTAATGGAAAGTTAAAAGTTGCAATTTTATCTAGTATTTATGGAGTTAGTAAACAGAGCATTGTTTATAAATTAAATGATTCTAATATAATAAGTAATGAATCAAGGGATGTATGGATTAAAAAATTGGAAGAAGGTAATAAAATAAAAAGAGAAAAAGACCAAAAAAATAAAAAAAATAGTTCTCCTCACATCTCTACTGTGATAATTAAAAAGAAGCAAGATGGAACTCCTTACACTAGATTAATATTAGATGCTTATGATAATGAAGTGATTACTGCTACTCAAGCTATGAGATATTTAGATGTTTCTTTAGATACTATTAAAAGCCTAGATTTGGATATAAAAGGGGAGTAAATCATGCAGTATGTATTTGATACAAATATTTTAATTAATATGTATGATAATTATTTCCCTAATGTTTTTGATATTGTTTGGGATAAAGTTGAAGAGTTAATTGATGATGGAGTTATGGTTTCTATTTCTGAAGTAAAATTAGAGTTAAAATCTGAATCCATAAAAAATCATTGGTTGACTATTGAGTCTAAATGTAATGAAACATTATTTAAAGAATTGATTAATGGAGAGGAGGAGTGTATTCCATTAATCGAATCATTACCGATTTATAAAGAAGAATTTAAACGAAATAAAACAGTTTCTTCACTTGAAAAAGAGTGGGGTAATTATGCTACTGTTGTTGCAGATCCGTGGCTTATTGCATACGCATGGAAACATAATGCTATAGTTGTTACTAATGAAAAACCAACTAAAAAACATAATATTCCTCATGTTTGTGATGAATTAGATGTGGGACATATTAATTTAAAAGAATTTTTTGAGAGGAATAATATCAAATTTTAAAATATTATTTATCCATCTATTTTTTTATTAAAGAATCTTTATTCTAAATCCAATTTTTTAATATTTAATCTTATAATTTTTTTTGGTGGTTTGATAAAAATTGATTTTTAGAGATTTTAATCCAGCGGTTCATGATATTTATAAAGTAGCTGAGTTAAGTTATGATGTTGATTATAGAACTTTTAATCATGTTTTTAAATCAAAAGAAGAAGGTGTAGAAGCTATTAAAGAGAGATTAATCTTTGATTTTGCTGAAGGCATTGATGAAAATGATTTATTCTACGTTTTTTTTGATGATGAAGATAGAGAAGAAAAGGAAATTATTGGAATGTTTAATGGTGGAAAAGGAGTAAAATATTCTTATTTAAAAGAAATTCTATTTTTATTTAAGAATCTTAAATTTAGTCAAGCTTTAGCTCTTTCTAAAGTCTCTTTTATGGATTATTTTGTTTTAGTTAATGTAGAAGATGATGATTTTTATATTGGTGAATTAGCTATTTGTTCTAATCAAAGAGGAAAAGGTTATGGAAAAGAAGCTTTAGATCAATTAACTCAACTTGGAAAAGATTTGAATTGTAAAAGAGTAATTTTAGATGTTGATTTCAGAAATGATAAAGCATATAAACTATATCATTCTAAAGGATTCAGAGTATTTAATAAAAAATCATTAAACTTTCTAAGTAAAAAAAAGAGAGAAATGAAACACATGGAATTAAAATTTTTAAAATAAATTATATATTATTTTTTTTAACTATTTATGTCGACCATTTATAATTAATAAAAAAACACTATTAAACGCAACAAATCGCAACACTATAAATTCTGTATATTATATACGGAAATTAAACCGCCACAAAATAAAACATTATCCGCAACACTAAACGTAACAAGTGTTACAAAAAGTTTCCGTATTTTTTTTCAATTAAGATCCAGATTTAGAGTTTGAAACTGAAATATTCACATTTTTATCTTCTAAATCATCATCGATATCTATCCCATATCCTCCAATATCTATATCTATATCTATAATGCCATTATCAGTTGAATTGCTTTCTTCTGATATAAGAATAGTATTATCAATCATCAAATTAACGAGACAACCTACAATAATAAAAGATAATGCTATTAAAATTAATCTATAATCTATTTTTCTCATTATTAAAAAAAACTCCTTATTTATCTAATTTTAATCTTAAATTTAACCTTATCCAGTCTTCTCTGCCTAAAAAGTATTTACACATTATTTAACGGGAAAAAAAGAGGAAATATGTATTTAATTTTTTCAGTATATAAAAAAATAGGATTTTATATTTTATTGAGTCTTAAAGAAAAAATAAAAAATAAAAAAAATTATTTTTTAGTATTTTTTTTATATATGGAATAATATTCTATAATTTTGTTTATAGAGTCTAACACCATTTACATCAACATAGTTAGGTAATCTACCTTTTTTTGCTTTAAATTGTGTAATACTTTTTTTAGCGTTTTTAACTAATTTTAAATTTAAGAATTCTTTAGTTTTTAAAGATTTATTTCCATATTTAACAGTTTTTGGGTTTTTTCCATATTTAGTAATGTATCTATTAATTTTTTTCATTGCACCTTTAATAAAATGTTTACTAACTTGTGGAGTCTTTGGAGATATTTTTTTCAATTTATTATTTTCAGCAATTAACTCTTTAATTTGAGTTTTTAATTTATTAATTTCCTCTTTTAACTGTTCAATTTCAGTTACATTTTTATTAGCTGAAACAGTTACATTTTTATTAGCTGAAACAGTTACATTTTTATTAGCTGAAACATTCACACTATTTCCAGCAAGGAAGTCCATAAAAGAGTGAATTTCTTTAAATAAATCTTTTTTATAATCATTTACAGTCTTAGTTAAATTATTAACATATTCTTTATGTTCATTATCTAATTCTTTTCTTTTTTTATTGAATAGTTCTTTTAATATATCGCCTATAGTTTGATTTTTAGAAGTCAATTGATTAGTTTGATTTTTAGAAGTCAATTGATT
>JAKSUC010000012.1 GCA_024413595.1 Bacteroidales bacterium
TTCTCTATTAATTTATTTTCTTGTTCAACTAATTGATTTTGTTGCTCAACTAATTTATTTTGTTGTTCAACAATTTGACTTTTTTGTTCTCCTACAATTTCTTTTAAATCTTTATTTTCAGTTTCTAAGTCAATAAAATTTTTCCAAGCGTATTGTTCTAAACTTAGATTTCCTTGAAGTTGTTTGTCTCCTGATGCTTTTTGAAGAGCTTTTATTAAGATTTTATAATCTTCAGAGTCGTCAAAATATTCGTCAATTTCAATTTCTTGTTTAGGATCTTGCGGATTGCATTCACAGAATATTGTTAACAATTTGTCTAAATGTGTTTTAACGTTATTTTTAGTTAGTGGAGCTATCACAAATGTGATTTTGTGTGTTAATCCTTTGATATAATCATTGTTTTCTGGTACGTTAATAACATTTCCTTGTTGGTCAAAAAATATGTTTTCTCCTTTCATAACAGAATATTTAAGACCATCGCCAAGTTCATGACCCAAAATATAAATTGAATGTATTGGATATGGATGTTCAATTTCTTTAGTTCTGCCTTTATACGTTTGAACAATTTCTTTGTCACATTTTGTTTTATCCATATAAAGTGCGCCAAGATATTCTCTAAAACGCATTATTTCACCACTTTCTAAAGCTTTTTGAACTTCGATATGAATTAATTGTTTTTTATTGTAATTATCAAGAATTGTTGCTGTAAAATCTAATTTAAATATATGTTTTCCGTTTGGTAATGTTGTTGAATATTCATTATTATTCATTGAAATATCTTCAATTTTTGTATTCAAAATATTACCAATCAAGACTTTTGCAACACGTGGGTCTTGCATTATGTATTTAAATACAGTGTCGTATATAGGATTAACAACTCTTGCCATTGTTTTGCTATTTTAAATATTCTTCTACTTTTTGAATATCAATTGATAAGAATTTCGCTATATCTTCGATACTTTCTCCTAATTGATTTAGTTTTTTGACAGTTTTCCGTATTTGATTTTCTTTCTCTATTAATTTATTTTCTTGTTCAACTAGTTTACTATGTTGTTCGTTAACAATTTCTTTTAAATCTTTATTTTCATTTTCAAGATTAATGAAATTTTTCCAAGCATGTTGTTCTAAGTTAAGATTACCTTGTAATTGTTTGTCTCCAGATGCTTTTTGAAGAGCTTGTATCAAAATTTTATAATCTTCGGAGTCGTCAAAATATTCGTCGATTTCTATTTCGTGTTGAGGATTATTTGGATTACACTCACAAAAAATAGTTAATAATCGGTCTAAATGTGTTTTAACGTTATTTTTAGTTAGTGGAGCTATCACAAATGTGATTTTGTGTGTTAATCCTTTGATATAATCATTGTTTTCTGGTACGTTAATAACATTTCCTTGTTGGTCAAAAAATATGTTTTCTCCTTTCATAACAGAATATTTAAGACCATCGCCAAGTTCATGACCCAAAATATAAATTGAATGTATTGGATATGGATGTTCAATTTCTTTAGTTCTGCCTTTATACGTTTGAACAATTTCTTTGTCACATTTTGTTTTATCCATATAAAGTGCGCCAAGATATTCTCTAAAACGCATTATTTCACCACTTTCTAGAGCTTTTTGAACTTCGATATGAATTAATTGTTTTTTATTGTTATTATCAAGAATTGTTGCTGTAAAATCTAATTTAAATACATGTTTTCCATCAGGTAATATTGCAGAATATTCATTATTGTTCATTGAAATATCTTCAATTTTAGTATTCAAAATATTACCAATCAAGACTTTTGCAACACGTGGGTCTTGCATTATGTATTTAAATACAGTGTCGTATATAGGATTAACAACTCTTGCCATCGTTTTTGCTAAGATTTAATTCTTTTTATTTCGTTTTGCAAATTTAGCAATTATTTTGATGATATACAATTAAAAAGTTGTTGTTATTCTTGAATTTACTTTAATAAAAAGAATGTTCCTGAAACTATTAAACCAAGTCCAATCCAACGAGTTGTTGGTATATTTTCTTTAAAGATTAAAACTGAAGCTATCATTCCAAATACATAACTGAAACTTATTAATGGATAAGCAATAGAAAATTCAAAATGACGCAAAATATAAAACCACAATAATGTTGCAAGTCCCATACATATTCCAGAAAATAATAAATTCCAATTTGTTAAATAATCTTTTATACAGGTCCATGTGAATACAAACTTAGGTGCATTTTTCATCGCAATTTTTAAAAATACTTGTCCAAATGCGAGAAATGCCGATTGTATCAACGATAATGATAATAATTTTAACATTTTTGTAGTATTATAAATGCGTGATCTTTATTTCTAAAGTGTCGATATATCAATATGTTTTCTATTTTTTCTGAAGTTTTGTTATCTATTTTTAAAGGTGTTATGACTTGTGATTTTTTTAAACATAATGCAGAACCATAAACACCATAAACACTTCCTGAATAACTTTCTCCAAATAATTGTGCAAATCCTAATTTCGCACATCTTATATTCAAATATTCAAGGTTTTTAGTATATGCTTCATCGTTTTCTGGATTTCCATTTATACCAGTCATCACTAAATCTATATTGTTGATTGTTAAATTTGAGTCGTATAATGCTTGATTTAGTAATTTTTCTATTTCTTCTGGTTTTTGTGTGTAACCAATTCTTACTGATGAAATTTTACATAAACTATTGTTGGTTAATTTGTTTGAAATTATACAACCTGCCGAACTTTCGCCTGCAAATCCTATACTTTTTCCACCAAGATAGCCTGCACGTTCTAATATAGAGAAATATGTGTTGCTCATTTCGTCAAATCCACAAACAAAACCTGAATTTATTTTTCCAGATTTTATTTGTAAATATGCGTCTAACAATGCACTTTCAAACGAAATACCTTTGTGACAATATGTAGAATTGTAACCTTTGCAATTTAGCGCAATTCCAATAACAGAACTTATTGTATTATGCGTACTTTGCATAAAATATGTAGGTTTTAAAAATTCTTCACCTTCATATACTATTTGTTGTAGAAATGCTTCTGTGTTTTCAACACAACCAAGTCCTGACCCTGTAAAAACTCCGTCAACTTGAGTTAATTCACTATTTTTTAATGCTGTTTGAGATACCAACATTGCACGACGTAAAACTTTTCCATTTCTACGAATTATATTTGCTGGATAATATTCTTTGTAGTCAGGATCTTTGATTTTTACAAGTTTTTCGTTTTGGTAAATAATTGGATTTGTTGTCCAATTTTCACTAAGTGGTTCTTGAACAGATATTTGACTGAACGAATTTATATATATTGAATTATTGTCCATATCAGTTCAAATTGCTAAAAATTAATGATGAGTCGTTTCCTCCAAATCCAAAACTATTTGTCATAACGTGTTTTATTTCAGCGTTTTTAAATTCTGTTATAGGTTTTAGACCTGTTGTTTCTATAGGTGTTTTAAAGTTTAAATTTGGTGGAATAAATCCTTTTTGAATGCACAAAATAGATATAACAGCTTCAACACCTCCAGATGCGCTTGTTGTGTGTCCTGTGTATGCTTTTGTAGATGAAAATGGAGGGATATTTTCTCCAAATAATCGTTTTATTGCAATACTTTCTGTTAAATCATTGTTTGGAGTTCCTGTTCCGTGACAATTTATATAACTGATTTCTTGAGGTTTTAGTTGTGATATTTTAAGTGCTTCTTTCATTGCTAGGTATGGACCTTCTCCATTTTCTGATGTTGCAGTTTGATGATAAGCATCGCACGAATTTCCATAACCAGACAATTTACAAATCGGTTTAATACCTCGTTTTTTTGCTATTTTATCAGACTCTAAAACCACATAACCTGCTCCTTCGCCTAAATTCAGACCTGCTCTGCTTTCGTCAAATGGTCTACATATTTCATTGTCAAGAATTTTTAATGAATTAAAACCATTGAAATGATAAACAGATAAACTTTCGCACCCTCCTGCAACTACAATATCAAATCTATCATTTTTTATAAGTTCAGCACCTAAAATAATGGCGTTTGCACCAGATGAACATGCGGTTGAAATACTTGTTACATAACTAAATATTCCAATATGATCGGCTATAAATTCAGAACTATCTCCAATATCATGAGGATATAAAAAACTATTTTTTGTGTCGTTATGAGTAAAATCATCATAAAATTGTTCCATTCTATCCATTCCACCAACGGTAGTGCCTGAAATAAAGGCTATTCTAAGATCGTTTGTGTTTTCAAGTTTGGCTGATTTTAATGCTTCGCGTGTAGCAATCAATCCAAGTAATGGTGTACGAACTTTGGTTTCATTGTCTGAAATTTGCGCAAGTTGCGCAAGTTGGTCGTAGTTTAATTTTACTTCGCCAGCAGGCAGTTCGTTGTGAATGGTTTTTAAAATTTCTAATTTAGAAATACCTGTTTTACAATTTTTTAGCGACAATAAAGTTTCTTCACAATTATTCCCAATTGCGCTGATTGTTCCTATGCCAGTGATGGTTATATTCATAACTTGAATTTTTAGTAATGAGAACAAAAATTTGTGCTCTCTACTTACTATTTTGTTCTATTTTTTTCGATATAATCTGCCATTATTTTAATAGAACCGAAAACTGCTTTTCCTTCTGACGCATCTTTAAGTTTTATACCATAATTTTTTTCCATCAAAACAATTAATTCTAAAGCGTCGATAGAGTCAAGTCCCAATCCTTCACCAAATAAAGGTTCGTCTTCTTTGATATCTGATGGGTTAATATCTTCAAGATTTAATGTTTCTATGATTTCTTTTTTTAGTTCTTCGATTAAATTTTCCATCGTTTTGTTATATTTTATTAAAAGAATTTTTTATAAATGTATTCTAAATTTTGTGCGTTGAAATTTTGCATTTTTACTGTTCCTTTTTTGGTTATTAAAAACATTAATGCAACAATTTGCGAATTTATACAATCTGACCAACCTAACAAAATGTTATCGCTAGTTTGTAATGCGTCTAAGATAATTCCTTCCATCTGTTTTGAGTCGAATTTTTCGTTTACATAAAATGATGACTCTCCATAAAATTTGTTTCTAATACAAATTTCACCTGTTACTATGTTTGGTAATGTGTAAACAAATAATGAAGGTGATGGAAAAAAATTATTTTGATCAAATATTGTATTTTCAAAATTTTTGTCGGTTGTTAATGATGCTAATCTATTGAAACAGATTACACTTGTATTTTTTTTCTCTTCATCGCTTAGTGCAGGATAATTTTTTAATATCATTTCTGAATTTAAAAATCCTATTTTAGATAAATTATCCATTTTAAAAAACTTTGGATAATTTAAATCTAATTTTCTATATGTTAACGTAAGAATATTATTTTCAGCAAGTTCCTCTTCTGAAATAATTATTGTTTCGTCTTTAGTTCCTATTTTGTGAACTTTTTCGTTTATGTAAGAATATTGTGCAATTTTAGCCATTTTATTCTCCTATTTTAAAAAGTGCAGAAGCGTTACAACCTCCAAACCCTGATATTAATTTTATAAAGTGCTTTTTATCTGTATAACTATTTGCATTTGAAATATTTATATTACCTGAAACACCTTTATTTTCGTATCCGTAAGTTTTTAAAATTGTGTTATCTTTTAATGCTTTTGACGAAATTATGCTTTCTACAATTCCAGCAGCCCCTAATGTATGTCCGAAATAGCTTTTTAAAGAGTTTACTAATACATTGTTAAGACTTGCACGGTCTATTGCAATTGACTCCATTTCATCGTTATAATTTGTTGAAGTTCCATGTGCATTAATAAAAGCTATATCATTGATATCTACATTTTTAATAATGTCGCATAAAGCGTTGTAACTTCCTTCACCTGTTCTTGATGGTCCTGAAATATGGTTTGCATCGTTTCTTATAGAACCACAAACAAATTTTGTATTTTGGTTTTTTGTTTCAGCGCGTTTTAATATAACTGTTGCTGCTGCTTCTCCCAAATTTAATCCAATTCGTTCTTTATCAAATGGTTTGCATGGGGTAGGAGATAGGGCTTTTAAACATGTAAATCCTGATATTATGAATTTTGACAACATGTCTACTCCTGTAACAACTGCATAATCTATTCTTTTGTTTTCTAATGCTCTTGATGCTGATATTATTGCGCAAATTCCAGAAATACATGCGTTTGAAATAACTGTTGGAGTGTTATTATTTCCAAAAAAGTTTGATATTAATTTTGCGGTGTGCCAAATTTCAAGTTGTTGATTATCGTCTATTCCTTTGTCTAAAAGTTGAACGTTACCTTTTGTTGATGATAGATAAAATGCTGTTTTATTGCTTCTTAAATCTATTTCACAATTTTCAGACGCCTTTTTTATTGATAGTAAAGCTGCTTTTTCAACTTTAGTATATTTTTGAGGATTTAATAAACAATATTCTGAAAATGCTTCATCTAATTTGTTATTATCTATAAATGAGGCTGATACTTCTATTCCTGTTTCAAAAATATCACGATATTTTTTTATACCTGTTTCACCTTTTTTTACAGCCTGATAAGTTTCTTCAGATGTAAATCCTAATGGTGATATTATATTATCTGATATAATTTCTATCATTTTATTTTGTTTGTATTTTAATTGAAAAACTCATAAAAATTAAACCATTGAGTTTCGTTTTTCAATATTTGATTTTCAAGTAGTTTTACAAAATTTTTGGCAAGAATTTCTGCTCTTTTTTTTGTAGAAATTTTATCGCCATTGTTTTCACATTCTACTTTTCTTACTATAATTTTATAATTTCGTGTTGACAATTTAAAAACAAAAACAGCTAAAACTGGAACGTTTCTAATAGCAGCCACAGCAAATGGACCAACTGGAAATTCGGCTTCTGCTTTCCCAAATTTACATTTTATTGATTTAGAACTACCAAATATTCTGTCGGCGGGCAATGTTATTATGTTGCCGTTTTCTAATGCTTCGTTTAGTGTAAATAGATGAGACATATCATCTTTTACAGCTACCATTTCTACATTATTTTGTGACAATTGTGCAAATCTTTGACGTTTCATCACTTCTGACTCGCCACCAAAAACTAGAGCATAAATTTTTTTGATTTCTTGTTTCAATAAATATCCACAAATTTCAAAATTTCCAGTATGACTTCCAGCTAATACAAATCCCTGCGGACTTTTTACTAATTCGTCAAAAAGTTCGACTCCATCACATTCTACATGAAATTTACTTTTTTGCCCCGAAAATATCGAAAAACGATCTAACATCACTTTTCCAAAGTTGTTATAGGTTTTCCAAGCTTTAAAAAAAGATTTTATTTTCCCATAATCATAAACTTTTGTAAAATAATGAATTATTGCTCTTCGTGCTTTTGCTCCAAATATCAAATAAAATGGTATTGATAGATACATAAAAAAATATCCTACTCTAACGTCGCAATGTTTAAACAAAAATATTAATGATTTTTGTCCAAAATTACCTCCGCCTGTTGTACCCTTCCATTTGTCGGATTTTACGTCCATGTTATTGATTTTCGGTTTTTTCTTGTAATAGTTTACACAATTCACCAAAGGTTGAAACTGATTTTACTTCTTCTGATTGTAGTTTAAATCCAAATATATTTTCTACAACAACCACAATGTCTACAAAATCAAGACTATCAATACCTAAGTCGTCTTTTAATAAGGCTGTCTCAACTATTTTTTCTTCTTCTATTTCAAATTCTTCTACAAGAAATTGTTTTGTTTTGCCAATTACTTCGGTTAAGTTCATTTGTTATCCTAAATAATTTGATATTATTATTACTGCATTTGTTCCTCCAAATCCAAACGAATTTGATAAAATTTTATCAATTTTTGTGTTTATAGTTGAAGTTGCAATATTTAGTTTTTGTGTATATTCATCACCAATTTCATAATTAATGTTTGGTGCTATAAACGAATTATTTATCATTAAAGTTGAATAAATTGCTTCTGAAACTCCTGCCATCCAACATTCATGTCCTGTCATGGATTTTGTACTGCTAATTGGTGGCATATTTTCGCCAAATATATTTATTAGAGATTTTGCTTCTGCCAAATCTCCTTCTGGAGTTGATGTCGCGTGTGCATTTATATAATTGATTTCTTGTGGTTTTATTCCTCCATTTTTTAGTGCCATTTCTATTGCAATTTGAGAACCATCGCTTCCTGGTGCTGATATTTTTCCGCCGTTTGACGAAAATCCATAGCCCAATATTTCTCCATATATTTTTGCACCGCGCTTTTGGGCGTGTTCTAATTCTTCTAATATTATAGTTGCTGATCCTCCGCTTGGAATTAGTCCGTCTCGATTTTTGTCAAATGGACGAGATGCTTTGGTCGGGTCGCCTTTATATTTTGAAAATACTCCTAAGGCGTCAAAACTTGTTGATGAATTGATATTTACTTCTTGAGCACCTCCGCAAATTATAATATCTTGCATTCCCGTTTTTATAAATGTTGATGCTACTCCAATTGAATGATTTCCTGATGCGCAGGCTGAACTTATTGTAAAATTTATTCCTTTTATATGAAATATTGTACTTAAGTTCATTGTTATGGTGCTATTCATACTTTGGAAAACTGAGCCACTGCCTAACATTGCAGTGTCGTGTTTTTCGTTCATTATTTTACTTGTTTTGATAATAGCATCAGCAGAAGAGTCGTTGCCAAATATTATTCCTATGTTGTTTTTTAATAAATAGTTATCGTCTATTTCTGCATCTTTTAATGCGTCGCGAGTTGATAGGTATGCAAATTCAGCTTCTTGTGAAAGTCCAATTCTTTGTCTGCGGTCTAATTCTCCTTTTAAATTTGGTTGGGGTAATATTCCACTTAATGCGCAGTGATATCCGTATTGGTATCTTTCCTGTATTATTCCTATTCCTGAAACTCCTTGATACAGCGATTTTTTTACTGTGTCAAGTGTTTGTCCAATACAGGAAAAAATTCCCATTCCAGTTATTACTACTCTTCGGTTCATTATTTATTTTATTAATTATTAGTTTGATTGTTTTCGTTATTGTTTGAATTTTCTCCGTTCCTATTTCTTTGTGTATTAAATCTTCTGAAATTATGACGGTTAAAATTATTTCTATTTTGATTATTATTTTGATTGTTGTTTATATTGTTTTGATTAGTTGGATTATTGTTGTTGTTTTTGAATTTTATATTAAACCTTTTTGTAAGTTTATTTTGTATATTATTTTCGCTAATATTTTGATTTAATGGTTCTTCGGATGGTAAATTCGGTTCACCTCCTTGATTTTGATTTATAATAGGTTGTGTTTTTTCAACTATTGTTTTTTCTTCTTGAGGTTCTTCTTCTATTTTATTTTTTTCAATTACTTTTTCCTCAATTACTTTTTCTTCAATTACTTTTTCTTCACTAAAATCATTTTCGGCAATTAACTCTTTTTGAGTTTCTTCTATTTTATTATCATTTGAATTATCTGCTTGAAATTCTGTGTCTTGTATTTGATTTTGATTCTTATTTTTATTTTTATTTTTTTTCTTTTTCTTTTTTCTTAAAGAGTCAAAACGACTTATATCTTCTGTGTCTGAAGCGTCAACAAATTCGTCTGATGCTTTTTTTACAATAGGTTGATTTTGTTCGTTGTTTCTATCATTAAGTAAAAGCGTGTCAGGTTTTTCGCCACGTTTATTCATTTGAATGATTTCTTTTACTCTTTCTATAGGAACCACAGTAATATTAGCCGATGAATTTTGATCGTAGCTAAACCACATAACACGTTTGAAAATATCTGTTTTTTGGTGATATGCAATACCTTCCATTGTTTCAAGAGGTTGACGAATAGATGGAAAGTCTTTTTGTGCGTCAATATATGCGTCTATTTCATAGTTTAAACAGCATTTTAGTTTTCCACATTGTCCTGCAAGTTTTTGAGGATTAAGTGATAATTCTTGTTGACGTGCATTATTAGTAGAAACAGAAACAAAGTTTGTTATCCATGTGGTACAGCACAATTCACGCCCACAAGGTCCAATTCCGCCAATACGTCCTGCTTCTTGACGTGCGCCAATCTGTTTCATTTCGATACGGATTTTAAATTCATCCGCCATTATTTTTATTAATTCACGAAAGTCAACACGTTCATCTGCTATATAATAGAAAATTGCTTTGGTACCATCTCCTTGAAATTCTACGTCTCCAATTTTCATGTCTAGTTGAAGACTTTCTGCAATTTGACGTGATTTTAGCATTACTTCGTCTTCGCGTGCAATTACTTGTTTCCATTTTTCAATGTCGCCTTCTTTGGCTTTTCGATATATTTTTTTGAGTTCTATATCAGGTCTTAGTCTTGCTTTTTTCATTTGAAATTTTACAAGAGGTCCTTTAACAGATACTACACCTATGTCATGACCTGGAGATGCTTCTACTGCAACAAAATCACCTACTTCTAAGTCTAAATTGTTTATGTTTCGATAAAATCCTTTTCGTGTATTTTTAAATCTTACTTCACAAATATCGCAATCAGAATTTTGTGTTTGGGGAATATCGTCTAACCAATCGTGAATATTTAATTTATTACAACTATCTGTTTCGTTGCATATTGCATAGCTGTCATTGTTGCAATCCAAACAACTATATGTTATGCTTCCGCAACCTCTTTGTATGTTTTTATAATTGTCTTGATCTTCCATTTTTTTATGTTATTATAGAATTATGATTTTTTTGTTTTAATTTTTATTTTATTTCATAATTCTTATTTTGCTTAGTTTTAAATATTTAATCTCTATTCTTAAATTTAAAATTAAAATATTTTTAGTTTTTCTTCATTCTTAGTAATGGAGAAATTTTTAAAGCCAAGTCGGTAAATACCAATTTTGCATAGGCATTACGTTCAATATTTCTGTTTGCTTCTCCAAAATGTTCAGATAATGCACCTACATTTCCTGAATGAATAAAAGGTGAAAATTTTTTCGCAAATTCTAATTCACCAGGAGTTAGATTAACAAGTTTTTCAGAAACTGAACTTAACATAAAACATTCTCTCAACATTCGTTCGCAATAGTCAAAAAACTTTTTTTGTTTTTCTCGACCTAACTTTGCAAGATTGTCGCTTAGTTTTATTAAATTGTCGTATTTAGCAGAAAATGCTTCGCGCATCAACGTTGTAAATAATTCAAAATAAGGAGTTTCTACCGTACCGCTTGAAAATTGTTTTAGTGCTGAACATGCTTCTAGATAATTTCCTTCGCTTAACATTGCACTATTTTCAATTATCTGATTATCTGTATTTGGAAACTCTTTTTTTAGAGCCTCTATAATATTTTCTTTTGTTGGACGTGAAATTTTTATTAACTGAACTCTACTACGAATTGTAGTTAATATCATTTCTTCGTTTTCTGCAACAAGTATAAACAACGTTTTTGCTGGCGGTTCCTCTATCATTTTCAAGAGTTTGTTTGACGCCGTTTCGTTCATTTTTTCTGCCATCCAAATTATCATAACTTTATATTCTGCTTCAAATGTTTTGAGTGTTAGTTTTCTGATAATTTCTTGACTCTCTTGTGCAAATATTGCTCCTTGACTATTGTCGCTTCCTATATAATCGTACCAATCGTCTAGTCTATGATAATTTCTTTGTAATACAAATTTTCTCCAATCTGTTAAAAAATCATCACTTACTGGTTTGTTTGAACCTTTACCATTTACTACTGGATATACAAAATGTAAATCCGGATGAATAAGTTTTTGATATTTAACACATTGTGGACAAACTCCACAGCTATCTGTATCTGACCTATTTTCGCAGTTGATATATTGTGCGTATGCTATTGCAAGAGCTAACTTTCCACTTCCTTCTTGTCCTAAAAAAAGTTGTGCATGACTTATTCTATTGTCTTTGATTGTGTTAATCAAACGACTTTTAACTTCGTCATGTCCTGGTATATCTTTAAATTGCATACTTTTCCTAATCTAATTTTACAATTTGCAAATATATAAATAAATCGTTTATTTTAAAAATTCATTTGTCAAATTGGGGTATTTAAATTTTTTGACATGGTTTTATTTCTGATATTTTATTCTGTTTATATTTAAACCATTTATAAATTTTTTAATCAAATTATTAAAAAACACATTCTCTCAATATGAAAAAAATAAGTTTACTAATTGCTTCTATAGCAATTTCTTCGTGTGCGGTTGCTCAATCGTACAAATTAAACGACCTTGATTATTTTGAAGATACCGGTGTTAATATTTTTGCTTATAGCAATGATTATAACGGTATGTTTTGTGATGAAAAAGAGGCTGGAGTTGAAATTATTATTCACGGTGTTAGAGTTGCTACTGGTGGTGGTGTTCGTTTAATGAATACTCCTGAACAATGGGATATTTATCCCAAACTAACTGATAGAAAAGTGGATAAAAATAATCAAGTTATTGAAATGGTGCTTGATTATGCCGATTACAATTTTAAACCTATTATGAAGGTTACTCCTAAAGATAAAGGAGTGTTGATGTCTATTTATGTTGACAAACCTGTTCCTGAAAATCTTGTTGGTAAAGCAGGTATGAATATTGAATTTTTCCCTGCTACTTATTTTGGTAAAACTTGGTTGATGGACGGTAAACCTGGTATTCTTCCTCAACATCCAGATTGTCAAACTTCGATGCATCCCATTAATGAAAAAATTACTCAGATTTATGGTTTAACTACTTTTGACGATCGTGGGCGTAACGAATTTATTGTTCCTGATCCTATTAGCAAAGGGCATACTTTAGTTATGGCTCCGGAAGATAATGATTTAAGAGTTACTTTTAAATCTGAACAAGAAATTAATCTTTTTGATGGTAGAAACCTTTCTAGTAATGGAACTTTTGTTGTGCGTACTCTTTTAGAAGGTGGAAAAACTGGTAAGGTGGCTGAATGGTATATTGAACCTGCTTTTGATAAAAATTGGGTTCGTAAACCTAATATTGGTTTTTCTCAAGTTGGATATACTCCTAATCAGAAAAAAGTTGCTGTTCTTGAACTTGATAAAAATGATCCTTTAGCTTCTAATGCTAAGATTTATAAGGTTAATGATGATGGAACAAAATCTGTTGTTGCTCAACCTGATGTTAAACAATGGGGAGTTTTTTATAATCGTTATAATTATGCTACTGTAGATTTTTCTTCTGTTAAAGAAGTTGGTATTTATTGTATTGAATATAAAGGCGAAACAACTAATATTTTCCCAATTTCAGAGTCAGTTTATGGTGATAAATGGTGTACTTCGCTTGATGTTTGGTTGCCGGGTCAAATGGATCACATGGAAGTTAAAGAAGCATATCACACTATTCATGGACGTAGCAATATGGACGATGCAATGCAAGCTCCAACAAATTATGAACAACATGATGGCTATCGTCAAGGTGCTGAAACTTTCACAAAATATAAACCTTACGAACATATTCCTAATTTAACAGTTGGAGGTTGGTATGATGCTGGTGATTTTGATATTCAAGGGGGTACAGTTAATGGTTTAACAAAAGAATTTGCTCATCTTTGGGAACTTTTTCAACTAAAACATGACCGTACTTATATTGATCAAAAAACACAATTTGTTGATTTACATCGTCCTGATGGTATTCCTGACGTTATTCAACAATGTGAACATGGTGCTTTAAATGTTTGTGCTCAAGTTGAAAATATTGGTTTTGTTTGTCAAGGTATTGTTCAAATGCACATGTGGCAATATGTTCATATTGGTGATGGTTGTACTCAAACTGATGGTAAAATTTATGATCCATCTTTAAAACCATACGAAATTAAAGGTGATTATTCTGGAACTTTAGATGATAGAGTTGCTTTTACAAATAGTTTTTCACCAGCAGGAACAATGCAAGATATTGTTGCTTTGGCTGCTGCTGCGCGTGTTTTAAAAGATTTTAACCCTGAATTGTCAACACGTTGCTTAAAAAATGCTAAAATGCTTTGGGATAAATATTTTGATGATGCTGATCCCAAAAAAAATACAAATTCTCAACGTAGAATGTGGGATAGAGGAGATGCAAGAATTAATGCTGCTATTGAAATGTGGCGTACTACAGGTGAAAAAAAATATAAAGACTTTTTCTTGCCTTTGGTTTTAGAGCAATTAAAACCACGTGAAATGCCTCCTGCTCCAAAATCAACTGGCGACGAATGGGCTATGGCTTTTATGGGAATGGGTGGTGGTATTAATCTTACTACTGCTTTACAAATTTATCCTTATATGGACAAAGATTTTCAAGCAAAGGTAAAAACTGTTGTTCCTCAATATGTAGAACAAGTTAAAAAACAAGCAGCACAAAATCCATACGGTGTTCCAATTATGGGACGCGGTTGGGGTGGTACTGAAATGACTATGAATTGGGCTTATAATAATTATCTTGTTTGGAGATATTTCCCTGATATGATTGACCCTGAATTAGTTTTAGCTGGTATTAATTTTATGTTTGGATGTCATCCTTATTCAAATGTATCATTTGTTTTGGGTGAAGGTGTAAATCATAAAAAAGTTGCTTATGGTGCTTCTAGAGCATATTATACAACTGTTGCTGGTGGAATTTCTCCAGGATTGATGATGTTTAAACCTGATTTCTTTGAACATAAAGATGATTATCCTTTCCTTTGGGGTGAAAACGAATGTTGCACTCGTAATGTTCCTACTTTTATTATGTTCTCTCTTGGTTGTGAAGAAATTACTAAGGCTTTAAATAAAAAATAGAAGGTTTTTTATATTATTGAATTTATAATAAATCGCATGTATTATTGATTAATACTTGCGATTTTTTTATTCAAGATATTTTTTCTATTTGTGCTTTTATGTTGGAATGGCAACCTTCATCTCTAAGCGACTCTCTCATAATTAGTTTTTTTTAACGTTCTACATTATCAAGAGCAAAAGGTAAAATTAATAATATTCAGTTAGTTTATTTAAATAGTTTTATTAGATATTTAATCAATTTTTTAATATTATTTTTCTTAATACTATTTGTTTATATTCTTATAAATTAAAACCTTGAGTTTTATGTTTTGTCCATGAAATTAAATTTTTGACATTTCGTGGACAAAATATTACTAAAAATCTGTCTATGAAATAAAATTTTTGTGCTTTCGTAGACAAAATATTGCTTATTTTTTGTCTATGAAAAAAAATTGTATATTTGTGGATAAATATAACAGCTATGATAGATAATATTATTTGTAGAAAAGATGAAATTAAAGAACTTTTAGAACTTTATAAATCAAAGAGTTCTCAATTTGTTGTTGTTTATGGAAGACGAAGAGTAGGTAAAACTTTTTTAATTAGAGAACTCTTTGAGGAAAAATTTACTTTCTATCATACAGCATTATCACCTATTGAATATAATTCATCAGAACTTAATGATTTACAAATAAATGCCTTCGTTTCTACACTTAGAAATAAAGGTGCTATTATAGAACATAAACCTGAAAATTGGTTTGTTGTTTTTGAAATTTTCAAAAAATGGCTTAATACTTTTTCAAAAAGAAAGCGTATTTTGTTGTTTTTTGATGAATTACCTTGGCTTGACACTCCAAAATCAGGATTTATTACAGCATTTGAAAATTTTTGGAATTCTTATCTTGATGGTAAAAATGTAATGTTAATAGTTTCAGGATCAGCAGTTTCTTGGATAAATGATAATCTGATAAATAGCTATGGAGGACTTTATGATAGAGTTACAAGAGAAATAAAATTATCTCAATTTACATTATATGAAACCGAACAATACATAAAATCAAAGAATATTTCTATGTCAAGAACCGATATATTAGAATGTTATATGGTTTTAGGAGGTATTCCTTTTTATTTATCGTGCTTAAAAAAAGGTTATAGTTTGTCTCAAAATATTGATAATCTGTTTTTTAATTCAAATTCAAAATTAGGTCAAGAGTTTGTAAGATTATTTGGTTCGCAATTTAAAAATTCTGAAGAGGTTGAAAAAATACTACGTTTTTTATCAGGAAAACGCATTGGTTATACACGTAAAGAAATATCAGAAAAAACAAAAATTTCACTAAACGGAAGACTTACAAAATTGCTTAAATCATTAGAAGTGAGTGAATTTATTTCTTCGTATGTTTATTTTTCGCATTCTAAAAGAGATGTTTATTATTTTGTATCTGATTTGTTTATAGCATTTTGGTTTTACTTTAAAGAAAAAAAGATTGTTTCAAAAGATAATTTTTGGAAAACCTATCATAAATCAGCAGTTTTAACAATTTGGCGAGGTTTAGCATTTGAACAAGTATGTTTTATTCATAAAGAACAGATTAAAAAAAAATTAGGAATATCAGGTGTTTCAACAGAATTTTCACCATGGTTGTCTAAAAAAGATGAAAATATAAAATTAGAAGATAAAACTAAAGTAGATATGGTTATTCAACGTGGTGATAATATCGTTAATCTTTGTGAAATTAAATATTATAATAAAGAATTTGCAATTGATAAACAATATGATCAAGAATTGCGTGATAAAATGACAATTTTTGTAGAACAAACAAAAGTTAAAAATCCACAACTTACAATTATAACAACATACGGCTTAAAGTTTAATGAATATTCAAATCAAGTTCAAAGTGTTGTTGTTTTGGATGATTTGTTTGAGTAGAAAATTATTTTACAAACATATTTTTTTCGTTATTTATTTCCTTAATTAATAAGAGCAAATATATCATTTTATTTCAAAACAAAATTATGTAATTATCTATTATTTATAGTTTTTTATGTTAATAAATTAATGTATTTTTGTTTGAAAATAATCCTAAAGAATTGTATATGAATAATTATAAGATACTTGTTATAGATGATAATAAAGCAGTTTTGCGAAGTTTAAAATTAATTTTAAATGGAGTTTTCCGTTCTGTAGTTACAGTTCCAGATCCACATTTAATTCCAGCTTTGTTGCAAGAAGGAGATGTTGATGTAGTTCTTTTGGATATGAATTTTGATAGTAGGAAACTTGATGGCGAAGAAGGTTTGTTTTGGTTAAATCGTATAAATGAAATTAAAAATTCTCCAGCAGTTGTTTTAATTACAGCTTTTGGAGATATAGATTTAGCAGTTCGCAGTGTTCAACAAGGAGCTGAAGATTTTATAACAAAACCTTGGTCTAATGATGTTTTAATTCAAAAACTTGAAAATGCAATTGTTAAGCATCGCGCAAAACAACAAACAGCTTCGTTGGTTGCTGAGGCAGAAGTTTTACAAAATAAAATTGTATCAAATAGAAAACTTTCTCTTGAAGAATTGGAACGTCAACATATTATGGATGTTTTAGAACAAGAAAAAGGAAATCTTGTTAGTACTTCGGAACGTTTAGGTATTTCACGACAAACTCTTTACAACAAATTGAAAAAATTTGGAACTATAATATGAAACAAAAACATTATCATCTTTATGTTTGTATTCTTTCTGTTTTATTGTTGATTTCAGGAGGTTTAACGGTTTATGTTTGGTATTCGTCGTTAAGTTTCCTTTTTGTTGTTTTGTGTTTAATTATTAATTTGTTATTGATTATTTTGATTTGGAAAGTTGTTTCTTTTATACCAGAACAAGTTAAATATTTTTTAGGGAGTTTGTTACATAATGATACGATGAATAGATTTCCTGAAACTCGTGATCCTGAACTTCATTTGATGTATCAACACATGAATAAAATAATGCAGACTTATGGTCAATGTCAAATTGAACTTGAAACTAAACGTTTGTATTATGATCGAATTCTTAGAATTATGACTCATGAACTTCGTAATTCTATAACTCCCATTATTTCTGTTAGTGAGGATATGTTGAAACGTAAATATTCTGATGAGGATAGTAAAGAAGCTATTGAAGTTATCAATGAACAATGTTCAAGTATAAAGCAATTTCTTGATAGTTATTATGAACTTACTCATTTACCAAAACCTATTATAAAAGAAATTGATGCAAAATCAATGTTGTTGTCATTAGAGAAATTATATCCAAATCAAAATATTGATATTCAATGCGCTCAAGATATGAAAATTAATTGCGACGAAGCTCAAATAAAACAAATTTTGATAAATTTGATTAAAAACTCGATTGAAGCTTTTGATATTAATTGTAAAAATAATCTTAAAATTTCAATAGTATCTTCTTTGTCGAATGGAAATCCTCGAATTACTGTAAGTGACAATGGACCTGGAATTCCAATTGATAAACAAGAAGAAATTTTTTTACCTTTTTATACTTCAAAATCTAATGGAAGTGGAATTGGACTTGCTTTTAGTCGTCAAATTATGATACTTCACAAAGGTTCTTTAACTTGTTCTTCTAATGATAATGGTGGTGCAATGTTTATTATGCAATTTTAATCGAACGTTTTTTTTGCATAATTAAAGAAGTTCTTGGGGTCTTCTTAATTATGCAAATAATAACGTTTATATATTTGATTGTTAGTTTTTTCTAAATGATATGTCAGAATATGGTATACAAATTTGTAAGTTGAATTAAGGAAAATATAATAAGTAGAAATCCCTTTTAATGAACAAGATGGGCAAAGATATATAGTGAGAAAATAATGTATATTTTATCAAAAAACGCATTCACACCAAAGAATGAATGCGTTATGTATTTGAAAAACAATATGCTATTTGAGAATGGTGATGCCTATTAGATAATAGTGTGGCGACATTTCTACCAAATCGTCAAAATCACCACAAAACTTGTAGTAATGTTTGCCTGTATGTTTATCAGTTATCTGATATCCAGATCCATAAAGCACAAGCGGAATGAATTTTCCGACTTCAAACTTTATATCTTTATTTTGGCTGACAACACTATAAAAATAGTACGGTTCAGGGCCGTAATCATCATCCTTGA
The DNA here is from genome assembly GCA_024413595.1 of Bacteroidales bacterium. Classification (GTDB taxonomy): domain Bacteria; phylum Bacteroidota; class Bacteroidia; order Bacteroidales; family UBA3824; genus UBA3824. The sequence goes on from JAKSUC010000012.1 coordinate 18,889, forward strand.
TTACAAACTTGTTTTTTAATATAAAAGGAATAGTAGCATCCCATTGTCCCACACAACGACGAAGACTGTCTCCTTCTTGTGGATAGAAATTAATACGAAGCCTTTCAGTCTCAATATCAAAAACAATCTGGAATGAATTTTCGGGAGCTACTTCCTTGTGATTTTCAAATTCTTTAACTTGAAAGGTTGCTGTCTTTTTTAGATATTTGGCTGGAATGGTGAACGGATAGCTCTCATAGCCACCTGCGTGAAGCATTGCAATATAGTCGTCTGCTGTCGCCTGCTGTGGCGTAACCATTTGTGCACTCGCAATGAACGGCATCACGAAACCCAAAATTAAAATAAAAATTTTTTTCATTTTCATAACTTTATATAATTTGTAAATTTAAATTCATGTTGCCATTAAACAAGATAAATATTGGTAAAATTAATTATTCCAATTACAAGAATTATTATCAATATAATTCCAAGTATCTAATTTAATCGAACGTTTTTTTTGCATAATTAAAGAAGTTCTTGGGGTCTTCTTAATTATGCAAATAATAACGTTTATATATTTGATTGTTAGTTTTTTCTAAATTTTTATTCAATTTTAATAATTTCTGCCACATTAACATTTGTAGCTTTTTTTAGTTGATATAATAGTGTTAATGTTGTAATAATTAACACAATAACAAATGCTACAATAAAAATCACAGGAGTTAGTGGTGCACTTTCGATAAATGATTGTGTATAATGATGTATTAGTATGTATGTTATAGGAATACTCAAAACAAAAGTTGATATTAAAATATAGAAATATTTTTTGCCAAGCAATAACAACAAATCTTTTCGATGAGCTCCATTAGCTTTTCTAATTGCAATTTCACGAAATCTTTGGTTAATGTCAAACAATGAAATTCCTAATAATCCAAGACAACAAATCAATATTGCTATAAAAGAAAATATACTATAAATATTTGCTATTAATTTATCGTCTTTATATAAATCTTTAATATCGTCTTTAAACCAATGATATTCAAGAGTTTCTTCTGGACAAACTTCTTTACAAACTTTTTCAAGATATTCAACAGCTTCTTTTTCTTGATTTGGTTGTGTTTTGATGATGAGCATATCATCTTGATAACTATATTGTTCTTCATCGTCATTAATCAAGTATATTAATGGTTTTATTCCTAATGTGCGATGAATAGAATAATAATCTCCAACAAGTCCAATAATTGGATATGGCTCTTTGCCATATTCAATTACGGTTTTTGTGTCAATATCAAAACTAACGCCTAATGCTTGTTCACTCCTAATATTTCCATCTTCAATATTGTTATATTCTAATATTTGTAGAGCTTTTTCATTTACTACCCATTCGTAAAATGTCCAATTTCTACCTTCTAATAGTGTGTCTGACATAAATTTACCTTTAATTAAAGGAATTCCAAATATATCGAACCATTTTGAATTACCTTCCCGTAAAATTAATTTTTTCATCTCATTTTTATCATTGAAAAAATTATATTCTGTTGTAGTTGGAGTTATTGGTGTATAAAAAGAAATTATAACATCTTTAATATATGACGATTCTTTAAGTTTATTGGTAATAACTATAGCTTTTTGTTTTATATCATCTTTATTTGTTGTATTAAACATACTTCCATCATCATTTTTTGTATATCCATCTTTAATATGTAATGGTTTTGCTAAAAGAATATGTTCTGTTTCAAAACCTGTTGGACTATTTAATAGAAAATCCAAATGGTTTTGCATCCATAATGATATAGTCAATAATGAAAATGTTATTAAATATTGAAATGCTAAAATAATAGTTCTTGATTTGATACTTTGTATTGTTCCTGTACGCTGTTGTAAACTTGTGATTGGAGAATGACGTAATTGCTGAAAAAATGGATAAATTATTGTTAATAAAGGTAATATCAATAGCATTCCTATTGTTAAAACACCATCGAATAATGTATAATTTATTTTATATCCTAAAATTTGAATTAGCCATGGTATTGATATTTCAACAAACAACCAAGCAATAAAAACTGATGCTAATACAAGAATTTCAAGTTCTGTCCATAATTCAAAGAATAATTGTGGTGCTTTTTGTCCAAAAACTCGACGTACACCTTCTTCTGATTGCCTACGTTGCCAATATACAAGATAAAGATTGACAAAATTTATTATTCCAATAACGAAAATTATTATCATTACAATTCCAAGTATCCAATTTAATGTTTTATTACCATGATTGATTATTTTACTTGTTTTGTCGTGTATACAATCATTATAATAATAATCTTTCCATGTTATCATTTTACATATAATATTACTATCAAGTTCAATAGTACGCCTTTCTTCACGTGTTTTTAATTTATATTTTAAAATTCTTTCGTTAAAAGATTTTATGTCTGCATTTGATTTTATTCTAAATAAATCGCGTGTTGAATAACGCCACATTGGAGAGGCTTTATATGAAATCATAATATCAGGTTTTAGAGTTGATTCTCCTTTATGGTCTTCATAAATACCTGAAATAATAAAATGATAATCTCCAACTTCAATATGTTGCCCAATAATTTCATTATCTTTAGTTCCTAATGTTGATATTATATGACGTGAAATCCAACATCCATCAGGACGTTCCATTGCATTTTTATCTCCTTCTATTTTATAATCAAAAAAATGTAAAAATAAACTATCAATAACTAATGCGTTTATATAGCGACTTTGATTATTGAAATATATTTGACAATCTGACATAGGTACTATGTGACTAGATTCTATTATTTGATTGTTTAAATCATCTTCAAATTTTTGTTCATATATGTCTGTTGCATTATTTTTGCTTATTATGTCGTTATTAATGTCACTTGTTCTATTTATTACCATTATACTATTAATATCAATAGCATGACTATCAATATTATAAACTCTATAAAGATAACGTGAAAGAATAATACAACATGCAAGACTTAAAGCCAATCCGAGAATGTTTATTATCGAAAATGCTTTTTGTCGATACAGAAATCGAAATGCAAATTTTAAGGTGTATAGCATTTGAATTGTTTTTTGTGAATTAAATTTACATTTCTATTTTTTCTACTACTTGACCGTCAAACAAATTGATAATTCTATCGGCATACATTGCATCTTTTTGAGAGTGAGTAACCATAACAATTGTTGTTCCTTCGTGATGAAGTTGTGATAATAGTTCCATAACTTCTAGACCGTTTTTAGAGTCAAGATTTCCTGTTGGTTCGTCGGCAAGAATTAGTGATGGTTTACTAACAACAGCTCGAGCAATTGCAACACGTTGTTGTTGTCCACCTGAAAGTTGTGCAGGAAAATGTTTTGCTCTGTGACTTATATTCATACGTTCTAATGCTTGTGAAATTCTTTGTTGACGTTCTTTTGCTGGAAGATTCATATAAATCAATGGCATTTCTATATTTTCTGTAACATTAAGATCTTCAATTAGATTAAAGGCTTGAAAAACAAAACCTAATGTTCCTTTACGAATGTCGGTGCGTTCACTTTCACTTTTTTGGCTAACTTCAACTCCGTCAAGCATATATTTGCCACTCGTTGGATTGTCGAGAAGTCCTAAAATGTTTAGTAATGTAGATTTTCCGCATCCAGATGGTCCCATTATTGCTACAAATTCACCTTCATTTATTGTTAAAGAAATATTGTTTAATGCTACTGTTTCAATTAGTTCTGTTCTAAATACTTTATTAATGTTATGTAATTCAATTTTTGCCATAATCTTTGTGTTTTATTAGTTTTTTTATAATACAAATATGCCCTTTTTAATGTTTATATATTTATCAAATTTGAAAAATCGTATTTTTGAGTATAAAAGTGTCCAAAAAATTGACATTTTTATTTTATTCGCATTTAATAATTTCTGCCACATTAACATTTGTAGCTTTTTTTAGTTGATATAATAGTGTTAATGTTGTAATAATTAACACAATAACAAATGCTACAATAAAAATCACAGGAGTTAGTGGTGCACTTTCGATAAATGATTGTGTATAATGATGTATTAGTATGTATGTTATAGGAATACTCAAAACAAAAGTTGATATTAAAATATAGAAATATTTTTTGCCAAGCAATAACAACAAATCTTTTCGATGAGCTCCATTAGCTTTTCTAATTGCAATTTCACGAAATCTTTGGTTAATGTCAAACAATGAAATTCCTAATAATCCAAGACAACAAATCAATATTGCTATAAAAGAAAATATACTATAAATATTTGCTATTAATTTATCGTCTTTATATAAATCTTTAATATCGTCTTTAAACCAATGATATTCAAGAGTTTCTTCTGGACAAACTTCTTTACAAACTTTTTCAAGATATTCAACAGCTTCTTTTTCTTGATTTGGTTGTGTTTTGATGATGAGCATACTTGAATTATCGGTATATTTTACGTCTAGGATTTCGTAAACCATTGGAGTTTTTCCAAAAGTGCGATGTTTAAAATAACAATCGCTAACAAGTCCACCAATTGCCATTGGCTCTTTCCCATATTCAACAATTTTATTATTAATTCCGTCCCAATTTATCATTAATGGACTTTCACTTCTAAGAAGTCCGTCTTTTATATCATTGTAACCTAAAAGATTTAATACTTTTTCGTTAACCACCCATTGATCTACAACATATTTATTGATAAGAGGTTTTCCTGAGGTTAATTTTCCTTTTGTTATTGGTATTTCAAAAATATCAAACCATTCATTATTAATTATTTTAGTAAATAATTGAATTTTTTCATTTTTATCGTTGAAATAGTTTTTTTGCCAAAAATTACTAATAGGTGTAGACTCTGAAATAATTACTGATTTTATTGAAGATGACTCTTTTAATCGATTAATTATAACTTCAGATTTTTGTATAACGTCGTCTGCACTACTTTGTGAAGGCGCTTCGTCTTCATCGTCAATTGATTTTCCTGATACTAAAACCGGTTTTACTTGTAATGGCTTTGCTAATAGTATATTTTCTATTTTAAATCCTGGTTGACTATTTAAGAGAAAATTCAAATGATTTTGCATCCATAATGTTATTGTTAGTAATGCAAATGTTATTATAAATTGAAAACCTAAAATTATTGTTCGTGATTTACTATTTTGAATAGAACCAGAACTATGTTGTAGACTTACAATAGGTGAACGTTTAATTTGTTGAATAAAAGGATAGATAATAGCTAATAATGGTAATATTATTATTAATAATAATGTTAATATTAAATCAAAATATGTAATTGTCACATAATATCCTAATATTGAGTTTAGACATGGTGTTGAAATTTCTACAAATATCCAAGCTAAAAATACTGATGCAAAAACAAGAATTTCAAGTTCTGTCCATAATTCAATGAATAATTGAGGAGCTTTTTGTCCAAAAACACGACGAACTCCTTCTTCTGATTGTCTACGTTGCCAATATACAAGATATAGATTAATAAAGTTTATCATTCCTATAATAAGAATAATCATTTGAACAATGACAAGTATCCAATTTAATGTTTTGTTTCCGTGATTAATAATTTTTGTTCTTAATTCTTCTTTTTCAAAATAGTAAAAGTCTTTCCATGAAATTAATTGACAAGAAATAAATTTATCATTCCAATGATAATATGTATCTTCTATTCTTTTAGTTTGATATGTTAATAATCTATTATTGAAAGATTTTATGTTAAAATTTTTTTTAGTTCGCAGTAATTCAAAATCCATTTTTTCCCAATAATCTTTCCCAAAAAATGAAACTATTATATCAGGATTTATTATCGTTTCGCAATTTGGAGTTTCAAAAATACCCGAAATAATAAAACTTGTATTTTCAACAACAATTGTTTTTCCAATAATTTCGTCTGAGGTATATCCTAATGTTTGAATAATCTGTTGAGATACCCAACATCCATCTTGACGATACATTGCGTTTTTGTCTCCTATTATTTTATAATCAAAAAAATCTAGGATTGTACTATCTGCAATTAAAGCGTTTAAATATCTACTTTGTTGGTTTATTTGTATTTGACAATCTTCGTAAGGTATAATTTTACAAGTTTCTAATATTTGATTATCTAAATCTTTTTCTAATTCTTTATTGTATATATCCAATAATACATTTTTATTGATAATACTATTATTAATGTCACTTGTTCTATTTATTACCATTATACTATTAATATCAATAGCATGACTATCAATATTATAAACTCTATAAAGATAACGTGAAAGAATAATACAACATGCAAGACTTAAAGCCAATCCGAGAATGTTTATTATCGAAAATGCTTTTTGTCGATACAGAAATCGAAATGCAAATTTTAATGTGTTTGTCATAATATTAGTTTTTTATAATACAAATATGCCCTTTTTTATGTTTATATATTTATCAATTTTAAAAAAATCGTATTTTTGAGTATAAAAGTGTCAAAAAATTGGACAGTAACATTATTTCAATATCACCACTTCTGCATCTTCTAATTGTTCGTAACCTGAAATTATTACTTGATCTCCGCTTTTTAGTCCTGATATAATTTCAAATTGTGATGGATTTTGTCGACCTATCGAAATTGGTGTGCGAACTGCAGTTGAACCTGTTGCGTCAAGTTTATAAATCCATTGTCCTCCTGTATATTGATAAAAATCTCCTTGTGAAATTACAAGTGCTTCTTCTGCTTTGTCAAGTTCTATTTTTACGCGATATGATTTTCCTACACGGATATTTGATGGTTTATTGTTTTCAAATACTAAATCTACATCAAATGTACGGTTACGAATTTCTGGTACTACTTTGGTTATGTGTAATGAATATTGCTGATTTTGATAATTAATATTTGCTGATAATCCTGATGTTATTCTGTCGATATAATATTCGTTGAGCGATGAATGAACTTTATAATCTGTTAGAACTTTTATTTCTGCAATTTGTTCTCCAGAATTTACGTGTTGACCTAATGTTGTTGAAATATAGCTTAATTGTCCATCGCAAGGTGCTGTAATAACCAAAGAATTAAGACGTTCTAAAGTACGATTATATTTTTTTTGTTCTCGTTCCATATCTCGAGTCATAATTTTGGTGTTTAATACTGCCGAAACAGAGTCGTTTTGTAGTGATAGTAAATCTAGTTTGGTGCGTTGTTGTTGATAATGATATTCATCTTCTGCTATTTCAAGTTGTGCTTTACTTTTGATACCCATTTTATTTTCTTCTCGGTCTAGAATTATATTTTTTTCTAGTCGTTTCATTTCGTATTCAGTTTGAATAGCTTGTTTTTGGAGCGAAATTCTCAACTTTTTTTGATCAATTAGCTGTTTTTCGTAATTAGTTCGTTGACGTTCAAGTTCATCGCCTTGATCTTCGATGGTTTGTTCTAGTTCAGAATTTGTCAGTATTAAAATAGTATCGCCTTTTTGTAGAGTTTGTCCATCTTCTGCAACAATTTTTAATACATTCCCTGACTCTTTTGAATTTATTCTTATTGTATTAATTGGTTGAACAAGTCCTTCTATATCGATATATTCTAGAAATGCCTCAATTTTAGCTTCACTTGTTTTAATATATTCTGTTTCTACTCGATATTTTTTAGGTTCAAAAGATAATTTTATTGAATATACTATTAGAGCTATAATTATTACACCTCCTATAATATAAAATTTGTTTCGTAAATACCAAGGTTGTTGTTTAAGTATTCTGTCCATAGATTTTTTTATATATATAATATTGGTTTTTAATTTTCTTCTACCATTTTTTGTAGCATTTGGTGTTCTGTATAATGAACACCAACTTGTTTATCAACTAATTTACCTTTCTTGTTAATAAATAACAAAGTTGGCCATGCTTTGACGCTAAATTTTGAAGTTATTGTTTCCATTTGTTTTTCGGAAAGATAATACGAGTCGCCGATAAATAAACTTGATGAGGTTTTTAAATAATCTTCGTATGACGTGTTTTGAGAACTTGTAATATATACAAATGCAACTCCTTTATTTATTAACTCTTGTTCGTAGGTGTGCATATATTTTGCAAATATCATACATGCAGCGCACCCAGCATACCAAAAATCAACTAATACAACTTTATCTTTATAATTATTCATAATTTCATTAAATAATTCATCTCCTTCTGCATCGCTAACTTCTTTTAATGTTGCACCTTGAGATGTTTTTAGATATATATTGTTTAATTTTGATAAATAATTATAATAAAATTGATTTTTGTTTTGTTTTAACTTTTCTAAATCTGAATTGTCTATTGGTGCGTTAGTTAACAATGGAGACGCTATTTTTTGAGTTTTTAGCATATCTAGTATTATTTCGTCTCCTTTGTGAAAATCATATATATCTAATGTGTCTGATTTTATTTTATTTATTTCAGTTTCATATTTTTGATTAAAATATAAAAGTGTTTCTTCTTTTACTTTTTTATTATTTAAGATTTTATATATAATATTATTTAGATTGGATAAATCTGTAGAAATAATATATTTTTTTAGTTCTGAGTATAATTCAAAATCTTTTATTTGATTAGATTTTGGTGCTATATAAAAATTTATTAACTTTTTAATATTACTTATAAAAGAATAATATTTTGAAGTTGAGCACATATACATTTGATTAATACCTAAATCGTCAATAAATGAAAATAATTGGTTGCTTAATTCTGTTTTAAATGAATAAACATCCATTTTATTTCGTAATTTACTATTAAATAAATATCCATAAATATTTATCATATTGCATAAAATAATAGAATAATGATAGGCTAGTTGTGATTTTAATTCAATTTTACAAAATTCTTTAGCATTAGGTGAAAAATCTGAATTATCAATCAATTTGAAATAGTTTTCTAATGAGTCTTTTAATGATGTTTTATGTTTTAAAAAATATTCTCTATTTTCTTCAATTTTTACTATTTTATAAGAAGTATGTTTTATATAAAAGATATTGTTAACAAAATCAGAAATCATTGATGTTGATAGAGCATAATTAATATCTGCGTTAGCTCCTGAAAATGATACAAATTCATAACTTTTAGCGTAATTATAATTGAATTGCTCTATAGCCTTTTTTATGTCAATTGTAAATTTTGACGTATCGTTAATAGAAGTTAACATATAAAATTCAAAAATGCCAGCTCCTGAAATTTTTATCATTTGTTTGTTAATCACTAAAGGTAAATTTACTTTAAAACTTAAATCATCATTGATTTTTGCATCAAAACTTCTTTGCAAACCTAAAATTGGATCATCAATCATAAAATTAATTAATGAGATATTTCTTTCTTTAATAATATCACTTTGAGATTTGTCAATTTGTCCAACAATAGTAGTTTCACCATCAACAAATTGATTGTTTAAAACATTTTGCCCAAAACTTAGTAGAGGCAGAAACAATAATAATATTAGTAAATGTTTCATAGTTGTTATATTTTTTTGTATATAAAATATTGAGTTTTTAATTTTCTTCTACCATTTTTTGTAGTTTTAAATGTTCTTGAAAGTTTGTACCCACTTGTTTTTCTATAAAATTGCCATTTTTGTCAAAAATTAAGAATGTTGGCCAATATTTGGTTTTAAATTTTGTTCTTAACGATTTTAATTGACTATTTGAAAGATAATAAGAATCTCCTAAAAATAAACTTGATGATTTCTGTTCGTAATTATTGTATGATGTTTTTGTAGAAGTAAGATATACAAATGCAATTCCATCATCAATTAAATCAGGTAAGTAGGGTTTTATTTTATGAGAAAATTGTATACATGCGCCACATGACTCATGCCACATATCTATAAAAACTATTTTTCCTTTATAGTTACTCAAAATTTCATTTAGCAAATCATCACCTTCAACATCGCTAACGTTTTTTAATGTTGCGCCATGTGCAGTTTTTAAATATTCTTCGCTTAAATTAGATATATAATTATAATAAAAAGGATTTTTGTTTTGTTTCAATAGTTCTAAATCTGAATTTTCTATTGGTTCATTAGTTAACAATGGAGATGATATTTTTCGTGTTTTTAATAAATCTGGTATTATTGCATCTCCTTTATTTAAATCAAATTTTAATGTGTCTGCTTTTATTTTGTTTATTTCTGTTTCGTATTTTTGGTTGAAATAAGATAATAACTCGCTTTTTACCTTTTTATTAATTAATATATTATGTGTAATTTGATTTAATTGTTTTAAATCTTTATGTTCAACATATTTTTTAAGTTCTGAATATAATTCATATTTTATTTGTTGATTGTTTTTAGGTTTTGAATAAGTATTATTTAGAATCTTTAGATTATTTATAAATGAAAAATAACTATTGGTTGATAATATATCCATTTGATTAGCACCTAATTCATCAATAAAAGAAAATATTTCGTTACTAAACTCTGTTTTATATAAATAAGGTTCATTTTTAGGATGAAAATAATTGAAATTTAAACTATATATTGAATATCTTTCATTTATAGTTATTAATAAATCAGTATAATACAAAGCTAATTGAGATTTTATTTCTAATTTATAAAATTGTTTTGCATTAGTTGTATAAGGTAATTCGTTAATCAATTTATCAAAAAATTGTAACGTGTCTTTTAATGATTTTAAACGATTTAAATAAAAAGGACGTGTAATTTCTCTTGTATCTTGAGATGAATATTCTCTAATTTTTTTATGCAAATCATCACATTCCAAAGGACATATTGCAGAATTAATATCTGCATTTGCCCCTAAAAATGTTACATAACCCCAAGAATTTTCATAGTTTATTGCTTTTAATTCAATTGCCTTTTTAACATTGATTGTAATATAAGAAGTATCATTAATAGATGCTAACATGTTAAAATTAAAACATTTTGAATGTCTAACACGAATCATTTGATTACTAACAACCAATGGTAACTTAATAGAAAATGTAGAATCTTCATTAACATTTGCAACAAATCTTCTTTGTAATCCAGAAATAGGATCTTTAATTGAAAATGTAACAGAAGGTATAAAACTACTATCAATTTTTCCAACAATAGTAGTTTCACCATCAATAAATTGATTATTTAAAACATTTTGCCCAAAACTTAGTAGTGGCAAAAACATTATTAATATTAGTAAATGTTTCATATTTGTTATATTTTTTTATTAATCAAAAATCAAATTTGTATATCCCAATTAATAGGACAATTATTTGCAAAATCATAACCTGTTATTGATCTTAAACCGTAATATAACGACCAATATGTAGATAAACTTGAAATATAATTTCGTCGAGCTGAGTCTTTTTCAGAAATAGCACTATTTAAATCTAAAATTGTATTTTTACCAAGTAAATATAATTGACGAGCAACTTCATATCGTTTTTCGGCTGTTTGGTCTACTTGTTTAGCTACTTCTACTCTTTTTGATTGTAAATTAAATTGTTGTACCATTTTTATAACATTTTGTTCAAAACTTTTTATCCCTTGCTCTGCATTTATATCTGATAAATCAACATTAGATTGAGCCACTTTTTTACTTCCTTTACCTTTACCCCAATCTAGTATTGGTATTGATAATGTTAATGAGGCATATTGCATATCGGTGGGAGAGTGGTATGTTTCTGATAATTCTGCTGCTGTTTGTGATAATCCAAATTGAATATATAAATTTGCTTTTAAACCAGAATTGGCTTTGCAATAAGCTAAATTTTGTCGACTTTCTAACTGATTTCTATAATATTTATCTAATTCAGGACTATTTTTTAAAGCATAATTTAAGGCTTGTTCTATTGAAATCTCTAATGGTTTATTATCAAAAAAAGATGTTATTAAACTATCTGGCAATTTAGAAATATCTACTCGTAATGATGTGTTTGTAGGTAAATCAAGAAAATTTCTAAGATTTTCAGCTACTGTTTGTAATGTTATATTTGCATCTAACAAATTTGTTTCTTCGCGCAATTTATTGAGTTTTAGTTGAAGCATTTCGTTTTCTGATATTGTTCCAATATTGTAACGTCCTTCGGCAAAAGTACAAAGTGTATCTGCTGATGCTAGATTACTTTTGGCTATTTCTACATCGGTTTGTGCTGCTGCTAGTTCAAAATAGTATATACTTGCTTGAGAAGCTACTAATTCCATTGTTTCATTATATTGTTTTTTAGCTTCTTGCCATCTTAAAGGTTCTATTTTTGAATTCCATTTTATTTCGTTGTATCCGATAAGATTTTGCTGATATCCTATTGATATTGGTTGTGAACGATATGCTGTGGTTCCTTCGCCTTCTATTTGATCATCTCTAAGAAGAGAACTTTTTATAAATAAATTTCCTCCTGTAAATGGAATATTTTGTGAAATTTCTAATGAAATATCATTGCTCAATTCGCTAACATGTACAAAATTATATGTTCCATCGGGTTGAACCACGCGTTCAATACCTCGATTAAATTCTGGTGAAGTATTTAATGTTAATGATGGTTTATAACTTGCTTTATAGTAACGATAATTCCAATAAGCACTTCTTAATGTGTGTTTTGCTGAAATTGCATGTGGCGATTTTTCTTGAGCCAAGCCTATTGTTTTACTTAGTGTTAGTTTTTCAGTGTTTTGTGCAAAAACTGTTATTGAAAAAATGCTAATTAATATTATCAATTCAATACATTTCATTTTATTTGTTTTTTTCTAAGGCAAATATCACCATATAAAAAATAAAAAAGCCTCGAAAAAGTATAAATCAACTTTTTGAGGCTTAAAATGTCCAAATATTTGACAGTAGTTTTATTTACTCTTATTTCAACTAATTTTTATTTTCTTAAGGTTCAAAAATTTTTGATGATATAATAAGAAAAGTATTCGGCAAGTTTGCAGAATACTTTTTTTCATTTTGGAAGCTCTCGGAAAGTTTGCAGAATAATTTTTTCATTTTGGAAGTACTCGGCAAGTTTGCAGAATAAAAAATATTCATTTTAGAAGTCTTCGTGAAGTTTGCAGAATAATTTCCCGAATAAGGGAAGTCTTCGTGAAGTTTGCAGAATAATTTCCCGAATAAGGGAAGTCTTCGTGAAGTTTGCATAATAATTTCCCGAATAAGGGAAGTATTCGGGAAGTTTGCATAATGATTTCCCGAATAAGGGAAGTCTTCGTGAAGTTTGCAGAATAATTTTCCCGAATAAGGGAAGTCTTCGTGAAGTTTGCAGAATAATTTCCCCTAAAAGGAATGTATTCGGGAAGCTTGCAGAATAATTTCCCCTAAAAGGAATGTATTCGGGAAGCTTGCAGAATAAAAATATTTTTTGGGGGATCATTTTTCTGCAAGTTTACAAAATTTTGCTCACTATAATTTTTATTTAAATGGTTCTATACATATCTATAAATACGATTAAAAATTTCTAATATAAAGAATATAATTAAAATTTAAGAAAAAGATGTTTATAAAAATAACCTTGTAAATTAATAGGTTAATTATCTAGAAATTTACAAGGTTATTTAAAACTAGAAAATATCAAAAATCTTAAAAATTCATTTTTTTATTTCAACCCTTCGTCCATAGGTCTATTTTCTTGTTTCTCAAAATTTTTGATGATATTAACATTTATCTCTTCAATTTGAGAAAGTTTAATTTTGTTGTTGTCAGTTCCTGGATGATACCAAGGTTGAGCTGAAAAATATGATTTTAGATCAGCAGAATTAAAAATCCATCCGTGACGAGCATAAATTTCGTTTCTCATTATGCGAAGTGTTTTATTATCGAAACGCCATAATGCTTGATTTCTAACAATTTCGTCTGATAGAAATGTCCAACGTCCTTGTGGTGATACATTTTTTAATTTATGAAATAGTTTTCCTTTTTCTGTTGTATATTCTCCTTGCTGTGTATAATAAAGATTTATACCAGTTGTTGAAGTTTCCCAATAAAAAGTACAGTAATCGCTCTGCATTATAAAATACATTTGTTCAGCGAGTGTATAACTATATTCTTTCCCTCCAATAGTGATTGTTCCATTGTCAATTTTATATTTTTTACCATTTTCGTCCACATAATCACCATTCAATAATAGATTGTATGGTTTGTTCATAACATCTAATTCAAAAGTTTGTTCTTCGCTATTTGTATTTTCAAAAAATTCTAGAATATTATTTTTGTCATCTTTAACAAATAAATATTTTTTGTTGTTGATAGTTTGTAGTTCAACAAATTTAGCATCTTCAGAAAAACTCCAAGTATCTTTGGTTCTTGTAATAGAGTATTTGTTGTTAGAAATTTTATTGAATTTTACAATTTCTTCGCTTTCAGCGTAGTGGTCAATTTCAAAAGTAACCGTATTTCCAGAAACAGTTGCAATTGCGTTTTCGTAAGGTGTAACCCAATTAGATTTGTTGGCAATTTGTGCATTTGCTATTAGTCCTAATGCTAATAATGCACTTGTAATCAATGTTTTTTTCATAATTAATGTGGTGTTTTTTTTATTTATTATATTTCTTGTTTTGTTTTCAAAAAAAATGCCGATATAAATAATTATTTAGGTAGTTGACAAAATATTTTGTTTCAAAATATAAGATAAACACCCTAATTTTTGTCACAAAATATAAGATATTTTTTCATAATATAGTTTAAGAAACTTTTTTTCATGAATTTAGCTTTATATTATTATTTTTACAGCCATGAATACTCCAAATCACTATATATTTGGAATTGTTACAAAAAAGATGAATGTAATTATAATTTAAAGTTATTCAAATTTTTAAATCAATGAAATTAGAAACCAAAAGATTATTTCTTTATCCAATTAGTGATGAAGATATTAAGCAAATGATAGAAAACGAACCTAAAACAGAAATTAAACAAGCATATTCAGAAATGCTTCAAGGTTGTATTGAAAACCCAGAAAATAGAATTTGGTATTCAATATGGATTATGGAATTAAAAGAAAAAACTGGAATAATTGTAGGTGATTTTTGTTTTAAAGGTCCAAGTAAAAATGGAATAGTTGAAATTGGTTACGGACTTAGAGACGGATTTTGTGGAAATGGTTTTATGACAGAAGCCGTAAAA
Organism: Bacteroidales bacterium; assembly: GCA_024413595.1. Taxonomy (GTDB): domain Bacteria; phylum Bacteroidota; class Bacteroidia; order Bacteroidales; family UBA3824; genus UBA3824. The sequence goes on from JAKSUC010000012.1 coordinate 33,924, forward strand.
GCAATTTCAGAATGGGCTTTTACACAAGAAAATGTTAATATTATTGAAGCTGAAACTTCTGACGATAACGAAAAATCAAAAAATGTACTTTTAAAAACAGGATTTAAATTTTCAGGAAAATTTGGTGAAGAAGGTCCTAGATTTCAGTTAATTAAAAATTTATAAAATTCAATTCTAATTATTTGTCAAAAATGTAAAACTTAAACAATGTAGTTAAGCCATATTGATTATTTTTATTATGAAACAATTGATATAATGAACACGTTCTTTAAGACAGAATTTTTTTATATAAGATTTAGAGATAAAAAAATGAATATTCGATTAGAACAACCGCAAGATTATAGGGAAGTTGAAAACTTGACCCGTGAAGCATTTTGGAACGTATATTGTCCTGGTTGCAGGGAGCATTATGTGCTCAACAAATACAGAAACAATCCTGATTTCATTTCTGAATTGGATTTCGTTATGGAGGAAGATGGTAAAATCATTGGTCACGTAATGTATTCAAAAGCATCTTTAGTACTTGACAATGGAACAGAATTTCCAGTTTGGACTTTAGGTCCAATAAGTATTCACCCAGATTACAAGCGTCAAGGTTATGGTTTAAAATTATTGCAATATTCCATAGAAAAAGCAAAGTCTATTGGAGTTGGATGCCTATGTTTTGAAGGTAATATCGAATTTTACAAACACGCAGGATTTGTGTTGGCAAGTTCGTTAAAAATTCATTATCATGGTGAACCAAAAGAAAGCGAAGTTCCATATTTTCTTGCACAAGAACTTATTCCTGGTTATTTAAACGGAGTTGAAGGAACATATCACACACCTAAAGGCTATTTTGTATGTGACGAAAATCCAAAAGATTTTGAAGCATTCGAAGCAACTTTTCCATACAAGGAGAAAAAAGTATTACCAGGACAATTGTTTTAAATGATGAGGGTAAATTAAAATCAAATAACGAATTTTTATTAACGGCTCGATTTTTAGTCGAGCCGTATTTAATTATATATCAGTAATTCATGAAAAGTTGCTGACGAATACATAAAAAAGTTATAATTTGTTAATGGAACACAAAAACCTTCACCCGAACAAGAAAAAATTATTTTACAAGAGGTTAAAAATATAGGAAAACGAATTGAAGAATTAGAGATTATTTAATCAACATTCAACAAAATAACTCCCATTATTCCGTATTTTTGCTTTAGATAAATGGATTAAGATTTAAAATATTAAGGAAATGAAAGATTGTATTTTTTTGAAGATTAATTCTATTTTACTATATTTGCATTTATAATATTAACATACTAGAAAATGACATTACAATTTGCATTAGATATACCAGCTAACGTTACAATGTTGAATGTTGACGAGTTGAAGCAAAAACTTTTAGACTATGCTAATAGTTTGATTAAGTCTATGCCTAATACTATTAATGACAAACGAAATTCTAATAATTTAAAACCAATAAATGAACTTGATCCTTTATTACAAGAATTATGTGGTATTTGTAATATTGATGAAAATGATTTAAATGGAGATTTACAACGAAAAAAAGAATTAGAAAAAATATGAAACTATTTCTTGATACCAATATTATAATTGGATTTTCTTGGTAATAGAGATCATTGCGAAGCATCTGCGAATATTTTGCAATTGGGTATTGAAAAATCTGTTCAATTATATATTACGAACTTAACTATTGCAAACACTATTTATAATCTCCGTTAAGATTTAGGAAAGGAAAAAGTAAAAGAATACATGCTTAAGTTATGCTCTTTTATTGAAATATCACCATTAACTAAAAAGGAAACAGATTTGGCTTTTAAAACAAAAAATCCTGATTTTGAAGATGCTTTACAATATTTTTCAGCAATGAGTGTAGATTGTGATTATATTATTACACGTGATCCAAAACATTTTAAATATTCTACCAAACCAGTAATGTCTGGTGAAGAATTTTTAAATTTATACAACGAAAATTTATAAATTAATAGTACATAGCAGTTTTAAATCTTAATATTTGAATAATACTCATTTAAACTACTCACACCCATTATTTCGTATTTTTGCATTTAGATAAATGGATTAAGATTTAAAATATTAAAGAATGAAAGATTTTATTACACCTCCAAACCATATTAATTTTCTTGCAAAAAATTTGTTTGGTGAAATGGGACAAATTATTAATGGTTCAATAGCATACGTAGATTTAAACGGAGGTGGACCAACAACAAAACATTCTCACCAACATAATCATTTGTTTATCGTAACCGAAGGCGAAGCTTGTGTAGAATTTGAAGACGAAACCGTTATTATTCATAAAGATGAGGCTTATTTGGTTAAAGGAACTCGGCTTCATTCTGTATGGAACAATAGCAACGGAAAAACTGTAATGATTGGAATTTCTGTGAAATAAATATAAATACAAAATTGTTTATTTTTTATAAGTAAATTATGACAGAATTTGAAAAAATGCGAAATCAAGAATTTTATGATTTCACTAATTCTGAAGGCTTAACAAGTTATAATAGAGCAAAAAAAATTTGTGCAAAATTGCAAACAATGACCACAGAAGATGAAAATTATAGAGATATTATAGAACAATTAATACCCAATATACCAAAATCATCAACCGTTGCACCTCCATTTTATTGTGATCATGGTCATGGAATTCATTTAGGCGAAAATGTATTTATTAATTATTATGCTACAATGCTTGATGGAGGTATAATAACTATTGGAAATAATACAATAATTGGTCCAAATTGTCAATTTTTAACACCTAATCACCCTATCAATTATATACAACGTAGAAAACCAATAGAAAAATGTTTACCAATAACAATTGGTGAAGATTGTTGGATAGGTGCTGGTGTTACAATATGTCCAGGTGTAACTATTGGTAATCGTTGTATTATTGGTGCGGGTAGTGTAGTTGTAAAAAATATTCCTGACAATTGTATGGCTGTTGGCAATCCTGCTAAAGTTATAAAAAATAACCTTGACGTTATTGACAATTAATTCTAAAATACTATAATTATGAAATTTTTTTCAAATGATTTCGCAGAAATTGAATACATTGAAAAAGATAATGTTGTATTTCATGTTTGGAAAAAAGAAGCTCATTTTGATGATTATCGAACACCTGTAAAAACCTCTCTTGAACTACTTCAAAAGCATAAAAATAGCATTTTTATAGTTGATGCACGAAATGGTTTTGAAGATACAAAAGAAGATATAGATTGGGGATTTAATTATTTTCTTCCTGAATTAAAAAAAACAGGTTGTAAATTTTGGGGATTTATCCTTCCAAAAGTATCTGAAATTGAAGGTGAAATTGATTTATGGACTAAAGAAATTGAAAAGAATTTTAAAGTTATTAGAGCTATTTCTTATAATGAAATATTAGAAAAAATAGGTGAATAAAATTTATGGAAACACGTAAATTGACTGAAAACGAAAGAGATATTGCTTTACAACTTGCATGGAAAGTATTTTTAGAATTTGAAGCTCCAGACTATCCTCCAGAAGGAACAGCCGAATTTAACAAAGCCTTACACGATGAAAATTATCTTGCAGGTTTAGTTTATTATGGAGCATTTATCAACGAAAAACTTGTTGGCATGATAGCAATACGAAAAGAGCAAGGTCATTTATGTTTCTTTTTTATTGAAGGAGAATATCATCGTCAAGGAATTGGTACAAAACTTTTCAACATCATGAAAGAAGATTTTATTGGAAAAACAATTACAGTGAATTCTTCTCCCTACGGCTTGCCTTTTTACAAAGCAATAGGATTTGTTCCAACTTCTAACGAGCAAATAACTAACGGAATTAGATATACTCCTATGAAATGGAATTAGAGTAAAATTGTTAAAAATAAAGAAATTAACTATTTTTTCTATCTCCTCTCGATTTTTTAAACGATTTTAAAGAAGAATTTTTTTAATAAATAATTTGCATTTTTTTTGATTAATATTACGTTGATTTTCAGTCTTAATTAATATAAAATGACAAATTACATATCTGACATAGATCATTATAAACAAGTACTTAGTAAAATTTTAAACATAAAGCGTTTTTTATGGATTGGAACAGCTGACATTAAAGACCTTTATATGGATTTGTCTGAAGGTCAACTTGGATTGAAAACAAAACAGACATTGCCATTACTTGGATAATTGCTAAACTCATTGAGCGTGGAGTTGAAGTCAATATTAAATAAATATTAACAATCATTTTTTCTCTTGACTCGTACCTAAGGTTATAGAATAACTTTGCACTCGCTAGCAAAACAAAAAGTCGTACGATTATGAGTTATAAAACAAAGTTAAAAATCGGAGAGTTTTCGCAATTGATGCAAGTTACAATTAAAACTTTGCGTTTTTATGAGCAAAAAGGACTCTTGTTACCTGATGAGGTAGACCAGTGGACAGGTTACCGCTATTATAGTTTAAAACAGATGCAGAAGTTAGAAAATATTCGTGAACTTCAAAAACTCGGTTTTTCGCTTGACGAAATCAAAGATTTGTTTGATGATGATACACATATTCCATCTGAAAGTCAACTTTCTGAAAAAATCGATGAAACCGAAAAAATGTTAAATAAACTTATTATACGTCGTGACAAATTGCTCTTATGGAAAAACTCTCGCAAAGAAATTAATCAAATGGAAAAATTTTCAATTCAATCTTTGCCTGAAATTATAGTGGCAAGTCATCGTGAAATTATACCTAACTACGAAGCTTTAGGTAATTTATGTTGCAACATTATTGGACCTGAAATGCAACATCTTGGTTGCAAATGTCCTGTGCCTGGATATTGTTTCACAATAGAACACAACAAAGAATATCAACCTACAAACATTGATATTGAATATTGCGAACAAGTAGAAGAAATGGGTCAAGACTCATCAATTATTCAGTTCAAGAAAATTTCTGCCGTTAAAACAGCAATTTGTATGAAACATTATGGTCCATACGATCAATTTTATAAATCATACACTGAACTTTTCAAATATATTGAAGAACAAGGATATGAAATAGTTGGCAGTCCTCGTTACTCTTACGTTGATGGAATTTGGAACCAAGAAAATCCTGATAAATGGTTAACAATAATTCAAGTTCCAGTAGAAAAAAAATAATGAACTAAGCATACCAAAATCACGAATTTACAAAATTGAATTTTGATAAATTCGTGATTTTTTATAATCCTAAAACAATATTAGCATCAATATTTAAATTTTTAGTAATTAATCGAACCATTTTGAGTGAAAATATATGTTTTTATGCATAGCATTGCATAAAAACATACCTATTTTATGTATCTTAATACATAAAAATACCGTTGTTTTATGCATTGTATTGCATATATTATTATATTTGCATCAAAACTCATTTGTTATGGACTTAGACTTAATCAAACATATTATAGTAACTAACAGAAATTCAGTATGTAATATAAAATTAGTTAAAAGAAATTTTGATTTTGACAATTCTTTAAATTATGTACTTGTTGGAGTTAGACAAGCAGGAAAATCGTTTCTTCTTTACCAAATAATTCAAGAAATAGTAAGTCAAGGTGTTGATATTAAAAGTATTGTGCTAATTAATTTTGATGATGAACGACTTGCAGAGATTACTGCCCAAGATTTAAATTCAATAATTGAAGCTCATTATCAAATGACTGACGTTAAACCTATTTTCTTTCTTGATGAAATTCAAAATGTTAAATATTGGGAAAAATTTGCACGTAGATTAGCAAATGAGAAATATCATGTTTTTGTAACAGGTAGCAATGCAAAAATGCTCAGCAACGAAGTTGCAACAACTTTAGGCGGAAGATATTTACAAAAATTTATCTATCCTTACTCATTTTCTGAATATCTTAATGCTATAAATTTCAAATTTATAGATAGTTGGCAATATGATAATATATTTTTAAGTAAACTTAAACGAGAGTTTCAATCATATTTTTATTTTGGTGGGTTTCCTGAATTAGTAAATACAAACTTAAAAAGAGAATGGTTATCTGGATTGTTTCAAAAAATATTTTTGGGTGATATTATTTCTCGTTATCACATTAAAAATGACGACATTTTAAAAATTTTACTCAAAAAATTGGCAGAGAGTACAATGCAACCTACCTCTTATTCGAGACTTGCTAATTTAATAACCTCAACAGGACGAAAAATACAAACTAATACAATTATTGATTATTTGAAGTTTTCAGAAGACTCATGGTTAATATTTTCAATTCAAAATTTTTGTGCTAAACTATCTGAAAGAGAAAGCTCAAAAAAATACTATTTCCGCGACAATGGAATTATTAATTTATTTTTGTTTAATTCTGATACTATTTTGCTTGAAAATTTGGTTGCTATTCATTTAAAACGACTTTATAACGATGATTTGTATTTTTTTAGACAAAATATCGAGATTGACTTCTATCTTCCAGAAAATGGTAAACTTATTCAAGTTTCATATAAAATTCAAGATGATAAAACTTTTAATCGAGAAATAATGGCTCTTATTAAAGGTGCTAAATTTTTAAATGTTAATGATCTTACCATTATTACTTACGATGATGAACAGCAAATTATTCAACATGATAATTATACCATTAAAATATTACCATATTGGAAATTTTGTTTAATTAATTAATATTGTTATAATAATTAACTCTAATATTGATAATATTTTAATCTTTATATTGTTTTGTAAATAAAACTTATGATTTAGTTTATTGTTAATTTTGCATTCCACAATAAAATTACGAATTTACAAAATTGAATTTTGATAAATTCGTGATTTTTTATAATCCTAAAACAATATTAGCATCAATATTTAAATTTTTAGCAATTAATCGAGCAACTTTGAGTGTAGGTTAATATTTCTATTCTTGCAAAGCCACTTTTGTTTCAACAAGATTTTCTGCATATTCTTTTAGTTTTTGTTCTGAAATATTTATAAATATAATTAGTTTTTTCATAATTATATTCTGATATCGGAATTTAAAAAAAATCATTGAATTAAATTTTATTTATTTTATATGTTAATTATTTGTTTTTCGAATATTTATTAATATTTTTGAAACAAACTTTTGAACATTTTGTGACAAAGATTTGAACATTTTGCGACAAAGATTTGAACATTTTAACGATTACTTTTGAACATTTTACATTAATGATTTTAACATTATGGAATTATATAAACGACAACAATACAATATTTTAATTGATAGGTTAAAAGAACCACGACACTTTATACAAGTAATTGTAGGTCCACGACAAATAGGAAAATCTACATTAATTAAACAAGTTGTAGATAATATTTCTATTCCTCATTATTTGTATAATGCTGATACAGTTGATTTTAATAATAATCAATGGATTTCTGAAACTTGGGAATCTGCAAGAGTTCGTATGAAATATGAAAAAGTTAATGAAGTAATTCTTGTTTTTGACGAAATTCAAAAATTGAAAAATTGGAGTGAATTTGTAAAACGAGAATGGGACTTTGATACTCTTAATGAAATCAATATTAAAGTTGTTTTACTTGGTTCTTCTAGATTACTTTTAAAACATGGTTTAACAGAATCTCTAGCTGGAAGATTTGAACTTATTCGTATGGGGCATTGGTCTTATACTGAAATGAATGAGGCTTTTGGATATTCACTTGACGAATGGATCTATTGGGGAGGATATCCCGCTTCTACTATTTTTAAAGATGATATCAGACGTTGGAGAAAATATGTTAAAGACTCTTTAATTGCTCCTGCAATTGAAAAAGATGTTATTTTAACTTCAAATATCTATAAACCTGCTCTTATGAAACAACTTTTTGAAATTGGGTGTAGTTATTCTTCTGAAATTGTCTCGCTTACTAAAATTCTTGGACAAATGACTGATGCAGGTAACGTTACTACTCTGTATTCTTACCTTGAAATTTTAAATCAATGCAATCTTTTATGTGGAATCAATAAATTTGCTAATGATGTTTCGCGTAAATATCAATCTATTCCAAAATGGATTACATATAATAATGCGTTACTTACTGCATATAAAGGAATTGATTTTAAAACTGATCGTTTTGATACTAAAAATTGGGGACGTTGGGTTGAATCTGCTGTTGGCGCATATATTATTTCTCAAGCTGAAGATGAAGATATTAAAGTTTATTATTGGAGAGAAAGAGATGAAGTAGTAGATTTTATTTTGCAATATCATGCTGATATTGTGGCTATTGAAGTTAAAAGTGGTCGTCGTGGAATGAATAAGGGACTTCCTAATTTTTCTAAAAAATTTAATCCAAAACGTGCCATTATTGTTGGTACAAATGGAATTCCTTTAGAAACTTTTTTTAAGGTTAATATCTCTACTCTATTTGAATAAAATTTTTTTTCGAATATATTATTAATATTTTTAACCGAACTTTTTAACATTTTAAGATTACATCTTAACATTTTGCAATCTGAAAAAAAATGAATGTTAGACAATTATACATTTGTGAAAAAAAAAGAATGTTTATATAAAACTAAAACTCTAAGCTTGTTGTATCGTCATGAAATATAAGAAACTTGTTGTTTAATAATATGTAAATTTTTTTATAATTAAAATTGTTGAAAATTTATAGTTATATTTTCAAATCCCATAGATTTTAGAATTTTAATCATTTCTTGTTCTGAATTAATTTTTGCTTCTTCAAAACCATTATTATTTTTACATTCTTCAAGTATTTTTTCATTAGCTTCTTTATCCAATTGTGCGCGTTCTTCGTTAGTAAATGAACCTACTTCTTGATATCTTTGATTAGTTATAAATCCATTTTTCGAATTTAATATAATAATTTTTGTATTGATTACAACTGTTTTACCATTATCAGACACAATGCTATTAAAGGTGTTTTTATCGAAATCAATTCCTAAATCAACGTGTCCTTCATAAAAACCAACAAGTTTATCATTAAAGAAAGTTCCTTCTTTTTCGTGTTTTACTTTAATATTCCCATTTTCATATTTGTAAAATCTTATTTGTTTTAATTGCGCTATTTGTTCTATACTAAGAGTACATTCAGTACTATTACATGAAACATAAAGTATAGATATGATTATTGCATAAATGTATTTTATTATATTTTTCATATTTTTAATAATTTATAGTGGAAGTATAACCAAAACTACTTATTAATTCAGTTAAAGATTTTTGGGCATAATCTTTAGCTTGAAGTTGATATTTTGAAAGATTGTTCAAAACATCGTTAGAACAATTGTCTTTTGCTTCTTTTGCAAGTTCTTCGTATTCTTCAGCACTGAAATCTTGTCGAAGAATACCAATCTTACTTTCTGCATTTTCCCAATCAATTTTAACTGCGTCTATTTCAAATCTTGCATCAGGCAATGTGAATTGAATAGTTTTATTTTGTTCGTCAATGTTTACATCTTTTAATTCAGAGCAATAAACAGCCCCCTTAATAGTTATTTTGACTGGTAATAAAATTTCACGAGCCATCAATCGATCCCCAAATTTTAAATTTGAATTATTTTTTTTTAATGTTGAGTTGTAATCTATTTCTGTTGTATAAAATACAACTTCTTTATTGATAGCAGTCTTTATATCTCTATATTTAGAACCTCCACAACTTGCAAATAAAACAATTGCAAGAAAAACTAAATGAATTTTATTAAAATTTTTCATATTGTATTAAGATATTAGTTTTATTAGATAATGTAATTAAATCTACTTTAGTATAATACTATTTTTAGAATATTCTCCCCAGCCACTAGGTTAAATTTATAGTTTCTTTTACATCTTCACCTAACTACATAAAAAAAGCGTGGGACTCTGTTGACTCGTCCACGCTATTAGGTCTTCGCATTACCTTCCAAGTAGAACGAGCAACACGAATACCTCACGCAATGTGGCATTATAATAAAACCACACCATATCCAAAGCCAAATTTGGCTATTGAATATGGTTGGCGTATAATACACCATGTGAGGCATTCACCGTTGCTTTGTTTTGACTTGGAGTTTTTGAATTTGCGAAGTTCAATAGCGTCAAAACTAAAGCGTCAAGTAAACGCCTTTTTTATGTATGCTGTCTGTTTTTGTTTTAGACAACCAAATATACGATTTTTTTTTCTTGTAAGCATAATATTTCCTCTGTTTTTTTTTATTTCTCTTTCACAAATTTACCAACTTATTTTCACCTAATTCGCAAAAAAATGTATCCAATTTGGAGACAAAACAGAGAATTTATCTATAATTTCAAAATCGATTTTTATCTTTTTGTAAATAAAAATAATATGCAAATTTTATATAATATCTAGAACAAATAGTGTTTTTAAATTAATATTTTTGAATTTGTTTAATTAATTATGTATTAATGTTTTAGTCTATTTTTTATAATTCAATAACGGGCGAAATCTCATTTATTTTAGTAGATTTCGCCCGCTATTGATATAATTTTTATTAATTATTAAATAAATCGTTCATGGTTACTACATTTTGTATAATAGATGTATGTTCATTAAATTTTAAGCCGTAAGTTGTAATCAGTACTGGATGAATTGTAAGTTTAATTTTATTAGAATTTCTAAAAATTTGAATTCTTCTGTTTAAATCTTCTGCTTCTTTTTTGTTTAAAATGTATTCTGTTTCACAAAATTTCATTTCACAAACATTAATAATTCTATCTGCACGTCGAATTAAAAGGTCAATCTGTGCTTTTCCCAATTCATTATTATTACTCCAAGCAAAAACTTCTGTCATAACACCTGCAATTTGTAATTTATGTTCAATTTGCAAATGATGAAGCAAGCAAACTTGCTCAAATGCAATACCAATCCATGCTTCATATTTTCCTGTTCCGATTTGATAACGCCAAATTTCTTTTTCATTATGTCCATACTTCTTTATAAACCTATTATAAAATAATGTAAAAGGGTCAATTAACTGATATATAGACATTTTTGATAATTTGTCATAACCTCTATAACGTCTAATTATATAACAATTTTCAAGATCGTCTAGTATATTTTTTAAATGTCCATTGTCTAAGAGTTTTGAATTTGAAATAATTTCTTCTTTAGTAAGACCTTTGTTTTTTGTTGCTAATGCTTCAATAACCTTTAAATATGGTTCTGGATTATCATACAATGATGCAAAAAGTTCATTATATTCGTTTTCGAGACTACCATTTCGTACAAAAAATATTTCATCAATATTTTGAGAAATACTTTTTCCTCGTTGTATTTGTTTGAGATAGAAAGGAATACCTCCCATAATCATATATGCTTCCAATATATCTCTATCTGTAAAAACGATATTTCTGCTTTGTAAATATTCTTTACTTTCTGATAGTGTGAAAGGTTTTATGTATACTTTATAGTCTGCTCGATTATGAAGTCCTCCATGACTTTTTAAAATTTTTTTAGTTATCCATGATGTTGCAGAACCACAAACAATTAGAATTATATTACTTTGTGTTGTTCCCCAATCATTCCAAAAATGTTCTATGGCAGTAATAAGGTTGCTTTTGGGTGTATCCATCCATGGAAGTTCATCTATAAATACAACTTTTTTACCTTTTATTTTTTTGTTTTCTAATAGATTTCGAAGATAATCAAAAGCTTCCATCCAAGTTTTAGGCGTTTGATAAATAGGTTCGTTTGCATAACGATTTAATGCTGTACAAAAGTTTTGTAATTGTTCTTGTTTTGATTTTTTGGATAATCCTGTACATTTAAATGCAAAATTATTGTCGAAATATGAATTTATAAGAAAAGTTTTTCCTACGCGTCTTCTTCCATAGACAACAACAAATGACGACTCTTTTTCATTTGTTATTGCATTTAATTGTTCTATTTCTTTTTTCCTACCTATCATTCTGTCAATATGTGCCATAGCTAAATATTTTTACGATACAAATATAGATATAAGATTTGATAAATACAACTAATAGCGGGCGAAATCTCAGTTTTTTTATTAGATTTCGCCCGCTATTGATTTTATAACGGGCGAAATCTAATTTTTTTTAGTAGATTTCGCCCGCTATTAATTATTTTTTTTTATAATTTTAATTTATATAATTCGTTTATTAATTATAATTATTAATAAAAATGAAAATTCTTATTTTATCAGGTAGTCCACGAAATGGTGGAAATACAGATTTACTTGTAGAAGCATTTTTTGATGGTGCTAAACAAAATAATGATGTTGAAATTGTTTCGGTTCATGATTATAAAATTTTACCATGTATAGGTTGTAATTCTTGTTTTAAAAATGCTAGCAATTCATGTTTTCAAAACGATAAAATGTCTTTAATTTATAATAAACTTTCTGAAACTGAATTACTTGTAATTGCTTCTCCTGTTTATTTTTATGGTTTAAGTTCTCAACTAAAAGCTATAATAGATCGTTGTCATAATCCAATTCGTAATAATTTTAAAATTAAAAAGTTAGCATTATTTCTTGTTGGTGCAGCTTCTTTGCCTGAACTTTTCGATAGTATTATAAAACAATATGAATTATGTCTCAATTTTTTTCATTTAGAAGACGCAGGAAAAATTCTTGTTCGTGGCGTTAAAGACAAAGGTGATATTAAAAATACAAACGCTTTAGAAGAAGCTAAAAAATTGGGAGAAAGAATTAATTAATGAAAATTTTAATCTTATTTTGTTAAAAATATAACAAAATTCAATTTTCGCCGTAACATTTTTGAAAATTTTATATTTTATTGCCGTCTCTTTTTTGAAATTTTTATTATCTTTGCCGTAACATTTTTGGAAATTTCGCAATTTTCCGCCGTCTCTTTTTTTAAATCTACATTATGAAATATTATAAACGATATATTGATAGCGAATTATTGAAGTGGAAAAATTCTGAAACTCATAAACCTTTGCTTTTAAGAGGTGCACGACAAGTAGGAAAATCTTCTGCCGTTAAAAATCTTGCAAAATCTTTTAAATATTATATCGAAATAAATTTTGAACGTCAAAATGAAATTTCTGATATTTTTTCTAAAGGTTATGATATTCAAAAGATATGCAACCTGTTGTCTATAATATTTAATACACCTATTAATGATGGCGAAACTTTGATTTTTTTCGATGAAATTCAAAAATGTATTCCTGCAATTTCTTCACTGCGCTTTTTTTATGAAGATAAACCAAATTTACATGTAATTGGTGCTGGATCTTTATTAGAATTTGCTCTAAATGAAATACCTTCGTTTGGTGTTGGACGCATACATTCTTTATTTATGTATCCATTTTCGTTTGATGAATTTCTTATTGCTCAAGGTTTTGAAAACTTAGTAAACGAAAAACATGATGCTTCTCCACAAAATCCTCTTCCTAATATTTTACACAATAAGTTAGTTGAAGAATTTAAAAATTTTATACTTGTTGGAGGTATGCCTGAAGTTGTTTCTATTTGGATTAAATCTCAAAATTATTTTGATTGTCAGAATATTCATTCAGAAATTATTCAAAGTTATCAAGATGATTTTGCTAAATACAAAAAAAGGATTTCTCCTCTAATTTTACAAAAAACATTTTTGTCAGTTGGTATGCAAACTGGTTCGAAATTTACATATTCTCAAATAGATACAAATATTGATACGTCAAAGGCAAAAGAAGCTATTAATTTATTAACACTTGCAGGAATAATTATACCTGTTACTCACACATGTGCTAATGGAATTCCTCTTGGAGCACAAATTAACGAAAAGTTTCAAAAATATCTTTTTATTGACTCTGGATTAATGTTAACAATGCTTGGTACTGATTTAAGCAAATTTGTATTAGCAAACGAAGTAGAACTTGTAAATAAAGGTGGTGTTGCAGAACTTGTTGCAGGACTTGAACTACTAAAAAATTTAAATTGTAATCGCCGTCAAAATTTATATTATTGGCAACGTCTTCAAAGAGGTGCTCAGTCTGAAATTGATTATGTAATTGCTAACAAAGATCAAGTTTTACCTATAGAAATTAAGGCTGGAACTAAAGGTTCTATGCAAAGTCTTTATATTTTTCTTGAAGAAAAAAAACTTGAATATGGAATTCGTTCATCTCTCGAAAATTTTGCAGAGTATAATAAAGTTAAAGTAATTCCTTTATATGAAATTGGGAGATTAGGAATAATTAATAATTAAGAACAGAAAGAAATCAAAAATAATATTCCTATGTCAGAAAATTGGAACATATATGCAGATTGGAACCCATGGCATGGTTGTACAAAAATTAGTCCTGGGTGTAAATATTGCTATGTTTATCGTCAAGACGAAATGTATGGAAGTGATATTGCAAGTAGTTTGTGTAGAAAAACTGCCAATTTTAATCTTCCAATCAAGCGTAAACGTGATAAATCTTGGAAAATTGAAAGTGGTAGAATTGTTTTTACATGTTTTACGTCAGATTTTCTACTAAAAGATGCTGATGATTGGCGTCCTGAATGTTGGCAAATGATGAAACAGAGAAAAGATCTTTATTTTTTCTTTTTTACAAAACGAATTGATAGATTTTTGGACTGTATTCCCGACGATTGGGGCGATGGTTATGAAAATGTTATTGTGGGGTGTACAATTGAAAATCAAGATAGAGCCGATTTTAGACTTCCTATTTTTAAATCTTTGTCAATCAAGCATAAAACTATTATAGTTGCGCCAATGATTGATGAAATTGATTTGTCGGCATATCTTGATAATTCAATTGAAGAAGTTTCAGTAGGAGGGGAGTCGGGAATTAACGCTCGACCATGTAATTACGATTGGATTTTAAAAATTAGGGAACAATGTATTTCTCATGATATTCCATTTCGTTTTCATCAAACTGGTGCTTTTTTTATTAAAGATGGTCATACATATCGTATACATCGTAAATATCAACTTAGTCAAGCTCATAAAGCAAATATTGACTATAAAATAGGGGAATATTTAGTTCCCAAAAAAGTCAAATTTGAATGGACAAATGACGTTTATCATGATTTACAATAATGATATAATAGCCATATAATACCAACTAAAAAATAATATTAATCTCCTAATGCCAATTTTATTAGTTTCTGAATGTGAATTTCTACACTATCCAAACATGGTAAAACGCAATTATCGTTGTTTAATAACAAAGGTAATTCTGTGCATCCAAGAACAACTGCTTCTATATTATGTTCGTTTTTTATTTTAGAAATTATTGAATTAAAATCATTTAGTGTACTTTCTTTAATTATTCCAAGTTCAAGTTCTTCAAAAATCTTTTTTCCTATAAATTCACGATCTTCTTTATTGGGAACAAATATTTCTATACCTGAATTAATAAAATCATTTTTCATAAAATCATTTTCCATTGTAAATATTGTCCCTAAAAGTCCTATTTTTTTATAACCTTTTGAAACCGCTTCTTCACATACAACTTTTGGAATACTTATTAGAGAAATATTAGTTTTTTTAACAAGTTCGTTATATACAATGTGCATTGTACCAGCTGTTAACGATATAATTTCAGCTCCTCCTGTTTTAAGATTATTTACTTTTTCTGCAAGATAATCTGTTAACGCTTTATATTGTCCAGAACTTACATAGTTTAATGCTTTATGAAAATTTACACTTTCAATAGCTAAATCGGGCATTTCTTTTCCGTTTGTGATTTTATCTATTTGTGTATTTAAATTTTTATAATACATAATTGTGGACTCTGGACCTGTTCCACCTATTAAACCTATTTTTTTCATCTTTTGAAAATTTTTTTTATATCCATACTTTAAGTATCTCTGTATTATGCTTTTCGATACAACGTTTTATGAAGTTTATCCAACTTATGCAATGTTCCAAAATAATTGAGTCTGAGGTGATAACGTTTTCTTTTTTCCAAAGTTCTCTATCTACGTCTTTTATAATTTGAATATCTAAGTTAAAAGAATAATTTTCACCCATTTCTGCAATTAATGCCATAAGTCGTCCTGAATTAGAAACAGGTTCGTCTAATAGAATATGAGCCGATTTTATTTTCATTTCTTCAAGAGTGTTCAAAAGCATTTGTATAGCATCTTTTGTTTCTGGTATAATTCTATATGTGCCTCGTAATGAAGCTAAATCACGAATTGTTCCATCCATACACGCAAATAGGATAGAAGCGTTGTACATTACTTCTAACGTAATTATTGTGTTAAAACCATCTATCCAAACTTCACTACCTTCAACAGTAGTTTTCTCTTTCGACTTTCGTAAATTTAGTTGTTCTGTTGTAGCAATACTTCGTACAATTGCAAGACGTTGACGTTCAGAAAGTGCAAAATGATTTCCTACAAAAGTGGACGCTTGTTTAAGACCATATCCTTCGTTAATTAGGTAAGTTATGTGCCTAGAGGCAATTTTCATTGTTTCTAAAGCTTTAGAAGAAAAATTTTTGTCATCTTCTGGTAAATATCCTCGTTTTGCGTTCATTAAACATCCTCCGCTTTATATTTTATTTTTATCGTAATATACAAATTTCTCCATTATATTATTCTACTTTTATCAAATACATTTTCTAATTCTAAATTTACTCCATCGCAATATAAGAATAGATTTTTTGGAAAATCTGGAGCACTAATTATTTTCTTTAAAATAACGATATTGCTGTATTTTAACATTATCCAATTTAGATTTTCAATCTTTGTTTTTCTTTTTATTTCTTCGTATTCAGAATATTCAAATTCATTTTTTGCATCTTCATATATTGTAAATATTGCATACTCATTATTATATTTTATTTGTAATTCGTTTTCTGATTGATATTTACAAATACAATCTTGAAAACACATTTTCTCAAATATATTTAATGAAAGTGTATTATCTCCAATTATTAATATCCATTGCATAATTTTTATTTTTAATATGAAAAAAAGTTCTTAGCGCATATAATGGAACTATTTCAATATGTATTATTTGATTGTTTGCTTATATTTAATTTGGTTTTATTGTAAATAATTAAACTATTCTGATTTTTTATATAAGTTAAAAAAAAATATAATGATAGAATTATATCTAAATAGCATTTATAATACTTGTTTATTCTGGTTTTAAGTATGTTGTCGCTTTTTGTTGAGACCATCTTTTGAGTTTACTTAAAATGTCAAAAATGTATGTTTTCATAATATTTTATCTTTTATTACAAAGGTAATGTTTCATAATGAAAATTTCAAGATTTTAATTTTTTTTTTGCATAATGAAATGATATAATTTCCACTTGTTTAATTTTTATAAGTTTTATGTGTTGTATATTGTTGATATTTAAAAGATTAATAGAATGATTTTATAAAATCCAATTCAAACATTGATGAAAATTTAATAAAATCCAATGCTATTAAAATTATATATTTTTTTATAGTTTTGCTATTTTAATATATTATTAAAAGTTAATAATTTTTCAAAAATCTTTCTCTCTTACAAAAACATTGTTAAATAAATAGGAACACAAAATATGTCTTTATCTTTTTGAAAATCTTTTGTGTATAATAAATATTTATTAGAAATCCTATCAGAATATTTTTTGCAAAAAACATCTAATGACGTATGTGATTTATACCCTGAAGATTTTACTTCTATTGGGCAAATCTTTGAACCTCTTGATAATAGAAAGTCTATTTCATATGTTTTGTGACTTGTTTCGTGAGGAAAAGTGTAGTAATATAGTCTGTTTCCTGACGATATTAACATTTGTGCAACAAGATTTTCGTAAACATAACCTAAATCTGCACTAAGTTTATCTGATAAAAGTTTTTGATAAATAGTGTTTTCTATGTACTCTTTATCCCAAAAAGCTAATGTGACAAATAGTCCAGTGTCAGCAATAAATATTTTATAAAAACTTTCGTCAGAATGTAGAGCAAAACCTACTGATGGATCATTGCAATAATATGCAAAATTTACAATCATGCTGTCTTTTAAATCGTTTATTGTATCTACAATATTTTTCCTATTTTCATTATTTATAACACTTGATATTTGATATCTTGATGCATTTTTATTAAGTTCTGATGGTATTGATTTAAAAATTAGGGATGCTCTTCCTGATTTGTCTATTTTTCTTAAATCGTCAAAATATAGTTCTAAAATATTTCTTTTTACTTTGTCAACCAGACTTAAATTGTTGGTTTCTAAATATTCATTAATAGCTTGTGGCATGCCTCCAATCAACATATAAAGACGTAAATCACGCATTGTTTTTCGATGAGCTTCTTGTAATGATATTTTTTTTTCGTAAAATTCTTTTAAAAGATTTACTGTTACTTTGTCGCCTAATGCCCATCGAAATTCTTCGTAATCAAGTGGATACATGTTCAGCCTCGTTTCTTCACTTGGAATTACTATATTTTGAACATTCTTTTTGATACTAATTAATGATCCTGTTTCTATATAATCATAGCGACCATCTTTAACAAGATATTTTATTGCTTGTCGAGCTTTGGGACAATTTTGTATTTCGTCAAATATTATTACTGATTTCCTTTTTTCTAATATTACATTATAAATTGCTTGAAGTCTTAAAAATATGTAATTTAAATCCATTGTGTCATCAAACAATTCTATAATTTGTTTCGAGACATTTGCAAAATCTATCAAAATGTAAGATGTGTATTCTTTTTTTGCAAATAATTCTACTATGGTTGATTTACCGATACGTCTTGCACCTTTAATTAATAAGGCTGTTTTTCCATTGCTTTCTTTTTTCCATTCAAGCATTTTGGAGTATATTTTTCTTTCAAAAACTTTGTTTGCCATAAAACTCTTATTTATAACACAAAAGTATGAAATTTTAATAAAATCCCCAAATGTTTTTTGCCAAAAACACCCAAAATCCCCAAATGTTTTTCGTTAAAAACACCCAAAATCCCCAAATGTTTTTTGCCAAAAACACCCAAAATCCCCAAATGTTTTTTCTATAATCAAAAATTACAAAAATCTTTCATCAAATTTTGAGTATTTATTTAATAAATGTAAATTAGTAACGTTTTTAAAATCAAAGATTATTAAAATCATATATTTAGTAGGAGAGAAGTTGTGCCAAAATCCTAAAAAATTATTAAACAATATAAACTAATAAAAATGGAAAATCTTGAACTTTTAAAAAAACAAGCTGAAGAAGGTGATGCAAATGCTCAATATTCTTTAGGAACTATGTATTTTTCAGGTTGGGGAGGTGTTCAAAAAGATTATAAAGAACTTATAAAATGGTTAACAAAGGCTTCTGAACAAGGTCATGCTATGGCACAATGGAATTTAGGTGTTTGTTTCGAAAAAGGATATGGTGTAAAAATTAATTATGAAAAAGCTGAAGGTTGGTATCTTGAGGCTTTAAAAAATGGTTGTGATAGAGCTAAAAACAATTTAACAGATTTGTATAACAAAGGTCTTGTTGTTCCAAGAAATGCGCCTCGTAAACTTGATGACACTTTTGGTGAACTTGTTTATTTTGGTGAAAGCAAAATTCCAAGATGGAAAGTTAAAACAACGTCTATTTTCGGTAATAAAAAATGTAATTTTTTTATTGAGTTGCAGGGATTTGAAAATGAAAATATTACTGATGCTCAATATAAAGCATACGCTGAGTATTTAGAAAAAAAAGATGCTTTTTTTGACGAAATGAAAACGAATTTTAAAAAAGTATATAAAGTTGCAAATAATTCATTACCAATATTACTTTATATTGATCGCGAAGGTAATTATGGTTGGATATATCAAATGCCTGGTAATAAAAATTTTATTTCTATAATTCTTTCTGATGGTGATATAAAGTTTGGAACAAGCCCTGTTTTATATTTATATAAAGACATTTTAGAAAGTAGAACAAAATCAGATTGGAAAATTGGTGACTTCGCTTATATTAATTTGTTTGGTGTACTAAAACGCATATTCATTAATCGTGCAGACAATGATGAATTTTCTGACGAAGGTGATGAGGATTTTAAAAATGGAAAATTAACCGATGAAGAATTAAAACTTTTATTATGGTTGCTTAATGCTCTTGATAAAGAAGATTTTATTTCTGACGACGTTTTGAAATATTGCAATAATAGTTATAAAGCTTGTGGACATGCAAAAATTAAGAAAAATGAATTGCATGATGAAATTCAACCAAAATCAATTTACTTTTGTACAAGATTTACTTCAAGAAATAAATATTATCACATGCCTGAAATATCAATTACAGGAGAATGTAAATGTGACGCCGATCATGGTATAGCAATTTGTTTTAGAGACGGAAAACTAATAGATATTGGTTCTGAAGATTTTGCTGGTTTCTAATAACTAAAAAACTCCTCTACAATAATATGTTGAGGAGTTTTTTGTTATGCTGAAGTTGACCAAGTAAACATTATGTATTCATCTTTAGTTTCTAAAATAAATTCTTTACGGTTCCAATAATCTTCTGAAAATTGAATTTTATATGTTTTTAGAATTTTGTTAAAATTAATATCTACTTTTTCATTCATTTCTGAAATTTATTCCTCTATAAAATCAATAAAATCACCTTCTTGTAGTTTTGCATAAATATAATCTTTTTTTATTTCATCGTATGGATATTTATTGTCAATTGTATTGATGGCTTCATTTAAAAATTGAAGAGGACTTTTAAATTTATTTTTTGCAGAAATAATAATTTCTATTACCAATTCACTGTTTGGACAATTAAATGTGTTGTTTCTAAAATGTAAATATATCATATCAGCCTCCGTTGTTTGTTAATGAATTAATTTTTGGTGTAAATTTGAAATCTAATTGCGGATTTACACCATTTTTTTATAATCACCAAGTTTTTATGCTACAAAAAATTATATCTCATCTTTAAACAAATCTTCAATTCTAACTTCTGAGTCAATAATTTTCGAATACATATTTTCTCTTACTCCAAATGCTGTTATAAAGGTAAGTTTTATTTTTTTTGTGGTTTTTGTAGCAATTTTAAATGTTGAAATTTTGTGACGCAGTTCTTCTGCATATTTACCATCTATTACTAATTCATCATTGTAATATTTTGCTTCACAAATATTTATTGTTTTATCGTCTCTATCTATCAATAAATCTATTTGTGCCCCATCATGAAGTATGGTTTTAGATAAATTGGACTTGTAAGTCTATTGTGTAAACCTCCGTGATTGTTTACTATATTATTAATTATCCAATATGTTGCTGAACTACATACTATTAAAATTATATCTTTCTCTTTTCTTGCAGTTGCCCAGGAATTCCAAAAATGTTCTAATGCACTAATAAAGTTGGATTTTGGTGTGTCAAGCCATGATAGTTCGTCAATAAAAACAATTTTTTTATGGTTTTGCGACATTTTTTTGATTATGATGCAAATATAATATAATTTTACCTATAAAGTGAGGAAATCGCAATTATTTTTGTACATTTCCTCACTTTATAGACTATTTTTTTGCTTATAAGGTGAGGAAATCTCATTTTCTTTACCACATTTCCTCACTTTATAGGATATTTTTTTTAATTATTATTTGTTGGTAAATCTTGAATGTTAATTTTATTTATAAATTTTATTATAAAATTCAAATATCTTTAATCAGTTTTTGAAATCTCACTTATAATTTTGCAACGTTGATGATTTATTAATAATTATAATTTTTTATACAGAATGAATAGGTTACAAATTGGAGCTATTTTACATTTTATTATAGCTTTGGGACATGTTGTATGTTTGTTTTTTTTAGATAAAGCATTTGAAGCATACGGAATTAAAGATTTAATGTATAATCTTGTAGGTGGAAATGAATGGTTATTATATTTAATAACTATTTTTATTATTTTATATTTTTTTATTGCAGGACTTTATGCACTTTCGGCAAATGGCAATATCAAGACTTTACCTTTTACAAAGATTGTAATAATCTCAATCATAATTATTTATATGTTGAGAATGATTTTTGGCTTAGGTAAATGTTTTGTAGATTTTAAATGGCTTCAATTTATATCTTCATTACTTCCTGGATTTATAGCTTGGTGTTATTTGCCTGGCATTAAAAAATAGAATGATATTATTGAAAATGTTTGAATAGTACAAATTTTCGATACAATCGTAAATTTGTACTATTTTTATTTTAGAAATTGATTATTAGTAGGGTAGAAGGGCCGAATTTTCAAAATATAATTATATAAAAAAGGACGACTAAATAAGTCGTCCTTAAAAACTATTTTAAAAGAGAATTTATTCAACTTTGTGTTCTTTATTTGTATTTCATAATTATTATGTATATTTGTAAAAAATGAATTATTATGCCAACAATTTTTATAATATTTGGATATATTTTTAAATTTTATTCAGATGATCATGAGCCAATTCATGTTCATGTAGTAAAAGACAATCATGAGGCAAAATATAATGTTGAACCTGAGGTTCAAATGGTTTTTAATCATGGATTTAAGAAAAATGAAATTTCTATGATAGAGTCTCTTATAGAAGAAAATAGAGAAGTGATTATTTATCGTTGGACTAATTATTTTGAACAAAGCAAATGAAACATAAAATTTTAAAAGTTTGGGTTGATGACGTAAAAGTCTATGCTTTAACAATTGACGGACTTGAAGCATCTTATGAATTTGAACGTTGGCCTTTATTAAAATCAGCAACAAAAAAACAACGTGAAAATTTTTATTTATCATATTTAGGCATTCATTGGCCTGATATTAATGAAGATTTAAGTTTTGAAGGTATGTTTCACGATGCAGGATTATGTTCTATTACTAATACGGAAGACTCTGTATATTATTCTATTTAAAAATTCATTTTATAATTTGAGTTTATACCTTAATTTTGTGTAATTTATAATAAAAAAGGACGACTAGATAAGTCGTCCTTAAAAACTATATTTTCTTATTATTTTTTACAATACCTTTTTTACGCCTGGAATTAATCTAAACAACCAAGTAATAACAAAAGAGCCGATTGTTGCAAATACGCACGCATAAATCAATTTTAAAACCACGTGAATAGCAAGACTATCCATTGCGTTTTCAATACTTAATAAAACGAATAAGTGGAAAATATAAGCTCCGTATGCTTGTGCAGAACTCCATGTCCAAAATTTTCCAGACCAGTTTCCAAATTCACGAAAACTCCAAAGTAAAGCTACACTAATAAACACACACATGAACGACTCGTATATTCCAAACCAATTCCATACAAAACTATCCCAAGTACCTCCATTTCGTACTACATTGCCTATAATCAATAATATAGCAAATATTACAGCAATAATTCCTGTTCTATTTTTTATTGTTTCAAGCCATTTGTAGCGATATGCTAAAATTCCCAAAACAAACATTAACATATATTGAAAATAATGCGCAAGTTCCATACGAACAAATCCAAGAAACATTATCCAACTATCTTGTGGACTTACACTTCGTATTAATTGTTGTAAAATTCCCAAGATAACAGACAATGACAACAGCCATAAAATTGTAGGTGTCGAAGTTTTTCCTTCTGAATTTATTGGTTTACAAAATTGCCTAATTAATGCGTATAATAAACTGAATATTAATAAACTTTCAATATACCAAGCATGTGCAAACGATAAACAATGATCTACTGGACTTACTATTATTGTAACCAACAATAAAGGAATTCCCAATCTTAAAAGTTTCTTTTGACAAAAGGATTTTCCTCCTTGGCGGTCGTAACTTCCAGGAATAAAATATCCTGATATAAAGAAGAATAATCCCATAAAAAAAGAAGCGTTTACCGAAATAAAAAGCCAAATCCTGTCAATAACTTCTTCTGGATTACTTGGATGATAGCCCCAATCACCATACGGTGAAAATGGAATACATGCATGGTGAAAAACTACCAATATTGTTAGAAATACTTTTAAATTATCCAAAAAAAACAATCTTTTATTCATAATTTTTTCAACAATCTTTTATTCAAAAATAAAACTACGTGGATTATAATCACTATAAAATCTTCCATCTATTGCTGTAAATTTTAACACACAATAATTTGGATCTGTAACGCCTTGAGGATAATATTCTGTGTCGCCATCTCTCCAAATCATTTCTTTACTTTGGACATCTGTTAAAACTTCCATATTACCACGAAGCATCATTCCTTTAAAACCATCACAGTCACAAAAATAAATGCAAGCTTTTGGGTTTGCTTTATAATGTGCAACTCTAAGTGAAAATGTGTTTGTAGTAAAATAAAATACCTTTATGCCTTCACGTTTTCGTGGAGAAAGCATTGCTTTTGTACAAGGAAATCCATTTTCATCAATTGAAGAAATATATGTAATAGGTAAGTTATCAGCTAATTGAGCAATTAATTTTTTTACTATATTTGTGTCATCGTTATTTTTAATAGTTAAATATTCACGCCAACGTTTAAGATGTGGGAAAAACATTTTTAGTTTTCCGATATATTCTTCTTTAGTGATTTTTGTAGATTGATTTTTATTATATTCATCTACAAATTGTGCACAATGTTCAATCATCTCTTCCATTGAGCAATCTTGAACAAATTTTCCATCTTTGAAACAAAATTGACAATAATCTTCGTTTTTACTACCATCAGCATTTGTGCCTAACACATTATTATTGAGTGGCATTCCGCAACTTTGACAAAATTTCATTTCCATTCTTTTTTTATTAAAATTTTATTTATTTTTTTTCCTAAATATTTGATAATAATTTTTGTTCAAGAAATTACATTATTTATGCCATCGAAATAAATAGTTGAATTATAAGATAATACAAAAAAATACCTTCTAAAATGTGTAAAATTATTTTACACTCTTGTAAAAATTAGTTACAGAAAGGATTTATATTAGTTTTTTAATTTAAGTATGTGTTTGTTTAGTATTTTGTATAATAGAAATTAAATTGATAAATTACTTGTTATTAATTTTAAATATTTCATAAAACTTTACCTATGTCCATAAACTAGTAATAAACATTGGTGATGCGTCGTTGCTTTTAACAAATCCACATTGTTCATAAAAATGTAATTCATTATCATAGGCAATTACTGCCAAACGTAAAAAATCTTTATAATAATCTTTTATCATTGAAACCAAAGTTCTACCTATCGTTTTTCCATGATATTCAGGATTTACCAATAAATAATGAACGTAAGCATTCATCACACCATCGTCCATTGCGCAAATCATTCCAACAAGTTTTTCGTTATCCCATGCAGAAAAAACGGTTTTAAAATTTTGCATAGCTATCACCAATTTTTCTGGATAATGTCCTGACGACCATTCTACTGATAAAAATAAATCTTCAAGTTCTTTTTGAGTGAATTTATGAGTGTTTTTATAAATAATATTCATGTTGATAATAAGTATTATTTGTTATATTTTTCGTTTAAATATCTGCGGTTTTTATCAAGTTCTATTTGTAATTCTTCTTCAGTTGGAAGCACTGTTTTATATTTAGTTGCAAAAATCTGTTCAGAGTCATTTAATACAGAATATTTTACAATACTTTCGTCTTTATGTGCGCAGAATATTATACCAATAGTTGGATTGTCATCATTTGCTTTTTTCAATTTATCAAACATTCTTACATACATATCCATTTGTCCAATATCTTGATGTTTTAAAGTTCCTTTTTTTAAATCTATCAAAACAAAACATTTAAGAATATAATTGTAAAACACTAAATCTATATAAAAATCTTGAGTTTCTGTTTTTATATGCATTTGTCTTTCTACAAATGAAAAACCTCTACCCATTTCAAGTAGAAATTTCTCTAAGTGATTGATAATTGCGTTTTCAATATCTTTTTCTGTATTTTCAATTTCTGGTTTTATTCCCAAAAATTCTAAAATATAAGGATCTTTTATGTGACTTTCTTTTGTTTTTTTAGGTATTGGGTTTGTGTTTATTTGATTTTGTAAAACTCTGTGAAACATGTCGGTTTTTATATTTCGTTCAAGTTCTCTAACCGACCAATTTCCTTGTTTTGACTCATTTATATAATAATTTCGTTCTGCTTCTGTATCTAAGCGCATTATTAATCGTAGATGAGACCATGTTAATTCTCTACACACTGTGTAGAGAATTTCGGAATTTTGAAAATTTAGATAAAATTGTCTACAATTCCACAGATGAGCAACTGACATTCCACTTCCAATTTCATTATTCAATTCTTTTGAAAGATTTTCTATTATTTTTTCGCCATAACTAGCTCTTTTTTCGCCCTTTTGTTCTTGTTCTACTATTCTGTAGCCTATCAGCCAATAAGCTTGTATCATGATAGTATTTACAGCTTTATAACTTTGCTTTTTGGCTGAACTTAATATATTTTTTATATCTTTAATATAATCTTCGGTAAAAGTTACTTTTTTAACGTCTAATAATAAATCTTCCATTATTTCACTTATTTGGTTTTTATCGTTATTACAAATATAGTAAATCTATTTATAATTCAAAAATCTACTAAAAATCAATCTCCATCTCATATCCATTCCAATTTTCGCCGTCAATTGAATAGCAATCTTCGCCCAAAATTTTAAATCCAACAGATTTGTAACATTCTAAAGCTGAAATATTTTCACAAAAAACA
The DNA here is from genome assembly GCA_024413595.1 of Bacteroidales bacterium. Classification (GTDB taxonomy): domain Bacteria; phylum Bacteroidota; class Bacteroidia; order Bacteroidales; family UBA3824; genus UBA3824. The sequence continues at coordinate 60,487 of JAKSUC010000012.1, forward strand.
CCGAGAGTTAATTTTTTTGCACCAAGATTTTTTTGAGCATAATCGATAGCAAGATTTAGCATCTTTTTACCATAACCTTTCCCTCTTTTATTATTATCAACAATAACAAAACCTAAACGAACAATTTCTTTATTTTCAGTAGGATACCTTAAAATTAAGTGACCAACAATATTATTTTCATCAACCAATGTTAATGGTAAAATCTTTTCAGAATTATACATATTAATCATATCGTTAGGCAACGCAGGAAAATTTTTGTATCTATCAGCACTCCATAACCTAAAAGCGTGTTTATCTTTACACCAACTCAAAATTATTTCCGCATCCGAATTTTCAAACTTTCTAAGATAAAGTGTATTTTTATTTATATTCATGGTATGTATTTAATAATTAGATTAATCCAGCCATATAAATAGGTAGATATAATATTCCGTTTTCCCATTTTAAATCTTTGGTGTAAATCAAGTATTTATTTTGAATTCTTGATGAATACTTTTCACAAAATTTATTCAAAGAAATATGAGATTTATAACCTGACGATTTTGCTTCAATTGGAGAAATTTTAAAACCTTCTGAAATTAAAAAATCTATTTCGTAATATTTTTTTGCATCATCTGTTGGCATTGTATGGTAATACAAATCTTTGCAAGATGCTTTCAACATTTGAGCAATCATATTTTCGAAAACATATCCCAAATTTGCATCAAGTTTATCTCCAAGCAATTTTTCATAAATTATATTTTCTGTAAAATCTTTGTTTTTAAAAGCTAACGTAACAAATAAACCAGTATCTCCTATATACATTTTGTAACGAAAAGAATCTTTGGTAAGTGCAAGGTTGGTATTGGGATCATCTGAATGATACGCAATATTTACAGCCATTGAATCTTCTAATTGCTTTATTATATCTATAATACGGTCTTGACGTTCATTTTTAATGGCTTGAGAAACAAAATATCTTGACGCATTTTTGCTTAATTGTTCAGGTATTGAATTAAAAATTGCTTTTGCTTTACCCAAATCATTAAGTTTTATAAAATCTTCTTCATAAAGTTGAATAATATCTCGTTTTACCAAATCAACTTGACTTAAATTGTTAGTTTCTATATATTTAGATACTGCTTGAGGCATTCCTCCAACAAGCATATATAGTCTAAAATCTCGCATTATTTTTCTATGAGCTCCGTCGCCTAACGACATTTTTTTATTCAGAGCCATTTTTAATAACGGAATTGTTGTAGTGTCTCCAAGTGCCCATCTAAATTCTTCAAAATCCATTGGAAACATATCTATACGAGTTTCTTCTGATGGAATCAAAATATTTTTGGTGCTTTTATGAACTGATATTAACGAGCCTGTTTCTATATAATCAAAGCGATGATCTTTAACTAAATGCTTTATGGCTTGGCGTGCTAATGGTTGTTTTTGTACTTCGTCAAATATGATAACTGATTTTCGTTCAAATAATTGAACTTGATATATAAATTGAAGTCTTGTAAAAAAATAATCTAAATCAGAAATATCTTTAAACAATTCATGAACCTCTTCTTTTGCAACAGAAAAGTCTATCAAAAGATATGATTTATATTCTTTTTGAGCAAACATTTCTGCAATTGTTGACTTGCCAATTCGGCGTGCTCCTTGAATCAAAACTGCAGTTTCTCCATTACGTTCCTTTTTCCAACGTAATAATTTGTCGTAAATTTTTCGTTTAAAGCGAGTTATCTTTTTCATATCTGTCGAATTTTTATCCAAAGATAATCATTTTGTCAATTTCCGCCAAATTTAAAACCCTGATTTTGTCAATTTCCGCCAAATTTAAAACCTATGTTTTGTCAATTTCCGCCAAATGTGTAGTAAAAATTATTTATACAAACTATAATTAAATATAGTTTTTTGTAATGATACATATAACCAAATATATTTATTAAAGAGCTCTTAATTATTAATTCTTAATTATTTTAGTTTCCTCATTAACCACAGTGCAAATATCAGATTTACAGCAACAACAATAGCTCCAATAATAGAATAAACCACCAATTTCCAACCTTCAAAATCAAATTGAATAGCAGTTTTGTATAATATGTAAATACTTATAGGTAAACAAATTATGCTTGTAGCAACACAAGGAACATATTTACGCATAAAAACGCATTGACCAATATGAACCAAAAGATGAATAGTAAAAGCGCAAAAAGTTCCCCACCAAAACAACAACGCTGTTTCGTCATTGCTCAACATAACCCAAAAACATATTGCTAAACAACCAATTAATTCTTCTAAAATCGCAATTGCCATTCCCTTATTAGAATGATATTGATAAAAATCGTAAAATTTGGGAACTTTATTTTTGATAAATTCCTTATTATTTTCAATCCATCGCCCCATTCCAATCAACTCTTCTGCATCGTGAAACACAAAAAGCAACGGAAATAACCAAATTATATAATTGAAATGTGTCATTTATAGTGTGAAAAAATGTAAATGTTTATGCTAATATTTCACTTGGTAAAATGTCAAGTTCTTTACAAAGGAGACGTGCGATTTTCAAAGTCGGTTCTGCTTTTCCGTTAATATAATCAGAAATTCTACTTGAACTTATTCCGATTTTTTTTGCCAACGTTTTTTGAGACATTTCTTTTTCTTGAAGTTTTAATTGAATAAGTTCTGAAATTGAGGGAGTTCCAATAGGATAATGTTTATCTTCATATTCTTCTGCAAGATCCACAAGAATTGAAAATTCAATCATTAGTTTGTCATCTTCATTCATATCATCGGTAATTAATGGATTGAGTTCTTCTATTCGTTCCATTACTACTTGATATTCACGTTCTGATTTAAGTTTGCACATGATAATTTGTGTTTAAATATTTACTTACATTTATTTCTACAAAGATAAATCAAAAAATTTAATTTTTGGGGAAATAACAATTCTGTAATGTTTACTATTCTACACCAATAATTTTTTCTCCTAATACATTAGAAATTTTAGCAAGAGTTGATAGAGTAAAATTGTGTGTTCCACTCAACCATCGCGAAACTTCTGCCTCTGACCTGTGAATTTTCTTTGCAAAATCTCGTTGTGAAAGATTTTTATTTTTAAGAATTTGCGCTATTTTATCAGCAATATCAAAAGATAAATTTACTTGAATATCAATTTCTTTCGGTATTGATGATAGGGCTGTTTCAAATATTTTTGATGTGGTGTGATATAAGGCAATGTTGTGAATTGTCAATTCGTTTATTGTATTATATACTGAATTTTATATGGAATTTGTAATTATTAATTACTTTACATTTAAAATTAAATGTTGATGATTATATGTTATTTATATTAATAAAACAATAATAATTTAATATATTAAAAATAAACACTTATTAGTTCTTAGTATTTTTTTTATAAAAAAGCCTATAATTTTACATAGGCTTTTAGTGGAAAGATGAGACTTGAACTCATATCTTCCTATTAATTCTTCTTCTATCTTATTCGATAGAATTAACAAGATATTTTACTCTTTTAAACTACTTTCCGTTTTCAAAATTATTAAAAATAAATGTTATATCAATATATTTTATATTAATTCTATCTTAAATAGAATCATAGTAATCAATTAAATCTTGACATTTATTCCAACTTATTACTCTTCCTTTTTCATTACATAATTTATAACTTAAAGCTTTAGCTTTTAATTTTTTATTTTTAATTTTTTTTATTTCATCTAAATCCTTTATAGTATGATAATAATATAATTCTTGAAAACATCCTATATGATTATTTAAAACAAATTTATCTAAATCAAGGACAAATTTTTTAATTATTTTTTGGTATTCTAAATATTCTTTTTCTGATAACAATTTTAATTTATCTATTTTAGTATTTGCCCAGTTAGGCATACTTGATAATTCTCTTCCAAATGAGTGTCCTACTGAATTTCTTATATTTCGAATATTTTCAAATAATTTTATAATATCGTCATTCTTCCAATCATTTATAAATTTTCTATCATCTATCTTAAAATATTCAATTATTGAATTCATACGTTTTTTCCAGTTCCCTTTGGTACATTTATTTATAGCTTTATCGTACTCGTTCAAAGTATAATTGTAAGATAATCTGTTTTTTATAATAAATATACCATCTCTATTGTCTTTTAAAATTTCAGGATTTGACTTAATTGCTAAATCTAATAATGTTTTAATATAATTTTCAAAATAACAATTAAGAGCCATTATTTTATTTAATTTATTCCAATTTTTAAATATTTCAAATGTTTTATAAAATTCTTCAATAGTAAGTTCTTCATTATTATGTGTATATAAATAATATGTAGCTTTTGAATTTTCTAACATTTGTTCTTTCTCAAGTTTTTCTTTCTCAAGTTTTTCTTCATTAAGTTTATTTTTAGCATAATCACTAATACTTTCAAAAGACATATCTAAACGTTGTAATTCTTTTGCATATTCTCTAAAGATATGATAAGGCCATGATTTTTCTGATAATGGAGTTTTTCTAAAATTATTCATTTTTTTATAGCTATTTTAAAAAATTTTTTAATACTTTTTGCTGGTATTATATATTATAAAGTTTTGTTTTTTTCGTGGCTTGAACTTAATTGCTTACCTATAAAATGACGTTAATAATCGAAAACAGAACTTCCACTTAATGATACAAAATCATTATAGTTTGTTGGTCGCGAATATTTAAACTTATATAAATCAAATATTATGTCTTATCTTATAATCCAATACTTTCTCGATAACATTTTATTTCGTTGTATTTATTATGAATACATCTGCAAATAAAGTATTTATTTTCTTTATTTGGAGAAAATATGCTTTTAATCGATATTAGTAATCGAGATAACCCTTGTTTTACTATATTTTCATTATCTTTTGGATTTTTCCAATTTGTGGTAACCAATTTATTTAATATATCCTTTGAAATTTTCAGAAAATGTTAAATCAATTGTTCCATGCAAAAATTTAGAATCAAATCCATCCTATATTTATAATCTTTTATAGGAATGAACTCAACTTGATTTATTTTTAATATTATTATTTGTAAAATGAATTTTTATTTATTTAAAATTTCGTCTTTCTTCGATTTCCATTTCTTTTAATTTAGTATTAAAATCATATTAATCATCTGGACGAATACTATAATCCGCAGTTACAAAAAATAATCTTTGTCATTTTCTAAAATAAAACTACTACTCAAATATTTAGGTTGCATATAATCAACATTCTTACTTATTCTTTGAATAGAGCATTTTCAAAAGTATTCAACTTGTGTTAATTCAATTTTGTTCATTTATTTACTCTTGAAAAATTGATTGAGAAATTCCACATTTATGGCAAAAGAAAACATATATCATACCAACATCACCGAACATAGGTTCTCTTGTTGTGGCGACAAATCCTGTATATCCCATTGAATCTATTTGTGCTATAAACTCCATTTGTTTTTTACAATGAGGACATTTGGGTGTTTCATCATTTTGAATCCAATTTGGATTACCTCCAAATTTACTTCTTTCCCCTAATTCTGATGAAATATTTTCATCTGACAAAACTATTTTATATTCTTTTTGCATAGCGAAAAATTTTTAGTTTGAATAATTTCCTAAAACTCCTAAAATTGCAGGAATTACAACAGCTATAATCCATTTAATAAAAATTATCATACAATATACTACTCCTATTGTTAATAATATTCCTATTATCATAACAACGAATCCAGCTCCAACAGCTACTGGGTGTTCAACTTTCATTCCGAACCAGCCTAAAAAGCCAGATCCTACTGAAGCTAAAAAAGCTATAATACAACTTCCAATGGAAAAACCTCCAAATAGTTTAATTAAAAAATTCCCTAATGCTCCAAAGAATCCTAAAATGCCATTTGTCGCAGTTGCAACTAAAGCTGTGTTACCCGCTACAGTTGCTTCTGATAATTTTTTTGTATTATAGTTATAAAAATCAAATTTCCCAGCTAAATCAGAGTCATAAGCCATTTGTTGTGCTTTACTATAACATTCTGATGCATCACAATTTGGATTTTCTGTCAAGAATTTTTCCCATTCGGCATTCCAATTTGTGGGATTGTATTGAATACCTTCTCCAGCTCCTCTATGATCTTTTTTTGTCACTGCAATTGTAAAATCATCAACATTTATACCTTTCGCTTGAAATTCAGAAGAAAATTGTCGTGGAAAGATATGATGATATTCAACATTACCATCTTCATCTAAGCCACATGATGATAATAAAGTTACAAAAAATACACATACAGCTATTAATAGACTGATTTTTGTTCTTGATTGTATTTTGTTTTTCATAATTTAATAGTTTATTCATTAATGCCTACTCTAAGGTTTTCGGCTTCCCCATATATTATCTAATTTACTTTATTTTGTGCGTAGTTATGAATGATATTAGAATTTATTTTCTTATTAAGTTCATCAATTATTTTTTTTGCATATTCTTCATTTACCTTATCTTTATTTTCTTCATCTTTATTTTCTTCATCTTTATTTTCTTCATCTTTATTTTTATCAATAATTATATGTTCAAACTTTTCTATATCTTTTTGGGGTTCTTGCTTTCTTCCTTTTATAGAGCATGCACATATTACAATATCACATTCCTCATTTTCAAAATATCTTAAGTGACTATCAACAGATAAATTTTTCTTGCCGTCTCTTACGTTATCTCCTTGAGATACTATTCCAACTTTATAACCTCGAATTTGAAGTATATCTCTAAAATCTTTATAATCTCCTAAGAATTGAAAACTATGGTATTCAAATTCGTTTTCAAATTTTAATAATTGATATACAATCTTTAGAGTTGTAGTTTTTCCTTGGTTACTATCACCCTTTAAACCAATTACAATCATTTTATTTCCTTTTTTTTCTCCCCAGTCCCAAGGTCGAATTAATAGTTTATTTTACATCTTCACATAACTACATAAAAAAAGCGTGGGACTCTGTTGACTCGTCCACGCCCTTAGGTCTTCGCATTACCTTCCGTCAGAACGAGCAACACGAATACCTCACGCAATATTGTATTATAATTTAAACCACACCATATCCAAAGCCATTATGGCAATGGAGTATGGTTGGCGTATAATACACCTTGTGAGACATCCACTGTTGCTTTGTATGTTGACGGAATTCTTTTGAATTTGCGAAGTTCAAGGACGTCAAAACCAAAGCGTCAAGTAAACGCCTTTAATATGTAATTTGTCTGAATAAATTCAGATACTCAAATATACTAAATTTTTTCTAATTAAAATATTTTTTCAAGAAAAATCTTTTACAAATTTATCTATTTATTCTCGCTTCAAACAATAAAATTGTATCCAATTTGGAGACATTTATTTATTTTTCTCCCTTTCCCATAAAAACTCTTGTCAAGTGCGAATTAATTTTCTCATGTTTAAAAGGTTTATAACCTTCGCGAGTATATAAATAAACATTACCTTTAAGTTGTTTGCAAGTGTTGAGCCACGCTCGATAATGTGGCATGTCATTTTCAATATTTCTAAGTAAAAGAGTTCCTAAGCCTTTTCCTTGATACTCAGGTAAAACCATTAATCTACTGATATGAAGAGAATTTTCGATAATATCACCACGAACAGAGGCTATAATTTTATTATTATCTGATAAAATTTTATAAGTTTTGTAATTATTAAATTCAGAGTATGCCTCGTCTAATGTTTGCATTAAATTTGGACAATTTTCCCAATTTAATGCATTTGCAACACCTTCAAATGCTTTATATTGAAGTTCTAATAATTCAGGAACATCTTGAATATTAGCTGTTATTATTTCCATATTTTTAGAAGAAAGTAGTTTGTTTAGTAGTAAGTAATATTTTGAAATAAAAAAATTAGAGCAAAGAAATATTAATTCTTTGCTCTTAATTATTAATTATTTAGCCCAACGTTTTAATTTTGGAAAATATCCACGCATTTGTTCCTTATATTGTTCTTTTGTAATTGGTTGAGGCAAATGTTTATTCACTTCATCAACAAAATTAGAACAATGTTCAATCATTTCTTCCATTGAACAATCAGTAACAAATTTACCATCCTTGTAGCAAAATTGACAATAATCTTCGTTTTTACTACCATCAGCATTTGAGCCTAATACATCATTGTTTAGAGGCATACCGCAACTCTGACAAAATTTTTGTTCCATAGTATAATTTATAAGTTAATGATATTAAAATATATAATAAATTATTGTTGTCCGAGATAATTTCTAAAATCACAATACGACGGCTCTACAAAT
>JAKSUC010000120.1 GCA_024413595.1 Bacteroidales bacterium
TTTGTCAGGATGAGTTTTTTTATTTCTTGTTCCAATGTAGTTTTCTTCACCACATACAGAACATCTATATGTTAATCCTTCTCTTGGCATAAGACCTCCTAATCAATACTTAATTATTGTAGCATATAACAAGAGAAATTAATATTAATAAGGTTCAGTTAACATTACTTCGCTATCAACTACCCATTCATTCCCGTCACTTGAAATGCAATACCATATACCATTAGATGATTCTATTGAATCATAGTATGCTAAAACACATCCTTCATCAATGGAGCCAATAGCATCAAATAAACCATATTGTTTATACACATATGCGCCCTCGCTAGTTTTTGGTGTAATCCAACCTACATAGCCATCTTCTAGATAATACTCCCACGCCCCCGTTCCGGCAGAAACGTAAACATAATCATTAACACTATCATAATGATACCTAACATTCCAATATTCAGGATCCTCTAATGGATCAGGTATGCCAACACTATTATCAGTAGCATAATTATTGTTTTGTTCTTCATAGTAATAATCTTCATTTATTTCGCCGGTAACTATCGGAACATTACTATTATAATCAAATGACTCTAATGCTTCATTAATTTGCATAGATTTTGTATTCTCGTATGTCATATATTTATCATCAAACGAAATTGCTTGGACCTCATAAGTAATATCTAATTGGTCTAAGCGTGAATAATACAACTGTTCTGCAAATTGGTTATTTTTAATATTGAGTTCTAAATAGCTATTTGTATTATCTCCTTTTCTTAAGCCGTTCACGTTTATTTGGACGTCACCTGTCACGAGCACTGTATTGTCTAAGTCCTTTATTGTCATAATTCCATAAATATAATTTACAGAATGTCCAGTCTTATTCGCAACATTCATATTTAAGTCTATTGTACATTGACCATTATATTCATTAAAATCACCATTTGTTTTATCAACAACTTGAATTTCTATTTTGTTAGGTGAATAAGGCAACATAGCAAGAGTACGGATACCAAACTTGACTAAATTAAAAGCAACTATAACACCAACAATAATTAAAGCGAGTTTAATCAAACGCTTTTTTAATCTTTTATTAGCTTCCGCTCTTTCCTTTTCTCGTTGTATTCTTAATTCCTCGTCTTTTAATTCTTTATTAACTATTGCTTGCTCTAAAATTTCGTTACTATTCTTATAGTCTTTGACATTAGTAAGTGTCTTTATGCATTCTTCATACTGACCTTCGTCATATTGCTTAATTCCACTAAGATATGTGTCGTCTATTTCTTTTTCATTTATTCTACTCAAATATTCCTCGGAATCCATATAATTTTTTGATTTATTAAAATAATTTCGAGATTTAATATATTCAGGAGTATTAAATATTTCAACGCCCTTTTTATAAAATAATTTTTTGAGTTTTTTTGAAATATCATCAATAATCGTGGCATCTTCATTTTCATTCAAAAAAACATATGACCAATAATCTTCAATTGAAAACGGGTCTTCTTGATTATCTATACGGCTATTAATTTCGTCAAAAAAGGCTTTTTTTAAATCTGTTCTTAGAATCTCATATTTTGTATAGTATTCTTTAAAAATATTAGAGTCTCTATTATCATTCAAAAAAGGCTTTTCAATATAACCAGAAATGACTTTTAATCTTTCATCTATTATTTTTATTCCATCAAGATATTTTTTACTATTCTTGTATTCTTCTACTTGAGTATACCCGCTGCTAATTATCTTTTCTATCGTTTTGTAATAGAAATCACCTAATGTATTTTTGATTTTACTATCTCCATAATTATAAGCTTTATCGAACAAATCGTTAAAATCATCCATGTCATATATATAATTATTAGCTTCACTAGGCCCGGAAATTTTCACACTAACAAGCCATTTCCCAAAATACGCATTGCCATTCTTAGGTTCTATATCAAGAACTTTTTCAAAATAATTATCGGCTTTTGAGAAATCTCCTTCTTCTAAGAAAATAAATGCACGTTCTAATAATGAATTGGACGTTGGATTTGCTCCGCCTGTACTTTTTTCAAAATCAAAACTTTTTTTATCTTCTAATGGAATAATTTTTTTAATTCCTCGTATTAAATCTTGCATATAGCCAAGTTTTGATAAATCTTGAGCTTGCAAATACGAAAATTCTGAAGGAAGATTATAAGGATCCATTCCTTTATAACAAGGTATCATTTGTTTACTATGATCGCCTTTCATCAAATCTAAATAACGTGACCACTCATTTTTTACCCAAACAGCTTCAAAATTTTCTTTTTTTGTCCCTATTGTTAACATTATTTTTGCGCTATTTAAAGCAGCAAAAATATATGGTTCATATGCCGTCCCTAATTTGTCTTCTAAAGTAACTCTAGCAAAAAATACTTTGTAACCTTCTTTTGTCAAAGATTCAAAAATGTCATGGGCAATTACAGATTCATCAGTTCTTTTTCCGTTACTATCTGTTTCTTTATAACATATAAAAATATCAAAAGGTCTTTCATTACGAGCAATAGACAAAATGCTTTTTTGTATCTCATCAATTTTTTTAGCTTCAGATTCGTATATAACTTTTTGATTAATGTCTGAATTTTTAACAGCTAAATCATAATCCAAATCGCTAACTATTGATTCGAATAGTGTTCTATGGCAAGTAGGAATTCTTAGTCCTGTCTTTGGATCTTCAACATACTCAATTCCATACTTACACAATACTTTCCCCCAATAAGCCTCGGCTTCATTTCTATTTGATTCAATTATTTTTTCATACACAAGTCTTGCATCATCAAACTGACACTTCATTCGATATTCATTTGCTCTATCGAATAAATCGGTAACTTCTATTTTATCAGTTTTAGGAAGAGTTTGTTCTGTTTGACAATATTCACATTTCCCAACTGTATCACCATCACTAAATTTAACTACACCACCGCAATATTTACATTTAATTGTTAACATATATCAAACTTTACTTATACAATTTGCACAAGTCGTTTCTTTCTTTAATAATCGAAATTAGTTCTTTGATAATATTTTTGTTTGTGGTGTCATTTTTTAGCTCGATAATTTTTTTATCTATTTTCTTATTTATTTCTTCTAATTTATCATTGCTCACATTGTCTGAATATAACAATAATTCATATAAGTTCTTATAATCTTCTTTTAAATCTTGAGAACAATTATCGTATAATATTTTTACTTCGACAGTTTTTTCTTTAATAAACATTATTGACTGTTTAACATTTGTTTCAGTTTTAATAACTTCATTTTTTGACATAGATAAAGATAAAACCAAAATAATATCTAATGCCAAAATAACAGCGTTAGCTATAACAACGTAATTAAGTTTAAAATCTACTAATACCATAGACAATATACCTGTAACTGTTGAAATAATCGTCAATATAATATTTATGTATATAATCGATATATTAATGAAATTTTTATCTTTATTTTTAGATAAAAATACATTTACTATTAATTGAACAACATACGCAGCCATAACACAACCGTATGCAACCCAAAATTTTCCAGAAAATCTTATTGAATCAGGTGAAGCGAAATAAGATACTACATTAAATAGCAGTACCAATACTATCCAAACATAAACAAAAAATTTAGTATTTGTTTTCATTTGTTATTCTCCTCCAAGTTTTGTTCCACAATTATTACAGAATTTAGTACCAGCTAAATACTCTTCACCACATTTAGGACATTTAATTGTTAATGACGAGCCACATTCTGAACAGAATTTTCCCTTTTTAGTATTTTTCTTACACACAGGGCAAATAATTTCATCTTCACTAATTACTGGTGAGCCACATTCTGGGCAAAATTTTGTTGAGGCCGGAATAGTTTTTCCACATTTAGAACATTGTTTATTTTTTTCATTATTATTCGGTTGCGCATTTCCACTAGAAAATATATCTTTTGTTTGATTTGCCATATAACCAGCTGCTTGAATTCCGATTCCTAGACCAGCTATATCTGATATAGTTGATCCACCACCCGAACTACCTGACCCCATATTACCAATTCCTTCAGCAAATGCTTTTTTTACATCTGCTTCAATTATGTCTTTTTGATTGTAACCTTTTGCTGCCATAACTTCGGCTTCAGCAAATCCTTCAATTTTAGCCATTTGAGCTTCTGTTTGTGCATTTATTATTTTTCTTTCAGCTTCTCTTTTTAATAATTCAGTTTCAGTAGTTTCTTTTTCTAGTTCCGTTTCTCTTCTAGCAGCCACAATATCTGCTTCAGCCTTAATTGTTCTTTTTTGCAATGACACAGCATATAAATCTCTAACCTTCTTAAAATTAGTATCATTTTCTGGAAGAACTATATTATTTAAATAGAATTGAGGAATTGTTAACCCATACTCTTCAAATCCTGGCAGAATTGCGTCACGTAATGTTTTTGATAAATCGCTAAGATGCTCATCAATCTCTAAAAGATTAATATTATTATTTTTAATAGATGGCGCTAAATGTGTTTTTACAGAGTTTAATATTAAAGGTCTAAAAGAATCTTCTAGGGACTGTGTGAAATTAGAACTATCACCTGTCTCACTATTATTCCAAGAAATTCCATTTGTTGTTCCAACTAATTTTAATAGTAATTTTTTTCCACCATTATCATCCGAAATTTTTAAATTCATTTCACCAGAAGCACCTATAGAAAAAGGGACATGATACTCTGGATCAATGTAACTGATAGGGTTTATTCCTGTGCCCCATTTAATAGACATTTGAACAGTCTTATTAATAAAATATACCTCACAATGAAAAGGCGATTCACCTTTAGTTGCGAGATTGATTACTTTACCAATAACAGGTAAATTTTCAGAATCTAATGTATATTTCCCTGGGCCAAAAGTATCTAACGCCTGACCATTCATAAAAAATATTGCCTCTTGAGTTTCATGAACAATTAATTGGGAATTTCTATTAAAATCCTCTTTTGGATGTTTCCATATAAAAGTTTTGTTGTCTCCTTCGTATTTAATTACACTTGCTATTTCCATTTTTTTTGCTTCCTCTCTATCAAATTAAATAAGCCACTGTAATTACAGTGACTATCTAATTATCATTATTTATTTTTTGTTAAAAAACCCTTTAATTTTACCAATTGCTTTTTTTCCAAGTTCAATCATTTCTTCTTCCGTTGAAGTAAATTGAATCTGATCAGCAGTTATTGTTTCTGAAGTTCCATCGTCAAATTCCAAAACTGACTTAGTCATCTTGAGTTGAGTAATAGTGGAATTATACCAAATAGCTTCAAAAGTGCAATGTCCCCAAGTATTTGGTTTCAAAAAACCTGTTACTCTTCCACCTTTCTCCGACTCACCTGTATGATCATCTGTAACTATATCATTAACTGAATTATATGGTATAAGGAAAAACGAAATATACTTAATAGTTTTTTCTCCGGTATACATATAAGAACATTGAAATCCAATTCCTCCAGCAGAATCAGGCCCTCTTAAGAAAATCTCCTTATGATTTTTTGAATTCCAATCAATTCCCATGTGCCCTGATTTTAAATCTTTTACTATCAACCCCATAAAAATTACCTCCTTTTTTAGGTGACGCATTCGTAACTTAATATTATTTATATACCCATTTCAATGTTTTGTCAATTAAACTATACATATATTGATAATGTATTATCAACGTATATTTCTTATGATTTACATAGGGGTAACACTATGATTAATGATAGGATAAAAACTCTTAGAACAGATGCTGGATTGTCTCAAAGTGAACTAGCTAAAAAGTTATCTATTACTCGTGCCTCAGTAAATGCTTGGGAAATGGGTCTATCTGCTCCATCAGCACAATATATCATTGAATTAGCTAAATTATTCCACTGTACCGCAGATTATATTCTTGAATTAGATAATAAAAAAGTAATTGATATATCAAAATACAATAAAAACGAAGCAAAACTTATAAGGGATTTAATATCGTATATAGATAACCGTAAATAATAAAAAAAGGATATGATCCTACGTTTACCCGTACACCCAGCCACCAAGAGGCCAGGAGGCCATATCCTTACAGAATAATTATAACACTTATGTAATAAAAAAGGGTGTGATCCTACGTTTACCCGTACACCCAGCCTCAAGCGGCCAGGAGGTCACACCTCTTCAACCAAATTATAACACAAGAATTTCAAAATGCAAATCATCTATTGTTCAATTTTTGATTGAATTACTATATCTTTAATTATGTCAAAATAATTATTAGAATCGTCTTTAGATAAATACATCCTTATAACACTGCATAAATTATCAGCGAATTGAAGTCCAGGTATTAATTGAGAATCAGCTGATTTAATAGATAAAACATTTGATAATATACCTACAGATCCAATAATATTGTATTCAAAAGACAGGTTTTTAAACTCATCAAAAACAATATCTATAGGATTTTTAATAGATAAAACAATATTTTTAAGCAATCTAATATAAACTATTTCTTTTAAACTCTGGTTTATATGTTTTGTCTTTTTAAAATAAGCTGAATATATTACTGATCCATCTGTCGTTTTTACAACTTCCATCATCTTTCTTTTAACACTCTGAAATTGGTGATCAATAAATGTGGATTTGAATTCAGTAAATAGCACTCCCTTTTGCTTACTAGAAATCTTATACCTTTTCACTCTTTTTTTAAAAGAATAATATGCGTCATTAATAGTCTTCTCAGATTCAACTAACAATCCGGTAACTATAAAATATTCTTCATTTTCAGTTTCATCAACATATAAAATCATGCTTGATAATT
>JAKSUC010000121.1 GCA_024413595.1 Bacteroidales bacterium
TTGAAACATTTATGACAATAAAATTTATATAATATTTTGAGATATCGAACTAGAAATAATATTATAAAAATTAAATATGGTTAATCTTTATTTTTTGTATATTTGAGAAAAATAACTTGTAGATGAATAAAAAAATAGTGCTAATACTTTTAATAAGTTTAATAAATGATTTTTGCTATTCTCAAAAATCGTATTCTGAACTATTTACAGGAAAAATGCTTCGCTTAAACTATACAATTACAAATTATAAAGATAGTGTTGAAGCTAAATTTGTAGATTTTTCGGTTGCTAATAAATGGGGTGGTGAAAATTATGTTGTTAATAATTGTAAAAAATATGGCATTTTTTATATGGAAATGATTGATAGCTGTTCAAATAATGTTTTATACACTTATAGTTATAATAGTTTATTTTCAGAATGGTTAGATATTGATTTATCAAAAAATAAATCAAAAACTTATAAAGAATGTGTTAAAATGCCATTTCCTAAAAAAACTTGTTTGATAAATGTTTATAAATTAAACTCAAAACATGAATATAAATTGATTTTAAGTGAATATTTTAATCCAAAATATGATAAATTTAAATGTAAAACATCAACAACTTATCCTTATAAACATATAAAATCGTCAAAATCAAAAAATTCAATAAATATCGCAATATTGGCAGAAGGATATCAAAAAAATGAAAAGAAAAAATTTTTACAATCTGCAAAAGAATATTCAGAAAGAATTTTTGAAACAGAACCATATAAAAAATATCAAAAACTATTTAATGTTTATGCTGTTTTTGACGAAAGTAAAGATAATGGTTGTGATATACCAAATAAAAATATTTATAAAAATACTATAATGGATTTTAGTTACAATACTTTTAATATGGAAAGATATGTAATGTCAGAAAATTATTGGGCAATTAGCAATGTTGCACAATCTGTACCTTATAATCATATTATAGTATTGGTAAACAGTGATATTTATGGAGGTGGTGGAATTTATAATTATTATTCAGTATTTTCAGCCAATAATTATCATTCAAAAGAAGTGATGGTTCATGAATTAGGACACAGTTTTGCTGGTTTAGATGATGAATACGAAGATAATGCAACATATAATACAGATATAGACAATAAATATGAAATATTATCACCCAATTTAACTAATTTGGTAGAATTTTCATCAAAATGGGAAAAATATATTGATAAATCAACGCCAATACCAACTCCAAAAAATAGTAAACATAAAATAGGAGTATTCGAAGGAGGTAGATATTGTTATAAAGGAATTTATCGACCATGTTTACATTGTTTGATGCACGATTTAGAAACAAACTACTATTGCGAAATATGCGAAAAAATAGTTGAAGAAACAATATTAAATCAAACTCAGAATAATGAGTAACGTATAAAATAATACTAAAAATAAAAAAGAACTAATAATTTAAATACCTAATAATATGATATTGACAAAAAAAATAGAAATTACCTGTAAAAATACAGGAATAACCAAGAGTTATGATATAGGAACAACATTGGCAGAAATAGCAAAAGATCAAAGTGTAAAATTAAAAAAAGAAATAATTGGAGCTAAGGTCAATAATAAAATTAAAGAGTTAAACTACTGTGTATTCAAACCCAAAGTAGTAGAATTTTTTGATGCAGAATGTCTTGATGGAAACCGAATATATAATCGTTCATTAAAATTTATATTTATAAAAGCAGTTGCAGATTTAAGGAAAGATTTAAAGGTAAATATCAAACACTCAATAAGTAAAGGTGTATATTGTGAACTTAAAACACAAGATGGTCAAGATTATAAACCAACACTAGAAGAAATAAATGAAATAAAAGAACGAATGCAAATTATAGTTAATAATAATTTGCCATTTGAACGCAAAGAAGTATTATCAACCAAAGTTGCAGAAACATTTGGAAAAATGGGTCTAAACGAAAGAGTTGATATATTTAAAAAACGTGCAAGGCTTTATTCTTCAATGTATTATCTTGAAAATTATTGTGATTATTTTTATGGATATTTAGCACCAACAACAGGTATGATATCAACATTTGATTTAATACCTTATTATGATGGAATATTATTAAGAAGACCAACAGATTATGTAAAAATGTGTATTGCACCACTTGAAAAACAAGACAAATTGTTTGAAGTTTTTAGAGAAAACAACAAATGGTGTAAATTGATGAAAGTAGATACAATTGCCAATCTAAACAAAATGGTAGACGAAGGCACTTGTGGTGAAATCATAAAACTTGGCGAAGCTCTTCAAGAAAAGAAAATTGCAGAAATAGCAGAAAATATACGTCAAAAAGGGAACATCAAATTAGTATTAATTGCAGGTCCATCGTCATCAGGAAAAACAACATTTTCAAAAAGATTATGTGTACAACTTGGCGTTTGCGGATTAAAACCTGTTCAAATTTCGCTTGATAATTATTTTGTAAATCGAGAAGATACTCCAAAAGATGAAAATGGAGAATATGATTTTGAAGCATTAGAAGCTGTTGATTACAAGCAATTTAATCAAGATATGCTAAGAATGATGCAAGGTGAAAAAGTAGAAATGCCAGTATTTAATTTTCAAACAGGAAAACGTGAATATAAAGGAGATTATTTAACAGCATCCGACGAAACAGTATTTGTTGTAGAAGGAATTCACGGACTAACACCAACAATGAGTCAAGATATTCCATCAGAAAATAAATATAAAATATATGTATCAGCACTAACTCAAGTAGCAATTGATGCACATAATGGTATACCAACCACAGATAATAGACTTTTGCGCAGGATAATTCGCGATTTTAGATATCGTCATTATAGTGCAGAAGAAACAATAAAACGTTGGCCTTCAGTTAGAAGAGGCGAAGATAAAAATATATTTCCATATCAAGAAGAAGCAGATGTTATGTTTAATTCATCATTGCCATACGAATTGGGAGTAATAAAACGCTACGCATGTCCAGTTTTGCAAGGAGTAAACGAAACTGCCGAAGAATATAGTGAAGCTCAAAGATTACTAAAATTTTTATCATATTTTCACGAATTTCCAGATGATGAAATTCCTCCAACATCAATTTTAAGAGAATTTTTAACAGGAAGCTCGTTCCATTATTAAAAAAAAATTACCACTTAATAAATTAATACAATGGCTGTTACAAAATAACAGCCATTTTTATTAGAAAAAAAGTGAAAAAAAATTATGGAATTTTAATTTTTTTTACTCTATATAGTGAAAACAAAAACAAAAGCGTTAACAAATTTTGACAAAAATTAAGAATAAAAACAAGCAAAAAAACGTTTAAAATAATAAACGAAAAAAATTAAATACCATGATTACAGCAATATTAATAATAGTAATATTAGGCATCGTATTATTTTGCCTATCAGGAATAGTAACAGAAAATTTAAAAACAAAAGACAAGGAAAAATATCACATAGAATAAGATATTGTTTTTTCATATTGAATATTTATAATTAAAATGAATAGCCTGAGATATATCAGGCTATTTTTTTATATTTAAAATAAGATAAATTGCTAAAAAAATAAATTAAAATACCAAAAACAAAGAAAAAACAATATTTTTGAAAAAAAATTGAGTAAAAAATAGAAAAATAAAAAAAAATCACCTAAATTTGCAACTTGAAAATAAAAGAAAAAATTTAATTTTAAATTAAACATTTAATTATGTATTTGGACGCTGAAAAGAAAAAAGAAATTTTCGGAACTTATTCCTACGGAAAGTCTAATACAGACACCGGATCTGCAGAAAGTCAGGTTGCCTTATTTTCCTACCGTATTCAACACTTAACCGAACACTTGAAAAAAAATCACAAGGACTTCGGAACCAAAAAAGCGTTAACAATGTTGGTAGGTAAGAGACGTTCTTTACTTGATTATCTCAAGAAAAAGGATATCGAAAGATATAGAGCAATCATCAAGGCATTGAACTTGAGAAAGTAATTAATAAAGGAAAGTCGTCTTTGAATAAAAATCAAATTCGAACTTTCCTTTATTTAATAATGATGATTTGTATTAGAAAGTTCTTTACAGAAATAAAAATTTGAAAAAAGAACTTCTAGAGAAAATTTTTTTTGATCCCGCACCTAAACCTATAAATAAAAGTAAGGCGCGGGATTTTGCCTATAAAAAAAAGGAATTTAGAAATCTGGTAAAGCCACTGATTTTACGGCAGAAATTAAAACCTTTCAGAGCATTCTATTAACTTAAAGGTGAGTTCTGTAAACAAGTTTTAATCAAAAAACTAATTATAGAGTAAACCCCAAATAATACAATTCTCGGCTGAAAATTAGGCTTTTCCCACAAACTGACATAATATGAATATATTTAGTAAGGAAATCAACTTGGGCGATGGTCGTAAGATTTCCGTAGAAACCGGAAAATTGGCCAAACAAGCGGATGGTTCTGTGGTATTGCGTCAAGGAAACACAATGTTGTTAGCCACAGTATGCTCAAGTAAAGACTCAAATCCAGAGGCAGATTTTATGCCTCTTACAGTAGAATATCAAGAAAAATATTACAGTAATGGCCGTTTTCCTGGCGGATTTTTAAAACGCGAAGGAAAACCATCAGACCATGAAATTCTTACAGCACGTTTAATAGACCGTGCTTTAAGACCTTTATTTCCAAAAGATTATCACTCAGAAACATTTGTTAATGTATTTTTGATTTCGGCAGATAAAGAAACAATGCCTGACGCTTACGCTGGATTGGCAGCTTCATGTGCATTGGCAGTTTCTGATGTTCCAATTCAAGAACCAATATCAGAAGTTAGAGTTGTAAGAGTTGATGGAAAAATCATTATCAACCCAACATTTGAAGAAAATGCCAAAGCTGATATTGAAATGGTTGTAGGTGCAACTTACGACAATATCTTGATGGTAGAAGGTGAAATGAACGAAGTTTCAGAAGCAGAAATGCTTGAGGCTATAAAAGCTGCTCACGAAGCAATTAAACCAATGTGTTTGATGCAAAAAGAGCTTGCTGAAGAAATGAAAATCGTTAAACGTGAATACGAACCTGAAATTTCAGATCCTGAACTTAAAGAAAAAATTGCTTCTGAATTATATCAAAAAATCTATGATACAGCAAAATTAGCTTTAGGCAAACACGAACGCGCAGAAGCATTCGACAAAATAAAAGAAGATTTTGTTGCAACACTAGGATTAACAGAAGAAGAACTTGAAGAAAAACAATTACTTATCGACAGATATTTTGACGACTCATTGCGTACTGCAGTTCGTCGTTTAATATTAGACGAAGGTAAACGTCTTGATGGACGTAAAACAAATGAAATTCGTCCAATTTGGTGCGAAGCAGATGTTCTACCATCAGTTCACGGTTCTGCAATATTTACTCGTGGTGAAACACAAAGTCTTGCAACATGTACATTAGGAACAAAACTTGATGAACAAATTATAGACGATGTATTAGAACAAGGACGTAACACATTCTTGTTACACTACAATTTTCCACCATTTGCAACAGGCGAAGCAAAAGCATCAAGAGGAATTTCACGTCGTGAAATTGGTCACGGAAATCTAGCCCATAGAGCTTTGAAAAAAGTGTTACCTTCAGAAGAAGAAAATCCTTATACAATACGCGTTGTATCTGATATTCTTGAGTCAAATGGTTCATCATCAATGGCTTCTGTTTGCGGTGGATGTTTAGCATTAATGGATGCAGGTGTTAAAATTAAAAAACCAGTGTCTGGTATTGCAATGGGATTAATCACTGATACAGAGTCAGATAAATGGGCAGTATTATCAGATATTCTTGGAGATGAAGACCATTTAGGAGATATGGACTTTAAAGTAGCAGGAACACCTGATGGTATCACCGCTTGCCAAATGGATATAAAAGTTGACGGTTTAAGCTATGAAATATTAGCAAAAGCTCTTCAACAAGCAAAAGAAGGTCGTGCACACATTTTAGGTATTATGCTACAAACAATACCAGCACCACGCGCTGATTATAAACCATTTGTACCACGTATGACCAAATTCTCAATTGCAAAAGATTTTATTGGAGCAGTTATCGGTCCTGGTGGTAAAGTAATTCAAGAAATTCAAGCTTCTACAAATACAGTTATCACAATTGAAGAAACAGAAGGTTGTGGTATGGTTAGCATTTCTGCTGTAAATAAAGACGATATGGATAAAGCAATAGCACGTATTAAAGGTATTGTTGCAGAACCAGAAGTCGGAGAAATTTACAAAGGAAAAGTTAAATCAATTGTAACATTCGGAGCTTTTGTTGAAATTCTTCCTGGTAAAGAAGGACTTCTACATGTTTCAGAAATAGACTGGAAACGTATTGAAAAAGTAGAAGATGTTATGAAAGAAGGTGATGAAATAGAAGTTAAAATTATTGACTTTGACAAAAAAGCTGGTAAAATAAAACTTTCACACCGTGAATTATTACCAAAACCAGAAGGATATGTAGAACGTCCTGCACGTCCAGAAGGAGAACGTCGTCCAAATAATGATCGTCGCGGTGGTAATCCAAAAGGAAATTTCCATGGCAATGGAGATCGTCGTCAAGGTGGTAATTTCCATCACAAAAATAATAATAACGAAGGCAACAATGTAAACAACGGCAACGAATAGTTTTAGCCGTACGAGAAATAAAAAAAGTCTCAATCTTAAATGATTGAGACTTTTTTATTAATATTTAAAAATTAGACAATTTATTATTATTGTTGTCCGAGAAAACATTTTTTTCGACCCAAAAATAAAAAAAATTAA
>JAKSUC010000122.1 GCA_024413595.1 Bacteroidales bacterium
CTTTCTTACAAAACTCTTTGAAAACGCCATCTTTCCTCTCAAATCCAACCGAGCCAGTATTATCATCTTGCATTGGACGCAATCCTTCCACAAAATCAGTATAATCGTATGACGGATGAAACTGAACGAAACCAATTTCATCATCAGTGCAACCCATTGCCTTTGCAATTTCTTTTGCAAGATAAGTCTTTCCTGTACCGGGTGCGCCGGTAAGGATTAAGTTGTGGTTGTTAGTAAGTAATCTACAATACGGTGTCATTTTAATATTTTGATTTAATGATTGATACATTTCAAAGTATTTGTTGGTGAATTTTATAAAAACTTCTGTTTGTTGGGGAGTAAACAATCCCAAATCCTGCAAAGAAAAATTGAAACCATCGGCATAATTTAGGGGACGATCTTTTTCATAGTAGGCTAAACATAGTTTAACTATGTGCCCTTCCTTATCCCAATTGGCAAATACATTAACACCAGTATAAACCCAATTGATATAACATTTTTTCGTCCAATACCCCTTCCCATAATAATTCTGAATTGTTATAGCAATAGTTCCAATTGATAAATTATTCCACTCTTTAATATATTTTTGCAAATTTCCATCTTGATGACCTTCCTTGCAAATAAATTTATTGTTATTTACCAAAGGCTCGATATACTTTTGATAACCTTTGCTACTTGTATCATTTGACTGAATATACATCAAATGAGATACGAAATACTCAAGGACTGATTTGAATTTTATATAATCGTCTTGTGTTGGCATATAAAAAACAATTTAAATTTTTCTCTCACAAATCTAAAAAATTCTTTTATCAAAAACAAGTTTTTTTATCTATACTTACAACAAAAGCCAATTTATTACATATCAATCAGTTAATGATTTCATTTTCACGTTTTTGACTTTTTCTAAACCCCATTTTTTCACGTTTTTGACATTTTTGCCCTACCTTTCCAGCAAATAATAAAATTATAATCTGCTGAAATGCTCCAATTTTTCCTCATTTCAGCAGATTATAAATAGTAAAATTTTAATTAATTCATTAATTATCAATCAAATACCCAAAAACAAACTATCGAGATTTAATGCTTTCTGAACGATAGTTGAGTAGGTGTTTTTCTTGACTCCTTGCGAGGTGATCATTGTCAGCATTATCGACTTGCTGGTGTTGGTGCAATGGATGAATGCGTCGATCTTGTTTTGGAGTTCCTTGGCGTATTTTGCGCTGATAGGATACTCGGAATTTGTGTATTTCATCTCGCAAATGTTGATGGTGTTGTCGTCGCGGTCTATCAGCAGGTCGATTTGAGCGCCTGAGTAGCAATCGTCGCCCTTGAAGATGAAGCCACATTCCCTTGTCCTTACCGCCGGAATGCCGAGTGCCTGCTTGATAGCCTTGATATGGGATATGCACAACATCTCGAACGAAAGTCCGGCCCAAATTTCGTAGTTTTTGGTGTTTATGGTACGAGCCCAGAAATCATTTTCAGGTTTGCGCAGGTTCTTGAGGAAACTGAAGTGGAAAAGCACGAAATGGTCAATTATCTGATACATTATATCGCGTTTGGCCTCGCTGAATGGCTGATACTGACGGATAAAACCACACTTCTCCAACTCATCGAGCACCTCGGTGAACTTGGAGTTGTTGTTGAGTTTTGTGATTTCCAAAATCTCCTTGCGGGTGAGTCCCATCCGCTTGGTAGACAAGGCTTTCACCACGGCGATATGGCTGTCGCTGCGTTTATAGAGAGAGCGGAAAAGATTATCGAACTCGTATCTGAGTTCGGCCTTCTCGTCAAAGAAAAGGCGGTCGATATTCTGCGCTGCCGACAATTCCCTGTCCATCATGGAATAATAAAACGGAATGCCTCCCATCACCATATAACACTCGGCGATTTCGGCTCGGCGATAGCCAAACTTGTAGACCTTGAAATACTTCTCGGCCTCGCCAAGTGTGAAGGGCGCAATGTAAATCTGATGCGTAACACGGTTGTGGAGTCCGCCACGGTTGTTTATGAGGTTGTTAATCATCCACGATGTAGCCGACCCGCAGACAATGAGCTTGATATCTGTACGAACCGAGGCCCAGGTGTTCCAGAAATACTCAAACGCGCTCAGAAAACCCGACTTGGCACCGTCGAGCCAGGGAAGTTCGTCTATGAAAATTATCTTTCGCTTCAGTCTTGACGACTGCAAATAATTCCGCAACATCACGAAAGCCTCGGTCCAGTTGGCAGGCAATGTATTGGAGCCGGTCCTCACGCTGTACTCAACACCGAAATTCATAAGTTGCTGTTTTATTGTGGCATTTTCGGCGCCGGAGAATGTAAAGCACGCCCTACCCTTCAGCACTTGACGGATAAAGAACGTTTTTCCTACACGTCGCCTTCCATATACAGCCACCAGCTCGCTCCTGTCGGAGTTGATATATTTGTTTAATAATGAAGACTCTAACTCCCTTCCAACTAAAATTTCATTCATAAAAATCGCGTTTTATTTTCTGCTCAAATGTAATAATTTTTGCTCATTTCAGCAAATAATAAAATTATAATCTGCTGAAATGCTCCAATTTTTACTCATTTCAGCAGATTATAAATCGCATTTTTTTAGTTATTTTACTATTACTCAAACATTAAATAAAAACGGACTACAAATATATAATATATTTAAGTAATAGTTTAATAAGATTTCTATTTCTTCATTAAACTAAATAACTCAAAATCTTAGCAAAATAGTGTAATAATATAATTCACTACAAAAACTTTAACAATACTTTATTGTATAAAATATAACATTTAGATTAAAAGAATTTTAAAAGAATTTAACAACTTCGTTAAAGTCTCGATGAGTTGGTTGTTTTGGTTCGGCAGAGCGATAGCCAAGTGCAATAACAGCCATAATTGTTTCATTTTCAGGAATGTTAAAAAGAGAACGAAGACCGTCAGCATCTCTCATACCCATAATTAAGGTGTCAAACCCCATGGCACGAGCCACCAAAACCATATAAGCATTGCTTAAACCATTGTCATAAGCTCCCCAACCTTCTCCAACTTCGTTTGTAGGTTGATCTTGAAAAAATCCAGATTTTCCACGTTCAAATGTTGAAACAATTAAAACAGGAGCACCAATAATACGATCTTTGTTACCTCCAACAAGATTTTGAACTGCTGAAACTTTTTCAGGACTCATTGCAACATAATATTTTGAAGGTTGATTATTAGCCCATGATGGAGCTTCTTGAGTTGTTTTCAGCAATTGTTGAACTTCTTGTTCTGAAATTGTTTTTGTTGAGTCGTACGCACGAATACTACGACGTGTTTTAACAACTTCGTCAAAAGATACACCTTCTTGACTTTCTTTAACTTGTGGTTCTGCACAAGAAAATAGTAATAATGACAATGTCAAAAATGCAAAAATGTTTATTGTTTTCATTTTAAAAAATTTTGATTAAATAATAAAAATATGTTTTTAGATACTGCAAAATTAAAAATATTACACAAATTGAAAACTCTTAATTATTAATTCTAAAATATTAATAGTTTTACTATCTTTGCTTAAAATTCAAAACTGCATTTACGAATGAAAAAATTCAATACTACAGGAACCTGTTATCCAAATAAACATTATATGGTTGATATTTCAAATCAAGTGAATAAAGCTGTAGATTTGATAAAAGATAATACATATTTCTGTATCAATCGAGGTCGTCAATTTGGTAAAACAACTACTATAAATGTCCTTAAAAAAGAACTTGAAAATCAAGGTTATGCAGTTTTTTCATTAAGTTTTGAAGGTCTTGACGAGTCTAATTTTGAAACAGTAGATAATGTTTGTGCTACATTTTTAAGAATAATGAATATTCAAATAACAAGAAACAAAGTAACAAACATATCTCAAAAGTCAATAGATTTTTTATCAGAATATCAAAACATTACAACATACGATAGTATTAAATTACAAAATCTTGTTTATCAACTTTGTGCAGACAATCCAAATGTTGTAGTTATTATCGACGAAGTTGATCAAGCAAGTAATAGTGATAGTTTTGTAAAATTTCTTGGATTTTTTAGAAGTTTATATTTAAAACGAGATGAAGATCCAACATTTCAATCAATAATTCTTGCAGGCGTTTACGACGTAAAAAATCTTAAACTAAAAATGCGTCCTAACGAAGAACACCAATACAATTCACCTTGGAATATTGCTGTATCATTCAAAGCCGACATGAGTTTACCTGTTGTAGGTATTGCTAAAATGTTGAATGAATACAAGTTGGACACTAATCAAGATTTCGACGAAAATTATATTGCTCAAATAATTCATGATTGGACTTCAGGTTATCCTTATTTAGTTTCAAGAATTTGCCAACTTATTGACACAGAAAAATATGGTTGGAATAACGATGGAATTATTGAAGCTGTAAAATATATTCTAAACGACCGTGACGACCTACTTTTTAAGGATATGATGAAAAAAATTTCTGATTTCCCTAAATTACGTCAAATTTTATATTCAATGCTTTACGCAGGTAACTTGATTGGCTACAATCCTAATGAACCCAATCTTGATTTAGGATTTATGTTTAACTTTCTTAAAAATGTAAATCGTAAAGTAGAAGTATTTTGTAGATTGTTTGAAACAAGAATTTACAACCTATTTATTGAACAAGAGAATTTGAGCGAATTATATTGTCAAGGAGGACGAGACAAAAATTCATTTATTAAAGATGGAGATTTAGACGTTAAACGTATCATGGAAAAATTTGCAATACATTTTCATGATATTTATGGCGAAAAAAACGAAAGATTTGTTGAGGCTGAAGGTCGTAAATTTTTTATGCTTTATCTACGTCCAATAATCAATGGAATAGGTAATTATTATGTTGAGTCTCAAACTCGTGATTACACAAGAACTGATATTATTATAGATTATAAATCAAAACAATACATTATAGAACTTAAAATTTGGAATGGCGAAGAATATAACCGTAAAGGCGAAATTCAATTATCAGAATATCTTGATTATTATCATTTAAACGAAGGTTATATGCTTAGTTTCTGTTTTAACAAAAACAAAACTATTGGACCTAAAACTGTTGAAATTAACAACAAAATCTTACACGAAGTAATTGTTTAAATTTTAGATTATTAATGGTAGATCTTGAGTTTGTTGTAGAACAAATTGTTGTAAATCCCACTAACAATTACTATAGCTATTTTGGTAATGTTTTTTTAATCACTAATAAAAACAGGTTATCATTTTGTTAGTCAGTTTTATATATTAATTTATTATTGTCTGATATAATAAATAATATTTGTATTAGGTTAAATTAATAAAATCTTTCAAAATATAACTCTTACACACAAAACGTTGACTAATATTATCTCATCTATAACTTTAACATCAAAATTGATTTAGATTTTATTATATAACAAAGCGAGTATGAAAAAACATACTCGCTTTATTTATAAAAATATCTTATAATTAAGAATTTTAAACAGTAATAACTATTTATTTATTAATAACTTCTTGCATTGTTGGAAGTTTTTCTTTTGTATGTTGATAATACTCATAAATCTTGTATGAATTTTCGTCTTCATAATAATCGCCAAAGCCATCATCTTCTTTAGTTTTGCGATAAACTTCTTTAATACAATAATCAGCGTTGTAGTTAAAAGTTACCTTCACAAAATCAAATACGTTACTTTCACCACTCTCATCTCCAAAAATAGCAAATATCACACGACCATTGTCATCGTATTTGATTTCATTACAATCTTCAAATTTTGGAATGTTATAATATGATTGTCTTCCGTAACCACCATGCCAAGATTTTTTTAATGCTTCTGAATGTTCATATAAATCATAAAATGATAAATCCATTGCTCCTAAAAAGACTGTGTCTATTTTCCCTGCATTTCGATTATATTTATAATAATTATTTTCATGATTTGCATCACAAATATCTCTATCATCAACAAAATATTCTTCTGTTATTTCTCCTTTTTCATTATATTGTTTATAACTAATAATCGACACATTTCCTTCATAAGCAGAATAGTATTTATTATCAACAGATATATACGCACAAACTGGTTTAAAATAATCTACTTGTACATTTGACAAATCGTATGGTTCTGTCAAAAATCTTATTTCTTGAATTTTACCTTCTTTATCATTGCTTACAAATAAGACTTTTCCTTGACATTTATTTTCTGAACTTACAAACAATGTACGTTTAATTATGTATTTTCCATCTTCTTGATATTCTTCAATTTTATTATCGCCAAAAGGAGGAAGAAATTTTGTTAATATTCTATTTTTTCGTGCGTCAGCCATTTTTGAACCAACTGTAATTGATTGATATGTTCCGTTATCGTCGATTTCTGTCAAAAGTCCACAACAATTACTTGTTAGGATATAAACATTATTTTTACATTGACAAACATCTTTCGGAATTTCTGAAAATGCCAAATCATTTTTTTCTGGATAATTTCGGAATAAATCAAAATAAGACTCACAAACTTCCAATGTATTTGATGACTCTTGAGATTGAATTTCATTAGATACCAAATTTGTAGTATCTTCCGACGAGTTTTGAACCGAATTTGTACCATTACCAGAACACGATACAAAACTTGATAATATTATTGCAGAAATATATTCTCCGCTGTCCAATTAATCTCCTATTTCAACTCAATTAATCATCGTTTTAC
>JAKSUC010000123.1 GCA_024413595.1 Bacteroidales bacterium
GTTGGTTCAGAGCATCTGCCTTACAAGCAGAGGGTCATAGGTTCGAATCCTGTAATTCCCACTTCTCAAATTCTTAAAATTTAAAGTTGTTGGCCGAACGTTCATCGACGGGTGAGTGTTCGGTTTTTTTGTGTCAAAATTTTTTTCGATAATAAATCAATTGTATAATATCCTTTGGAGGAGATTATCTTTGTTTAATTCTTTTTTCATTATTGTTGTCCGAGAAATAAAAGATTTTGTGAAATATAGATATTATTCCATTTGAAATAGTCTTGTTTTTTTGTAATATAGGTTTGTTAAAAATATTACATTGCGAGAAAAATAGAAACACAAAAAACAATACTAAAGATTAAGTGTCCATTTAGGTCAAAGATTTGGGCTTGACCTTTCGCTGATTTAACGTCAACAAATATTACACGATTATATTCTAAAACTTGTTGAGTGTTTGTTTTATAAATTTTGAAATAATTAGTATAATCATATATATCAAATAAAAAAACGACGAACAAATAATGTTCGTCGTTTTTATCTCAACTATAAAATTAACAACAATCTAAATCTTTTTAATAAAATCGCCATTAGCTTCATATATAGCTTCAGAATCGTAATAATATGTTTTTAATGGAGGAAAACCATTAAATTCAACACTAGCGTAAGTAGAAGTGTAAGCCCCCGTAGAAAGCCAATACAATCTATCACCAACTTTAAGGTCGATAGGTAATTTATATTTTGTGTTTTCATACATTATATCAGCACTATCGCAAGTAGGTCCAGCTAGAATAACTTCTCCTTTTTTTCCATGGTCTTTGTCTGATACAACAGGATATTTAATACATTCGTCAAGTGTTTCAACAAGACCATTAAATTTTCCAGAGTCTTGATATACCCAACGAGATAAAGAGGTGTTGTTTTTTCTAGATATTAATACAATTTCAGAAGTTAAAATACCGCTATCACCAACTAAAGAACGTCCTGGTTCAAAAATAATAAGTGGAATTTCATCGAAATCATCGTGAAGATATCTAGTAATTTCTGATGCGTATTCGCTTAATTCGTTGGTAGGTTGAATATAATGAGCAGGAAATCCTCCTCCCATATTAATCATTTTAAGTTGAATATCGTCTTCTTCTTCTATTGACTCAAATAGGTATTTTGTTTTTGCAATAGCGTCATTCCATTGTCCAATGTCACGCTGTTGACTTCCTACATGGAAACTAATACCGTAAGGTTCTAATCCTTTTTCTTTCGCCATAACTAATAGGTTGTAAGCCATATCAGGATGACAACCAAATTTACGCGACAATGGCCAATCAGCAGTAGAAGAATTTTCTATTAAAATTCTAACGTAAATTCTAGAGCCTGGTGCTTTTTCTGCAATGTTTTTTAAGTCTTCTTTAGAATCAGTGGCAAACATTCTAACCCCTTTTTGATAGAAATATTCCACGTCGCATGCTTTTTTAATAGTGTTTCCATACGAAACACGATCTGGACTAATTCCTAAAGCCAAAACTTTGTCTAACTCGTAACGTGAAGCGATGTCAAAGTTTGATCCCATTTTATCAAGCAATTTTAAAACAGGTACTCCTGGATTTGCTTTTACAGCATAATAAACTGTACTGTAAGGAAAAGCATTTTTTAATTGCTCGTAATGTTTTTTGATTTCATCTAGATTTATGAAGATATTTGGTGTAGGGAAATCTTTAGAGATTTCCCTAAATCTATGCCAGTCTTCATCAGGAACAAATTCTTCTCTTTTAAACATCTTAATTTATAGTCAATTGGATATTAAACGTTATGTATTATTATACGGTGCGAATATATTATTAATCTTTGATTATTTGATACATTTTTTGTTTTTTTATTTTAGTTTTTTTTTGTTATTGATTTATAGAAATATCTTGCAAAAAACTTAATTGATAAAATCTAAAGCAATTATAATTTGTGTTTTTTTGAGTTTGTTAATTTGTTAAAATTATTGCATGAGTTAGTATCTAACACCAATAACCAAAACATCATCTAATTGTTTAATATTGCCTCTCCAATTTTTTAGATTATCATCTAACATTTGTTTTTGAGTTTCGAGATTTTCATTGTGTATTTCTAAAAGATAGTCTCTAAAACGTTTTATCATGTATTTTTTTCTACGACCGTTAACCATTCCAAATTGATCGCTATATCCATCTGAAAACATATAGGTTATATCGCCAGGACGTATATCAATTTCATGATTTGTAAAATGCTCTGTTTGATTAATATAATATCCAATAGGCATTTCATCAGCATCAATTTGCTGTAGTTCGTTGCTTCTAATTAAAATTAAGGGATTGTGTGCTCCTGCATATTGAAGTTTGTCGTTTCGTTTATCGTATATGCATAAAGCCATATCCATCCCATCTTTTTGTTCATTTTCTTTACCTGATTGTCGAAGGTATGTCATAACATTTTTTCTAAGTTGTGTTAAAATTTCACCAGCCGACACTGTTTGTTCGTTCATTCTACCAGTAATTTCGTTTAAAAATGCAATACCTAATAAACTCATAAAAGCACCAGGTACACCATGTCCCGTGCAATCGGCAGCGGTAAACACAAATTTTTCGCCAATGTGTGTTCCCCAATAAAAGTCTCCACTTACAATATCTCTAGGTTTTAACAAAATAAAGTGTTGAGGTAAATATTGATTAAAGTATTCAACAGGAGGCATAACAGCTTGTTGAATTTTTTGAGCATATAAAATACTTTCTACGATTTTATCTTTTTGTGCAGCAATTTCTTCTTCTGCTTTTTTTATTTGAGTGATGTCTGAATCAATAGCTACAATTTTGTATAAATTGTCTTGATTATCAAAAATAGGAGTAAGGTTTGTTTGAATCCAAAGTTCTTGACCTTTAGAATTTTGAGATTTAGTAGTAAACAATGTAGATTTTTTGTTTAAAAGATTTTCTTCAATTTTAGACAAAACATCATAATCTGTATTTTTATCTAAAAGATTAGAACCATATTTTTTGCTATAATCTTGATAGTTGTATCCTAGCATTCGTTCAAAACCATCGTTAACCCATTCAATTTCACCGTCAGAAGAAGCAATAATTACAGAGTTGTCGGTTTTAGAAGCTACCAATGATAATTTTTCTAATTCTGCATTTATTGATTCTAATTGAATTTTTTGTGCTTCAATTTCATCTTTTTGATGTTGAATTTCTTCTTGTGCTTTTTTAAGTGCTGTTATATCAGAGTCAATCAAAATAAGTTTAGATATATTACCATTTTTATCTGCAACAGGAGTTA
This sequence comes from Bacteroidales bacterium, assembly GCA_024413595.1. Lineage (GTDB taxonomy): Bacteria > Bacteroidota > Bacteroidia > Bacteroidales > UBA3824 > UBA3824. The sequence goes on from JAKSUC010000123.1 coordinate 3,286, forward strand.
TTGATGTTTGTGCCCATTTTTTAGTTCCATCAGCAGTATCAACTTCATTTTCGTATAGCATTGCAGATTGGTTTTGAATACAAGAATCGATAATTGAATCAATCTTTTCGTTTTTAGAAGCTTGTCGAATATTTACTCCTCTATTATTTTGCAGTGTTTCAATATCATAACCGTATAAACGTGTAAAACCATTGTTAATCCATTCAAAATTACCTTTTTTGTCAAGAATCATAACTGCACTATCGGTTTTGTCTGCTACAATAGAAAGTTTGGCTAGTTCTTCTTTTTGTTGTTCAATTTTAATGTTTTGTTCTTCAAGTTTTTTATTGTCTTTTCGTTTTCCTCTATATAAAATAAAAATAAAGATAGCCATTACAACAAAAATACCTAAAGCGATAAAAGAAATAGTAAGGATATTGTTTAAATAAGCATTTTGAAATGTTAGTTTGTTAAGTTCACTCTCTTTTTCTGAAATTTCTTCGTTTATTTTGTCTATACGTTTTTGTTGTTCGTCAACAATTTTTTGTTGATTTGCTATTTTGCTTTTTTGGGCATCAAGTTCAGATGCTACTTGATTTATTTCTTGGGTTTTAGCATCGAGATTCATTGCGGCTTCGTCTAATGCTTGACGTGTTACTTCTTGTTGAATTTGTAATAAATTCATTTGGCTACGTTGTTCTTCAAGTTTTGCATTTTGCTGTTCGATTGATGCTTTTTGTGATGCAATGTTTTTATTTTGATTTTGAATTGTTTGTTCTTTTTGTGTAATTTCTGATTCTTTTTGTTTAAGTTGTTTTTGCTTATCTGCTAAATCTTTTTCAACTTGTGATAATTTTTTCTTGGTGTCTCTAACTGCTTCTTCTACAAGATCTTTTGCTGATACATCTTCTCCATGAAGGTCTTTTGTAATACTTTCATGAACACTAATTTTTATAGTTCTAAGATTTGTACTTGAATAATTAAAAGATATTTTACCAGATACTTCATCAACAAAATTAATCATAATCTTTTGAAGATTTGAATAATTGTCTGATATTAAAGCTACTGGCGTTTTTGCAAATTTCTTTAATGCATATTCATAGTCTGTCTTTTCTGGTAAATATAATAAATGAAGATTATCTGCACTTGAAGCTTCATCAACAGAACTATATTCTAACACAATAACTCTTGAACCCGAACCTGGATAAGGTTTTTTGGCTTCTTTTTTTAGTGATTTTACTAATTGAGGTGAGGCATTTACTAATCCCACAAAAATATTATCAATATCTTCGTCATTAGGCCAAATTAAAGATAATGGAATATTGTATAATAATTTGGCTTTTTGATCATCTCCACTATTGCCATATTGTGCTATTGCTTTTGATGGTAATAGCTCAACTAATAATAATGATATTAATAGAATATATATTTTTTTTGTCATTGTTGTTCGTTTTAATGTATATTTAATTAATACAGCAAAACGTGTTAAAAGGTTTTATTTTTAATATACTAATTTTGTATTAATTATTATTATGTTTAGAAACAATAAATTCTTCAAGGATTTTTGCATGGTCAAAAGCTAAGGCTGGTAAATTATTAAGGTCAAACCATCCTGCTTCTTTTGCATCGTCTGCAGGTTTAAATTCTACATTAGGGTCTATGTATACATAAAAAACGATTGTAATTGTTCTACCACGTGGGTCTCGTCCTGGATCTCCATAAGCTTTAAATTGTGATAATAACTTACAATCAATACCAGTTTCCTCTAGCAATTCACGCGATGCAGACTCTTGTAGTGTTTCATTTTCTTCTGTAAAACCTCCAGGAAATGCCCAACAATCTTTAAATGGGTCATTTTTACGTTTTATAAGTAATATTTCACTTTTGATACCAATGTTTCTTATTACTATAATGTCAGCTGTTACTGCTGGCATTGGATAATTATATGTGTATGTCATTTTTGGGTTGATTGTTTTTTTACAAATATAGTTATTATTTGGTATAAAAGCAATATAATAAGAGAAAAATTATGTTTTTATGATTTTATTCTTTTGATTAAAATAATAGTTTTATTCAATTTATTACAATTTTTCGATTTCGTCTTTTGATAATCCTGAATATTTAATAATTATATCAATAGGCATTCTATCAGATTTCATTTTTTTTGCCATTTCAAGTTTATCTTGATAAGCTTTTGTACGCTCTTCTTCGCGTCCTTCTTCTCTACCTTCTGCACGTCCTTCTTCTCTGCCTTCTGCACGTCCTTTTTCAACTCCAGCTTCATATCTCAATTGTGCATTACGTGCCTGATATTCGGCTTCTTCTCGAACTTCGTCTTCGTATTCCATTTGTTTACGAACTTGATCGTCTACTATGGCTTCTTGTAAGCGTCGTGCTATTATTTTATATTCTTCGGATTTATCGTCATAATTGTTAATTTCTACTATATGACCATCTTGTGTTAATATCTTTTTATGATTAAATATCGACAAGATTTCTTCTACTTTATTTTTTGGTTTTTCGGGTAATAGTGGTATTTGAACCACTATCATATCGTGCATCAAACCTTTTAAAAACCATTCTTTTTCTGCGTTTTCTACTATTTTACCGTCTACATTTACATATTTTACTTGACTGCGAACTATTGAAGAATTAAGATTTTCTAATTTATGTCCCAATAAATATATTTGGATTATATGTAATGGACGTTGTTTTAATTGTATATTTTGATTATTATTGTTTTTTTCTTCTATATCTTCGTAGTTTTCTGAATTTGTGTAATGTTGTCCTAAATATTTTCGAAAACGTTTTACTTGTGTATCTTGAAAGGCTTTTTGTAATTCTATGGTAACTAATTGTGGTTCGCCATTTTTGGGAACAATACGTGCTTGATAATCAACTCTTGTTAATTTTAATTCGTCAGTGTTGATTACTACAAACTCATTGTTTTTTACGATAAGTTCTTCAATACTTTCTACTTGCAATACAATTTTTAGTAAAAGTTTTGCAACTCTTATGTCTTGCATCAAATATTTAAATACTGCATCGTATGTTGGATTAGCTATTTTTGCCATGATTTTTTAATTACAATTTTCAATTTCATTTTTTGATAAACCTGTTACAACTGAAATTTGTTCAATAGACATATTCATTGATTTCATTTTTTTTGCCATTTCAAGTTTATCTTGATAAGCTTTTGTACGCTCTTCTTCGCGTCCTTCTTCTCTACCTTCTGCACGTCCTTCTTCTCTGCCTTCTGCACGTCCTTTTTCAACTCCAGCTTCATATCTCAATTGTGCATTACGTGC
>JAKSUC010000124.1 GCA_024413595.1 Bacteroidales bacterium
GTTGTTTGCGTGGTTAGAGGTTATAAAAAAGAAGTTTTGAAATATTTAGATTAAAAATAAAAAATAATAATCATTACAAATTTACTATAAATTAAAATATCTAAAAAAAAAGCGGATTGAAAATCAATCCGCTAATATATATTATAATGAATAAACAAACTAATTAAAACCTTCAGAATCGTCAGCGTCTTTATCCATAATATAAACAGAAATACAACCTTTGTTTTTTTCAATAGGAACAACAGTTTCTTCTGTAGAAGCAGCAGGAGCTGGAGTTGGAGCAGGTGTTGGTTCATATTCATAACCATAACCATATTCGTCACCACCGTAACCATATTCATCACCTCCGTAACCATAATCATCCATAACAGTTGGTTCTGGTGGTTTTACTTCTTTAACATCTAACATAATCTTTAAAGAAGTAGAAGATTCAGGAGTGAAATCAAAATAAGGATGTTCAATTTTCTTTTTCTTTTCATTAAAGAAATCTTGAAGAGCGGTTTCACCATTAGCTTTTGCTTCTTGATTACTTCCTAATTTACCTGGGACATCTACAACAGTTTCATTTGTGCTCATATCGATAATTTTAAAATCGATATCATTATTAAAAATAGGACTAGCGTAAAATTGAATACGATACTCTAAACCTTTAATAACAGGTAGTACAAATTCATATTTTCTACCAGTCATACAAGTAGCACTTTTTGACGCTGTATTATAACGATATGGTTGTACTGGCTTTCTTGAATTTTGAAATTGAGAACAATTTTGAGCCTGTAAACCTAATGGTATCGCTACTAAAACTACCAAGAAAAGTTTAAATATATTTTTCATAAACGTAAAAACTTTAACAATTTTATTTAGAAACGTCATTACATGTAATATTATTTCTTACACTAGCAATAGTTTCTTTAATTTTATTAAAATCATTTTCTGTTATAATGATTTTCATACCACCACCAACTTTTATTGAACCATTTGATGTTTTTGAAGATTGTGATTGTACACTTTCAACTTTTAATCCATCAAATACTTCTTTTAATGGTTTAAGATCTGATATAGTTTGTTTTACAGACATATCATCTTGTATTTGTTCTAAACGAAGCATTAAATTATCTAATATAATTTTTTGATCTGCTATGCGTTGAATTGTTTCATTATTAGCATCAAATTTTTCTATTGAATTTGTTACTATATACAAAAATTCAATCCAACCACCTGTTGATATTAATGCCATAGTTTTTGAACGTTGTTTTGAATCTAGAAATTTTTCTATATCATAATAAATATCACTTGAAATTTCTTTCAATGAATCACGATCTTCTACTACTGATTCTATTCTATCCACTAAATTTTGTGTAAATACACTTCCTATATTAATTTTATCACTCAATTCTCTTACAACTTTAAATTCTTTAAGAGATTCTTGATATTTGCCAAATGCTGCGCTATATGCCATATCGGCTGTGTATGTTCCAAAATTTAATTCTTGTGAACGATTATCACCATATTTATCTATATTTTCTATTGGATTTAAAAACGAAGCATCATATTGAAGATTTTTATCTTTTGTAAATGCAAACAAATCTTCAGGTGATGGTATTAAATAAAAATTACTTTCTTCCTGAACTTCTGCAAATGACTCTTCTGTTTTGGTGGAATCTTGTTTATTATTATTGTTATTATTGTTGCCATCGCCACTACATGATGGTAGCGAAATCACAGCTGTTGCTGCAACAAATGCAAGCAGCTTCCCTAATTTTGATTTCATTTTTAATATTTATTTGATGTTTTGATTGATTTTATTAATTGTCTTTTATCCAAACAAATTTCTTTCCAAATCCGAACCTATTATCTGTCATTTTTAACAAGTTTGGTTCTAGTACTATATATTCACCAGACATTGCTATTGCAAATGGAAATTTTTTTAGATATACTTTTTTGGCTTCTGTCAATAATTCTGTGTTGTCATTATTTACTACTCCACATATTTGCAAGCCTTGTATTTTTCCTACTTCTGATGTTTCTAATACTATTGATGCTGATACGTTTTTATTTGTTTTTAGTTGATTATAATGTAATGTTTCTATATTTGATTTTAATACAAAATAATTTTTTTCTTGATTATAAGCATAATAACAATCACAACAATAGGGTTTGTTATTTTCTACTGTTGCCAATACCAAAACATGATGTTCTAATATAAATTCTATTACTCTATTATCTAGTTTATTCATCTTCTTCGCTTCCAAATGGAATTCCTGACTCTTTAAAGTCGGTGGTTAATACTGCAAATTCTGTTCTACGATTTAATTGATGACATATTTCTCTGTCTTGGTTTGAGGTTAGATTGTTGATATATTCTTCGCTCAAAATATCGCCTTCTTTTAAGAATGGATATTTTGTTGCTATTTTTTTACTTACTTTTACTGGATTGGCTTCACCTAAACCTTTAGCTGTCAATCGCAATGGATTTATTCCTTTTGATACTAAATAATTTACTACACTTGTTGCACGATCTTGTGATAATCGTTGATTATCTTCATCACTACCTCTAAAGTCGGTGTTTGCTCGTAGTTCTATTGTGATATTATTATTTACATTTAATAACTCTACCAATTTATCCAAACTTACTTTTGACTCTTCTCTTAAATTTGATTTATTAAAGTCGTATTCTATATTTTCTATTTCTATTACTTGGTTTATGGGCGACATTAATATTTCAATATGTAATGTTGTATTTTCGGTTAATCCTTTTGTTGTTTCTTTTCCTATACCTTTTAAATATCCTGCTTTGGTAGATACAAACATATAATCTAAATTTTCACTAAGTTTAAATTTAAATACTCCAGCATTATCGGTTTTGGTTTCTAGTTGTGTACCATCGCTTCCTGTTAGTTTTACCGAAGCATCGGTTATAACCACTGTGGTTTCTTCATTTTTTACTACGCCTTCTATATTAACTTCAATTGGAGGTAGATAAAATGCGTAAATATCATCACTTCTGCTACCTTCGCGATTACTACTAAAATATCCTATCTGAAAGTTTTTAAAAAATGATATTCCAAAATCATCTGACGATGAATTTATAGGCATTTGCATATTTTCTGTTTTAGTTTCGCCATCTTTGGTAAAATACTTAAATATATCTAATCCACCAAGTCCGCCACGTCCATTTGAAGAAAAATATAAACTTCCATCTGGTGTTGCAAATGGATAAACATCATCGCCAACTGAATTTACTAATCCGCCCATATTTGAAGGTTCTGACCAACTATTTTTTGTTAATCGTTGAGAACTCCAAATATCTTTTCCGCCAAATCCATTTGGTGCATCTGACGAAAAATATAATGTTTTACCATCGGGACTTAAACATGGATGTCCAACGGATATTGCGCTATCTTGAAACAATACTACTTCTTCGGGATTTGACCATACATTATCTTGAAGTGTTGATATATAAATTCTACATCCTAAATTTTGACCTTTTAAATTTTTACAACTTGTAAAAAACATTGTGTTGCCATCTGAAGTAACAAAAGGACTTCCTTCATCAAATGGTGTATTTACTCCACCTTCTACTGCTACTGGGATACTCCATTTACCTTTTTTATCTCGTTTACAATAAAAAACATCGGTATAATACATATTACTATTAGAATTTACTTCGTTTCCTGTTGAACTTTCACGAGCTGAAGTAAAATATATTTCTGTACTATCACTTCCATATCTTGGTGCAAAATCACTTTCTTTATCATTTAACCATCGTGCGGGATATACTATATATCTTGTTGGATGTTTTTCCCAGAATAATGCAGTTTCACAATCTTTTATTCCTTGTTCTCCGCGTTTATCTTCTGGTGCTAAATCAATATAACTACTATACATAGCTGAGGCATCTTCATAATTTCCGCGCATTTTCATTGACTCTGCTAAATATAATGTGGCTAATGGATTATTATATTTATGTTGTACTGCTTTTCGATACCATCTTTCTGAATTTCTTGAATCGCTTAAATTGCGATAACATTCGCCTAAATAAAATTCTATTTTACCTTTGGTTGCGCGATCTTTGGTTTTGGGATATATTTTTATAAACATATCTCTACTCTTTGTATATTCGCCTGAATTAAAATATGTCAATGCCTTATCTACTTTTTTGTTTTGTGCTGAGGCTTGTGGCATTGAAAATATCAATAATATAAAAGCCACTATAGTTAATATCGAACGCATATAATTGTTTTTTTTTAAAATCTTAAATAAGTACAAATATTATTGTTTTTTTTATGAATACCAATTTTTTTTGAAAATATTTTTTATTTACAAAAAACTACAAATTTTAATAATTTTTTTTGTTTAGAAATAATATAAATAATTGCCTAGTTTTAATATATTTAAAGTTCTTTTAATATTTGTTCTTTAATATCATCTTGATGATAGTCTTCTGTATCATTTAATTTTATTGACATTATTGCTATGATAAAAATTGCTAAACATAAAAATAGACCAAATTGTCCCAATTGTGAATATTTAGAAATCGAAATCAAATTTATAAAAATAAAAGCTAATATCAAATCTATTATAATTATCAAACCACCTTTATTATTTGATGAACCATCATCATTCATATCTTTCCTTATAATTATTAAATCATTTTCACAATATCCAAGAGGAAGAAGTTCATAATTATCAAAGTAAAATTCATTATCATATAATAAAACTAAGATTTTTGAATCATCTATAACATTACCTTTATAAAACAATATTGAATTATTCCAATTTTCTTGTAAATAAAAATCATCAGAAAATGATTGTTTATACAATTCAAAATCACATTGTGTATTATTTATTGTTAACCAGTCTGATTTAGATAATACTTTTCTTTCTTTAAATCCTGATGTTATTAATTTATCATCTAAAATTCCTTCGGTTTCTTTAAAAATAAAATAATTGTTTTCAAAATATTTTAACCAACAATATTCTTTTGTATTATTATTATATAATTGATACTCTTTCGATTTTATTGTATCTATTTTTGAAATACTTTCTGACAAAACAAAATACTCTTCATCGTTTATTAATAAACCATCACCTACTTTAAAACCATTTTGTATTGAACAAGATTTATTTTTTATAGCATTATCAATATGAAAATCATCTATACTAGGTAAAAATTTTATTGAATCTTCAACATAGGAATCACTTTGTCTAACAATAGATATCATTTCATTAACAATAATACCTGTATATAATTTATCGTTTTTTTTTAAATAAAATATTTTATCTCCTATATAATTAACAAAATCAAATGAGCTATTTTTATATTCGTTAACATTTCCATTAGAATATACCAATTTTAAAGGACGAACCAAAACTTTAAATGCTGATAAATTATTTGCAACAATAAAACCTTCTTTAAATAGATAATAATTATAACCAATATAGTTGTGTAAAAACCAAATTGTATTGTCTGAAATTTTTCTTAACTTATATTCATATAAATAGTTTATACAATTATTTTTGTATATCATAATAGCAATACCAATAATAGAAAATTCTTGGCTTTTAATTTTTATTATATCATCAATATTTGTATACAATGGCATAATTTTTATTTAAATATCAATCATTTAAATTATCTACGTTTTCGTTATTGTTATTATCAACATTTTTTTCTATTTCATTATCAGCAACATTTTCTTTGTTATATTTACCACGTTTACTATTATTTGCATTTTTTATACACTGTTCAATATACTTTGCGTCTGAATTAAATTTTCCTCTTAGTGAAATATTTATTGTATTAAAAGCAGTAATAAAATTTTTTAAATCAAAAAACAAGATTTTTGAAGCTTCTGTTTTTCTTCCATAATTTCCTGACACTTTATCACTCTTATTAAAAGTTAAAGTTTTTAATGAACCTCCAATTTTTTTTATTTCGTCTACTGCTTCGGTTAATTCTAGTAACTCTAAATCTTCATCAGAAAATTTACTAACCAAAGTTAATAAAAACGGTATTTTACCTAGATTTTGACTTTTGGTACCATCATACAATGAAAAATTTCCTAGTTCATTTTGTAGTTTTAGCGCTACTTCTCTTTGCTGTTTAAACTTTTGGGAAAATGGCAACAATATTTTGCTTTTAAATGTTGCTTTTATTCCTGATATTATATAAGCTATTTTGGCTATTTTTTCATTTTCATCATTGGTTTCTGCATTTGTTTTAGTATTTTGACTTTTATAAACTATCATATCTTGATTTGATTGATTTAGTGAAGTTATTATTGAACTTAATTCTGGTGGATAATAATTTTTATAATAATCTAGAATACTACTTGCCAAATAAACTTTTATATTGTCTCTTAAATATTGTCGTAATGATGACAATTGATAAATATCATAAAATGTTGTTCCTAATTTTAGATTTTTTATTTCCATAATAGTTGTTTTAATGATGTTGTTTTAACCAATGATTTATTTTGCTACAAATATATATATTTTCATTTATTGATAAATTTTTTTTATATTAATTATATAATTTAATAACTGATGCTATTAAATATAATG
>JAKSUC010000125.1 GCA_024413595.1 Bacteroidales bacterium
AATACTCCCCTCCATAACAACAAGCACCGAAGGTGCGTAACTATAATATATAACCCGTTGTCGGAATATAATTATAGATTCCTCACTTCGTTCGGAATGACAACGCAACCGCATAAAAAGAGGAGGGGGAGAAGTTGGAAGAGTGGCTCCGCCACTCTTCCAACTTCTCCCCAAGATAGCAACAAGCACCGAAGGTGCGTAACTGTGTTAACCGTATGCGTAGCTTACGGTAAATACTCCCCCACCATAACAACAAGCACCGAAGGTGCGTAACTGTGTTAACCGCCAACGGGTTATATTTATTTCGTTTTAATACGCACTACTCACAACTCACAACACACTTTTTATTATCTCATAAAATTATATATGTTATTATTTTATATATTTTTTGATAATAAATTTTAGTATATCGACAATAAATTATAATTCATAAGTTAAATTCATATATATCAACGCAATATACTTTACATCATATTCTAATACTGTGTGCACTATACGGTTTAATATTTAATTATATTACATACTAACAAAACCGATTTTGCTAAATAACAAACAATATTTTATATAATAAAAACCGAGTTAGCTATTAAAAAAATATATTATCATAATACATAAATAAATATAGCTATATAAGATAAAATCATGATTATAAAAATAACCGATTTAGATAATATGTAAAAATAAAATAGTATATTTCAATATTGGTTTTGTATATACAAAATATCGTTAAGTGATAAACAGGTATCAACTAGCTATTATGTATTAAAATTTTGTGCATATCTAAATTAATTTTACTATTCATGATACAAGTTTGAGCTATAACCTAGCACGATTTCACTTATAATAAAATAATATTTCAATATAAATAAATGAATTAGCTATCCACAAAAAACATTTTTATATAAAGCTAGCACGGTATTTATTAACCAAAAAAATATTTACATCAATCAAACCTGGTAATTTATAACAATAAAAATATTTTAGATAAGGTGATATCAATATAGGAAATACCAAAATTTTAAAACTGATTAGCTATATGCAACTAGCAAAGCACATAAAATCGTTTATGTATTAGTATATTTGAACTAGCATTGAAGATAAATTCGTAAATATAATAGTAAATAGTATATTTTAACAAACAATAAAACTTAAAGTGAATACTAACAATAAAATATAATAAAATATAAAGAGGTATTAATAATACATACCTCTTTATATAAAAAAACTAAATATTATTATTTTTATTATTCATGGTTTTTATAAATTTGATATTACCACGAATTAAATCTAATTCTTTGTTTATAGATTCAACTTTAGCATTGTCAATACCATTATTATTAACTTGAGAAGAGTTAAGAGCAGTGATGTAGTTTAAAATAGCATCAACAAGAGCATTTTTCTTAATAAGATTTTTACCACGATTTTGAGATAATTTATAATCTTTGTAAGACTTTGTAGATTTAAATTTGCTAATTAAATCAAGCAAATAATTTTTAACATTGATACCATCAATTTTTTTATAAATCACTTCCGAAGGATATTCAAGTTTTTCTTTAATCACGTCGATAAAAGAAATTTTACTCTTTTTATTAAGTTTAGAAAACGAAATAGATTTAAATTCGTTATAAACATTTTCTATATCAGTAACATCAGCATTTTCGATTTTTAACTTTTTAATAGTGCAATCCATTTGATTTTTTAAAACAGTTAAATACGAAGAAATTTCTTTTAATGTGTAATCTTCTTCTTTTGTAAGCGGAACTGTATCTTTGCTTTCGCTTTTTTGATTAACATAATTGATTTGTTCGCTACTTACTTTAGCAGCAGCTTTTGCAACATCGGGCGAATCTGTTTTTGTTTCTACTTTGTTGTTAATAATAATATTAGCTATTGCTATTGATCTTGCATCTGCTAAATTATTCCAATTAATTCTTGTAATGTCTACTTGCTTAACTCCTTGAGTTTCAAGTCTGTCTTTTCTTGTCATCTTGTGCTGTATTAAGTTTTGTTTTAATGTTTAAATTTATATGTTTAATTTGCCGTAAATATACAATATTTTTTAGAAATAAAAGCGATTATTCAAAAAAAATTATGATTATTGAACATTTTTTTTAAAAAGATTGATAATTCGTAGTCGAGAATGTATTTATATTGTTTTTTTTTATGAATTTTAAATTATTTGGGTTCTAATATTAATTGTTTTCATGATTATAATCTATAAATTATTACGTGGATTGTTTTTGTCTTGTTTTTTGATTTTTATAAAATAAGTCTTGTTTTTTGATTGTATTTTTATCTTTTTTTCCCTAAATTTGAGATATGATATTTTTGATGGAGATTATTACTATGTGCTTTATATATATTATAATATTAGTAGTTATTATTGTTTTAATAATATTATTATTAAAATATGGATACAGATTGGGATTGAGAGATCTTGACGCTTTAATTTTTAGTAATGCTGAGTTTAATAATATTAAAGTGTGGGAATATAATGTAAAAAAAGATGTTTTTACTACCAAGAAAAATAAAGACATGCTTTGTTATAATCTTAGTTTAAAACAATTTGCAGACCTTTTCCCAGCTTCCGACTCTAAAGTTTTGATTCAAAAAATTAATAATCTTATTTGTAACAAAAGTAAATACGAAAAATTTAAAGCTTTTTTAAAAGGTAAAAATTCTAGTACCAGTATTGTTTTAAACATGACTGTGGTTAAACATATTTTTTTAAAAGCTAAAATTGTTGGTACTTATTATGAATTAAACAAATCGGCTATAAAAAAATTCTCTGAAAAATCAATTTTTGGTCAATATCGTGAATTGTTTGATTCTATTTCTGCAGGTTTGATTTTAGCCACCCCAGGAGGTGATATTATTGATATTAATGACAATATGATTAAATTTTGGGGATTTAAATCAAAAGATAATGTTATAAATAATAATATTCTAGATGATAAATTTGTAAAAAATCATAAACTAAAACAGAACATTATCAACGGTACATTTGAACAGATTGTTGATATTAATAATGATACTAATTCTGATAAAAATTCTTTTTATATATCTAGTAAACAAATTTCGCTTAATTCAGGCACAAGATATTTGTTGATAATTGTTATAAAATTAACATCAACAGATATCATTAATGCTCAATATCTTCAACTTCATGGAGAAATTGAAACTATATTAAAAATGACGTCTACAGGTGTAATTATCTGTGACAAAGATTCTAAGATGAAATATATTAACGATGCGTATATTAAAATGATGGGTCTAAAAGATGCTAATAGTATTCTTAAACTAAAACCTAGCATCGATAAAAGTTTAATTCTTAAACAAAATGGGTTTTCTATAAATAACGATAATAACACATTAAGAAAGGTAATTAAAATCAATTTTTCAGATCCTAAACTTAGAGAATTTTATGGTTCAAAATTCACTACCGACAAATATTTTCATATTTCGTTTGAAAAGGTTTTTGATAAAGATAATAAAATTATGAGTTATATTTTTATTATTCTTGATATAACTGACACCGAAAAGGGTAAACAAGAAAAAAATGAATTAATAAATCTTAAAAACTTATTAATGAAAGTTGGAAAATTTGTTGGTTGGATATATAATAGAGAAAATAGAAATGTTAAATATATCGACCGTAAATTTCCTAATATTAATGAAGCTAGCGAAATTTTAAACAGTATTCATCCTCATGATATTGTAGCATTTGAAAACTCAATAAATGTATTATTATCACGAAATTTAACCGAAACACGTTGTGTTATTAGAATTTCTAATCCAGAATATAAAGATCAATATGAATATTGGGATACGTCTTTGTCAATTGTTGAAAACAATACTGATAATATTTATTGTATAAGTCATAATGTTACAGAACAAACTATTTCGCGTAAAAAACAACTTAATGATAATTATAGAACTTATATTTCGCTTCAAGGTACTAGTCAAGTTCAATTTGATATTGATATTCAAAACAATTTATTCACCATTATTAATAATATAAATAATAATATTTCAAGAATAATGTCGTTTGATGATATTTTGAATTATATTCATAAAGATGATAGAAATAAATATTCTGATATTATTAACGACATAAAATCAGGGAAAAATCAATCTTTCACTTTTAATTATCGTACCAAAATATTTTCTAAAGACGAAACTTACAACGAACGAAAATTAACATTGGTACCAATGAAACTTGATGATAATAAAAATGTGATTGTATATACTGGACTATCTTACGACTATTCAAAATGGGACAAAACTATTAATAATGCTAAAGAAACTAATGAAGTTTTAAATGCAATTATTGATAAAATTCCTTGTTTATTTTCGGTTAAAGATGTTGACAATGATTTAAAATATATTATAATCAACGAAATGGCTTGTCAAGAATTACACTTTGATAGAAATCATTTTGTAGGTTATAATGATTATGACCTTTTAGGGCATAGCAATGAGGCTGATGCTATTTATCAAAACGATATGATTGCTATTGAAAATGGGTTTTATGTTAGCGACGAGTCGATTGAAGTTTATGGTAAAAGAATTTATATGCATTGTGTTCGTCAATGTTTTGAAACTAAACACGGTCGTTTGTTGATTACAGCTTCGCAAAATCAAACTACTATCAATAATTTATATAATCAATTGTCGGAAGAAAAACAAAAAGCTGAAAGATCTGATAAATTAAAATCTGCGTTTCTTGCTAACATGAGCCACGAAATTCGTACTCCTTTAAACGCTATTGTTGGATTTGCCGAACTTTTATCTACAAATAATAATAAAGAGAAAATTAAACAATATACTGATATTATTAGTAGAAATTCTGAACAATTATTAAATTTAATTAATGATATTTTAGATATTTCTAAAATTGAAGCAGGTTATATTAATCTAAAACCAAAACAATTTGACATAATAAAACTTATAAATGATACATATACTGCATTTTTACCCAAAATGCCTAATGATGTAACATTATTGTTAGACCCACTTCCTCAAACTTATCAAATTTCTAGTGATGAATATCGTATTGGACAGATTATTAATAATTTTATGTCGAATGCTATTAAATTTACCAAAGAAGGTAGTATTAAATTAGGGCTTGAAATTAATGAACCTAACATTAAAATATATGTTGAAGATACTGGTATTGGTATTCCTAAAGATAAACAAGATTTAGTTTTTGAAAGATTCGAAAAATTTAACGACTTTATTCAAGGTACAGGACTTGGTCTGTCAATTTGCAAAGCTATTGCTGATTGTATGGGGGCTGAAATTGGTTTTGAAACTGAAGAAAATGTTGGATCTACTTTTTGGTTTAAATTTGACATAATCAACGAAAAAAATACTGATTTTACAGATAATCAACCTAATATTATTGTGCAAAAAAATAATTATATGCCTAAAAATATTTTAGTTGTTGAAGATGATGAAAGTAATTTTATTTTAATAAAAACTATTTTAAATGATTATAATATAGAAAGAGCTATAAATGGTGAAGAAGCTGTTAACATGGTTAAAGACAATAAGTATGATATTATATTAATGGATTTACGTATGCCTAAGAAAAATGGATTGGAAGCTACTCGTGAAATTCGTGTATTTAACACAGATACTCCTATTATTGCTGTGTCGGCTAATGCTTTTGATTCTGATAAACAAGATGCACTACAAGCTGGTTGCAACGAATATTTATCAAAACCTGTGTCGCCTAATATCTTGAAAAAAACTATTAATAATTATTTTAATTAATATATGATTTTCCAACCATCAATTGTTCTCAATTTGGAATTGATATTGATTCCACATTTAACAACATTGCGTCCTTTTAATCTATTTTGATATGCTATTGCATAACCTTTTTCGTCTATTTGTTTTAATGCTTCTTCGGCGGAAGAGTCTACTTTAAATTCAAGTACATAAACAGTATTTTCAGCAAACATAACAATATCTGCACGTCCACGTATTGATTTTACTTCGATGTATGTGTAACGATTAAACAATCCAAACATTACAAATATCAAAACTTGATAAAAACGTTCGCATTTTGCTTTGTCTTCCCAATCTTCTTTGGTCATTACATCGTAGGGAATTGATGCAATATACGCTTTTATCACCTCTAATGCTGCGTCTAAATCGTTATTGTCTATTGCTTGTGCAAAATTTATTGAAACATTATCATTGTCGATATAATTTATTTTACTTACTAATGGCAATAATGACTCTGATAATCCTACACGAACTTCTTTATTTGGAATACCTAATGTATATGACTCATATTTTTTATCATAACTTTTAATTGTTAAATATCCACTTTGAAACAATAATGGTATTGCATTGGTTAATTCTGTGGCTGGTACATCAAGTGTTGAAACTGATAATTCTACATTATCTAATTCAGCTAAATTTGTATTAAAACGTTTTAACTGATTTATCAAAAATGTAGGAGTTCCACTATCAAACCAATAATAAT
>JAKSUC010000126.1 GCA_024413595.1 Bacteroidales bacterium
TTTAAGTTATAAATAATTTATATTCAAAACAATAAAGATAAAATACATCATACCGACAATAAAATAACCCCAAAAAATATTAAAAATACCAAAATATTTAACCTTTTTTTATTAGTAAATATCAAGTTAATGATTAACTTTGTGGCTCGAAACGCTCGAGAAAAAAGCGGATTATATTAAAACACAACAGATTACAATGAAAAACAAATTTTTAAAGTTATTAGCATTATTATTATTATCAATAAGCGTTGTATCTTGTGGAGAATTCTCTAAATTGTTGAAAGGCAATGATTATGATTTAAAATATACGAAAGGATTTGAATATTATGAAAATAAAAAATATGATAAAGCCTTACAAATATTTGAACAAATTACAACAGTATATCGTGGATTAGAAAAAGGAGAAAAGTTGATGTTTTATTATTCGATGTGTAATTATAAAGTAAAAGACTATTATTCAGCAGGATATTACTTTAGAAAATTTGCATCAACATATCCTCATAGCGAATATAACGAAGAAGCAATGTTTATGGGAGCATATTGCTATTATTTAGATTCACCAAAATCATCACTAGATCAAGAAAGTACAGATTTAGCAATAGCAGAATTTGAATTGTTTATATCAAAATATCCCAATACATCAAGAAAAGATACATGTAATATATTATTAGATGAATTGCGAAGAAAACTACAAGATAAATCTTACGATAATGCCTATTTATATTATAAATTAGGATATTATCGAGCTGCAAACGTTTCATTAAAAAACAGTATAAAAGATTTTCCTGATAGTCCATATAAAGAAGAGATTTTGTATTATTCAGCAAAATCAATGTATTTGTATGCAGATCAAAGTGTAGCAGAAAAAAAATTAGAAAGATTTCACGAAGCTCAACGTGATTTAAACGAATATTTAAAATTTTATCCTAATGGAAAATATCATAAGGATGTAAATAAAATGAGCGAGTCAACAATAGAAAATATTAAAACATTACCGGTAATAAACTGATATATCATGGATTATAAAAAAAACAACGCGCCCACATCAATAATCACACGTGATTGTGGCGAACTTGAAAGCAAAACTGGAAACCTCTACGAAACAGTAGTAGTGGCTTCAAGACGAGCAAATCAAATAGGTGTAGATTTGAAAAATGAACTCAACAAAAAATTGGAAGAGTTTGCATCATACACCGATAATCTAGAAGAAATTTTTGAAAATCGTGAACAAATCGAAATTTCAAAATTTTATGAACGATTACCAAAACCAACATTACTTGCATTGCAAGAAATATTGGAAAACAGAGTAAATTCAAGAATTCCATCAGAAGAAGAAGTAGAACAAGAACGTAAAGTTCAAGAAGCTAAGGAAGAAGCAGAATTTACCAGTCAAATAATTATCAATACAAACGTAGAACCAGAAAAATCATTTGACGAAATAATAGCAGAGTCAACAGATTTTGCACCATCAGGAAATCCTGAAACAGCTATAAAATCAGAAGAGCCAAAATCTAAAAAAGAGACCAAAGCTAAAGGTAAAAAAGAAACCAAAGCTAAAAAGTCTAAAAAAGACGAAGAAGATTAGTCACGTTCAAACATTTTAGTAAAAATGTTGAACGGCAAAAAAATACTTATCGGGATCACGGGAGGCATAGCAGCCTACAAAACAGCCACATTGATAAGGCTATTAGTTAAGGCTGGGGCTGAAGTAAAAGTTGTGATGAGCGCAACGGCGAAACAATTTATTTCGCCATTAACCGTCGCCACGCTTTCTAAAAACCCCGTGCTTGCCGATTTTTTTAATCCAGAAAATGGAGAATGGAATAGTCATGTAAAATTAGGAATATGGGCTGATTTATACGTGATTGCTCCAGCAACGGCTAATTCTATGGCAAAAATAGCTTGTGGAATAGCTGATAATCTTTTGTTAACCACTTGTTTATCTGCAAGATGTAAAATTATGCTTGCACCTGCAATGGATTTAGATATGTTTCAAAATCCAATGACTCAAAGAAATATTCAAATTCTTAAAAATCAAGGTTTTATATTTGTTGATGCAAAAGAAGGAGAACTAGCAAGTGGATTAAGTGGTAAAGGTCGTATGGCAGAACCAGAAGAAATATTTGAGTCGATAGAAAAATATTTTACTGAAACACAGGATTTTGTAGGGAAAAAAATATTAATAACAGCAGGTCCTACACGTGAAAAAATTGATCCTGTTAGATTTATTTCAAATTATTCCACAGGCAAAATGGGCTACGCAATAGCCGAAACACTCGCAAATAGAGGTGCCGAAATAATATTAATATCTGGACCTGTGGAAATTAAACCTATAAATAATAAAATACAACTTGTATCAGTAGAGTCTGCACAAGAAATGTATAATGCTTGCAAAACACATTTTCCCCAATGTGATGTGGCTATAATGTCAGCTGCAGTTGCAGATTATACACCAGAAACAACGGCACCTGAAAAAATAAAAAAAGATTCTGACAATCAGATGATTTTAAAACTTGTTCCAACTCCCGATATTGCAAGTGAAATGGGAAAATTAAAAACAGAAAAACAAGTTTTGGTTGGATTTGCTTTAGAAACCGAAAATGAGCTCAATAATGCAACAAACAAATTGAGTAAAAAGAATTTAGATTTTATAATATTAAATTCGTTGAAAGATAAAGGCGCAGGCTTTGGATACGACACAAATAAAATAACAATAGTATATCGAGATTCAACAATCGAAAAATTTGAACTAAAATCCAAAGCCGAAGTAGCTCAAGATATAGCAGATAGAATTTATCCTCTCTTAAAATAACAAACTATGAAACAAATAGTTATATTAATTTTTGCATTATTATTAAGTGTTGAAATATTATCAGCACAAGAATTAAATTGTAGAGTAAATATAAATTATAGTGCACTTTCAAATACCCCAACACCAGTATTTCAATCATTACAAAAAGATGTAACAGCATTTTTAAACGATCGACATTGGACAAATCATCATTTTGAAACAAATGAAAGGATAGAATGTAATGTAATGATAACCATAACAGAATATAATGGAGTAGATCGTTTTACAGGAACAATTCAGATAAATCTCAGTCGTCCAATATTTAACACATCGTATAATAGTCCATTATTTACATTTAAAGAAGGAGATGGAAATTTTGTATTTACATATTTAGAAGGACAACCATTAGAATTTGTGGAAAATACAGTAACAAGTAATTTAACACAAGTATTAGCATTTTATGCAAACATAATATTGGGCTACGATTATGATACATTTTCACCATTAGGAGGAACAGAATTTTATAAAAAAGCAATGCGAATTGCTTTAAATGCACAAGGAAGTGGTTATGAAGGCTGGAGTAGTGCAGATAGTAAACAAAATTCTCGATATAATTTAGTAGATGCACTATTAGACAAACGCTTTGAAAATTTACGATTGGGTGAATATTATTATCATCGTCAAGGACTTGATGTTATGCCTTCGGATCAAGATGCAGGTAGAAAACAAATGCTAGAAGCCTTAAAATATATTCAAAAATCAGATCGAGCTAAACCCAATTCGTTAATTATATCATTGTTTTTTACCGCCAAATCAGACGAATTAGTAAATGTATTTTCAGAGTCACAAACCACAGAAAAAAATGAAGTATTACAGATTTTAAAAGAGTTAGATGTTACAAATACATCAAAATATCAAAAAATTAGTGGTAATTAATACTAAAATTATAATTTGAAAATCAATTAATTATCTTTTTTTTAGAAAAAAAAACACATAAAAGAAAGTTCAAGTTAGATTTTCTTTATCTTTGCATATAAATATTCAATAGAAAGAAAATGCTTTTACGTCTAAAAATAACAAATTATGCCTTGATTTCAGAGTCAGAAATCAAATTTCAAGACGGATTGACAGTGATAACAGGAGAAACTGGCGCTGGAAAATCAATTTTGATGGGTGCATTATCAATGGTTTTGGGAGCACGTGCCGATTCGTCAGTAATAAAACAAGGCGAAAAAAAAACAGTTGTAGAAGCTGATTTTGATATTCATAATTATAATCTAAAATATTTTTTTGAAGAAAATGATTTAGATTATGAAGATGTTACAGAAATAAGACGCGAAGTTAATGATGCAGGAAAATCTCGCGCATTTGTTAATGATACACCTGTTAATTTGAATACACTCAAAGAGTTGGGTTTACTATTAACAGATATACATTCACAACATCAAACATTAGAAATCTCAAACGAAGATTTTCAAATCAACATTTTAGATTCTTTTGCAAAAAATAAAGATATACGTTCTAATTATTCTGTTGTATATGAAAAATATAAATCAAAATTGTTAGAATTGTCAAAACTAGAAAAACAAGCAAAAGAGTCACAAAAAGAAGCAGAGTATCTTCATTTTAGATATGACGAATTAGCCAAAGCAAATCTTCAAGAAAATGAACAATCAGAACTTGAAGAAGAATTAGAAATGTTGTCGCACAATGAAGATATAAAAATGGCAATTTCAACATCTTCTAATTTGATAATCAGTGCAGAAGATGGAACAATACTTCAAAAATTAAAAGAAGCCCAAACTGCAATTCATAAAATTTCGAGTTATTATTCAAAAGCGCAAGAATTGCACGATAGGATAGAAGCTACCTACATAGAACTCAATGATATTGGACGAGAACTTACAACATTAGATGAAAATACAGAATATTCACCAGAACGATTAGAAGAAGTAAATTCTCGTTTAACAATTATCTACAATCTTGAGAAAAAGTTTAATGTAAAAACAGTAGAAGAATTAATAAAAGAACGCGACGAATTAAAATCAAAAATTGATTTAATAGACAATTCTGATGAACGTATTACAGATATTAAAAACGAACTTCAAGATATTGTAAATGAATTAGTTAATTTATCAAATTCTATAACAAAAAGTCGACAAAATTCTGTTGAAGGTTTAAAAGTAGAAATAAAAGATTTGTTAACTTCAGTAGGAATTCTAGACTCTCAATTTGATGTAGAAATCATAGAAAGTCAGGAATTTTTAACAACAGGAAAAGATTGCATAAAATTTATGTTTTCTGCTAACAAAAATGTAGCTATGCAAGATTTAAGCAAAACAGCTTCAGGAGGAGAATTGTCTCGTTTGATGTTGTGTTTAAAATATATATTGTCAAAATCAACAAAACTACCAACCATAATATTTGATGAAATAGATACAGGAATTTCTGGAGATGTGGCAGGAAAAACAGGTGCTATGTTTCGTAGAATTTCAGAATTTATGCAAGTAATTTGTATTACCCACTTGCCACAAGTTGCATCAAAAGGAGATCATCATTTTAAAGTTTATAAACACGAAGAAGATGGAAATATCCGTAGTGATATAAAACAATTGACAGAAGAAGAACGAGTTAAAGAAATAGCTGGTATGTTAAGTGGCGAAACAATAACAGATTCAGCTTTGCAAAATGCTCGTGATTTAATATCATCTTCTAAAAAATAAAATTGAATATGGCTGAAATTAATATAAAAAATAAGAAAGCATCGTTTCAATACGAATTTTTAGAAAAATTTGTAGCTGGAATTCAACTATTGGGTACCGAAATAAAGTCAATACGAGATGGAAAAGCTGCCTTAACAGATTCATATTGTTCGTTTACCGCTCATGAATTATACGTTAAAATGTATATTGGAGAATATTCACATGGAGGATATGTAAATCATGATCCAAGACGCGAACGAAAACTCTTATTAAAACGCAAAGAACTTAATAAATTAGAAAAAAAAGTACAAAATACAGGACTTACAATAGTGCCATTAAAAATGTTTTTAAATCCACAAGGAATGGCAAAATTAGAAATTGCGCTTTGTAGAGGTAAAAAGATGGCAGATAAACGCGAAGATCTTAAAGCACGCGACACAGCAAGAGAACTTGATAGAGCAAGAAAAATTCATTTTTAAATCAAAAACGAAAATATTAATTTTGCTTTCGAAAACAATATAACCATTATTTCAAATGAAACAAATGTATTACCGACTAAACAAAT
>JAKSUC010000127.1 GCA_024413595.1 Bacteroidales bacterium
CCTATAAATGGTACTCCGCGCAATGAATAATGTCCTGTATTATCTGTTAAGGCTTTATACCACAATTGATCTTGTGTTGGAGTTTGGCCGGTTGCTGAGGTAAACTCTCCATCGGTTACAGCATCGTTTTTATTATAATCGCTGCCTAAATAAGACATATCAAATACTTTATCATCAAAACAATAATTAAAATTATAATAAAGTATCAAATCATCTTGATCGCCTAATACATATCTATTATAATCATTATAAATTTCGTTTTGTTTTAAACTACGACTAAAGATACGTACTTCATCAATATAACCAGCAAAATTTTCACCAATTACACTTTGATTTGTATTTGATGTGATTGTTGCTTTTTCTTTTAATGAATTGTCAAAATCTCCATTTATAAATATATACAAACTATCTTTATTTACACCTGCTGTTATATGGGTAAATTTTGATGTATTTAGGCTTGATTGTGATGTAACTGATTTGTCGCCTGCGGTAAATTTTATTTTGCCGCCTACATATTCTATGGTATACATTCCTGATTTTTCAAAGATTTTACCTTCTGTGGTTGGTTTAATCCATGATTGAAATGTAAATTCTTTTGTTACATCTGTTAAGAAATCATTATTATTAATTTGTGCTGTTTGTGAACTTTCTAACTTAAGAGCATAACTTGGTATATAATCTTTGGTTTCTACTCTAATTTCTACCGAATCTTCACCTTGTCCATTTTCAAATGTTACTTGTCCATAGAAATCGCCTGTTTGAGTACGGAAACCGTATGATGTTAATGAGCCGGTTTCTATTATTTCTGTGGCACAACCTGCTTTTCCTGTTACTCGATAACTATATATCTTTCCTGTTAAAGCATCTTTATCACTAAACATTACTTTTGTGGCTGATGGTGCGCCCTCTACATTTTCGATTAAATTATATTTATCATCTGGCTGTCCAAACTCTTTACGTTCTACTGAATAGCTATCTAAGGCGCCGTCTACTACGTCCCATCTTAAATCTACTCGATCACTATAATATCCAGTTGATACTTCTAAGTTTTCGATTCTTCCACTTTGAAGTACTAAGATTTTGTCTAATCCTGGGGCAAATTCTAATTCTACTGGATCAAGCGTTGTATAATTACTATTGCCTGGTTTTACATACGCTGAATATGAATATTCTCTACATGATTTTGTTAATTCTTCGGTCCATTCATAATCATATATCCATTTGTCATCTTCGTCTTTTTCTATATCTATTTCATATTTTTGTTCGGTTTGACTTGTTATATCTCTTCGTACTATAACTATTTTTGATTTTTCGGTCAATACCAACGAATTTGCTTCTTCTTTATCTAGATAATTATCTGGTTTATCTAAATGAATATTTAATTTTATACCATTGATTATAGTTGGGTCATAATTAAATTCTACCAAACCTCCTTTTACATTGGTATGGTGCATTGTTTTACTATGACATACTTCGGTATAATAATCCCATTGCCAATTTTTACTATTACTGGTACGTCTTATTCTATAATATACATTGCCATTTATGTTATAATCTCCGGTTTTGTCTATTATTGTATATGTTTTTTTATCGCGTACAAATTCTAATTCATCGCTAACTGGGGCTAATGTTTTATATGATAAAAATGAATTGTCTAATGAACGTATTATTTCAAATTTATCTCCTTCTATTTGCCTTGCTGGTTTTCCTTCTCCTAATGGTGGATATACTTCTATATCAAAACTTATTTTTGTTGCTCCATTTTCTAAATTTTCAAATGTGCAATTCTTGGCTTCTGGAAATTGATAAGCGGGCAATTCATATTCAACATATTTGACACATGTTTGATAATCTGATATTACATGACAATAATAAACATATAACTTTTTGGGTTTATTACTTACTGGAAATTCTATTGTTCCTTGTTGACTTTCTATTTTTGGTATTTTGTCTGTAGGGGTAAAATTTATTTTTGTCAAAGCATTTTTTGTGGCATCTATATCATATATATATGGACAATTTCCAAAAGTATCTTTCTCAAATATCGTGAATCCATTATTTTTTACAACATCTATTGGCTTATACTCTATTGCTACAAGAAATCTTGCTGTTGAGTTCTTATAATTGAGGTTGGTTACATCTGTTATAGATTCAGAGTTTATTACTATATCTTCATCTGATATACGGTTATTTATATATTTTAATAGATTTGTTATATCTGAACCATTTTCATAAGTGTTTGCTATTGAATCAATTTTTGATTTATTATACTGTAATTCAATAGTTCCAAAATCATTTGGGGTTGTATTTGGGGTTGGTCCTGGGGCTGGTGTACCACTTGGGTCTGGGTCGCCACTTGGAGCTGTACCTTCTGGGATATAATCTGGATTTTCTATTAATTTGTATTGTTTATTTATAAAATAATATGGTGTATTACCATTGATTATTTCTTTGCTAGGATCAAAATTTAGATTCTTTATAGCATCATTTATACTTGGAACACCGTATGTTACTTCTTCTTTGTGTTCAATTTTATCTGAATAATAAAAATAACTATAACTTGATGCATTTTTATTTTCTATTGTTACATCATAATATCCAGCATCTGAACTTAATTTATATGATATTTGAGGTGCATCTATTTGGGGAAATATTGCTGGTGCTGTTGTTATATCATCACTTGTATCAACTCGTGCATTTAAACCAATTTCAACATGTCCTGCAAATACGAAACTTTTGCCTGCATATTGTAATAGTACATCTGGTGAAAAATATACTGTTACTGTTGCTGATGTCCAATCTCCTATTGCATAATTATAGAATCTTTCGGTTTTTCCTTTGGGGAGATCTTTTATTCCATTTTCATGTGTACCTGTTGCTTTACATATTATATTTTGATTCATAATACCTAAGTCGATCCACATGTGGTGATTATTGCCTTGATCGTCTGTATTAAATTTAAGTACTGTACCTAAATCTTTTCCATCTACATATAGGTGTAAATCTACATTATCTAGATAGTCATCGCGTCCATCTTCATCATAATATTTAAAATTAAATTTTACATAACCTTGTTTTATATGTGAGGCATCATACCCACTTACTATTGAACTGCTTATACTATGTCCAAATAAATCTTGCAGTCCTACTATAAAAAACAGTAGTAAGAATACTGCAAATGTTCTTACAATCTTTCGCATATAATGATACGCAAAAAGATAAAATTTTGTAGTTTTATTTCTCATAAATTATATTTATTTATTTATTAATATTATACGGCAATTACATTTGTATACGAAGATTTATTACAATTGTTAAATTTTAAAAAATTTTAACAATTTTCCAATCTTAATGTTTGTGGAATTTATTTTATAAAATATTTTTTTTAATGTTAATTTAAAATAAATTTAAACAAGTTTTGTTCAAAACTAATTTGAATAATTGTTGATAACACTAATTTTTACAAAAACTTAATCAATCATTGTAGACTTAGTAAGTAGATACATTTCTATATATAATAAAAAAAGCCCGCATATTTTATTATATGCGGGCACACAAAAAATTATTTATGTACAAGGATTAAATTTCGGTTTCGTTATCGTTATGACCTTTACTCTTTTTACGTGAGGTAGCTATTTCTTTAAATATTTGATTAAATGCTTTAATAAAATCTTCATCGTTGCCATCATCGTTTGATACTAGCAATTGATTATACAATTGTTTTATCAATTTTACTAATTGTTTTTTAGCATTTTCTACCGCACTATCGCCAGAAGTTTTTATTGTTGTTTTATCTTTCGACTTGTTGGCATAATCGTTGGTTATTTCTACCAATTTATCTAAAAATTCTTTGGCATTTATTGTTACAAAATAGCTTACATCTATTTTTATTAGTTTACTAACAAGATTTCTTACATTTTCTAAAGTGTCTTCATTTTTGGAAACAAAGTAACTTGATTTTTTCTTGATATCTTCTCCTACTATTATGGCTGCTTGGTTCTTTTTAACATCTGCACTTGATTTGCCCAATTTTATTGCACCCATCAATCCTTCAAAAGCTGTATTGCAACTATTACGATAACTTGTTAATACATTTGTTGCACGTGTTGTTGCTTCTTTTGCTCTTTGTTTTTTATAGTATTCGTAGGGTTCTTTCATTGCGTCTACTTTGCGTTGTACACTTTCGCTTAATCCTGTGTATACTATTAGTTTTGAAACCACTTGTGAGGTTTCGTTTAGTGTCAATGAATCTACACTAATATTTTGGTAGCAAGGTCTTGCCATATTGTTTGGTTTTTAAGTTTTACTTTATTAATTTTTGCAAATATATTTATTTTTTTTATTTAATCAAAATATTTTGTCGAAATTTATTTTTTTTTGTTGTTTTTTATTATTTTGTAGTGTTCGTTTATAGATATTTGTTATTTTAATAGATTTTACTGTTTTTAGTTAAAAATAAAATTCATATTATCTTTATTATTTTTTGTTTTTTATGATTAATATATATTTTTTTTAATCATTTACTCTTCAATTTCATCTCTATACTCTTATGTTTTACTTATTTTGTTTATTTTTTTAGTTTTGTGTATTAAAATGTTAAAATTTGTTAACGGCTAATTGTCACTTAGCTCTTATGTGATGATTAATCGCTCTAAAAATTCGGTCTCTTAGCCCTTATGTGATGATCAATCGCTCTAAATTTTCAGTCTCTTAGATGTTATGTGATGGATAAAATTCATTTTTTTTTGTCTCCTAGCTCTTATGTGAAGATTAATTGCTCTAAATTTTCGGTCTCTTATTCCTTATGTGACGATCAATCGCTCTAAATTTTCTCTCTCTTGACTCTTATATATGTTAACAAATGTTAAAATATTTAAATTTTGTATCTTATTTTGCAATCAGGAAGACTAAAGGATTATCACATGTCTATTAATAGACACAATATTATGTCTCATGAATAATCACATGTCTAATAAGAGACCAATTATTTTGTCTCAAGGATCATCACATAAGGGTCAAATGATAAAAAAAACGTCTCATTAATCATCACATAAGGGATAAGAGACCGAAATTTTTATTCAATGATTAATCACATAGGTGTTAAGTGACTAAAAATCTTATTCAATGATACGTCACATAATATACAAGTTGAGAGTTTTATGTTTAAATTTTAGGTACT
>JAKSUC010000128.1 GCA_024413595.1 Bacteroidales bacterium
TAATTTTTTTTATTTTTGGGTCGAAAAAAATGTTTTCTCGGACAACAATAATAAACAATATTGATTTTTCTTGCCGTATGTTTGGAACAGAAGATTATACAGATTTTATTTCTAGCTTTAATGAAATTGTTATTGAGTCTACTCCAGATTTAAGTAACAATAGTTCAAACTCAGAAACTTCTACTAATTCTGAGGTTGATCCTGAAACCGAAGAAGATTGCTAATATAGAATAAAATTGAAATTTAAGTATAAGAGGTTTTCTAGGAAAAAATCTTTTACAACGTAGCCTAACATTGCTACTAAGGTTTCAACAATAAATTTTATTTAGAATTTGAGAGACTGGTTTTATTAGTGAAATAAATATTATAAAAACGTATTGAAATGAAAACCGTTAGACTCTCGGTCCCGTTAGGCTTTATTGCTTAGCGGGATTTTTTTGTTATTAATTTTCACTTGGTTCTATTTTGGAAAACTCAATGTTTCCTGGTATGTTTTCACAATTGTTAGCAACCAAAATTTTATCTTCGTCGGGATCTGTTGCATAAACTTTTATATCTTTATGAACGTAGGCAAATAACAATGCTGATGCTCCGTAACCACAATTGTTAATTGTTATTGGTTTTGTATCTGTATATTTATCAATAAATTCTATATTCTTATTTAAATCTTTGTTTATGCTATATATTATATCACTGCCTTTATATAAGAAATTTGCTTTAACTAAATTTTTATAATATTCAGCATTTTCAATACATTTTGAAATTTCATTATATTTGTCAATAAAATAGTGTCTAAAGTTACGCGAGGTTTCTAATATTGTTGTGGCGTGTAAATCTGAATTTTGAGATATACGATTTCCAATAGTAACTTGTATATTTCCAGGGCGCATTATCAAATTGTTTTTTGCAAATACAAATCCAGCTCCATGTATCATAACTGGTACAATGTCTAGTTTAAAATGTTTTGCAATATAAAATGCTCCTTGATGAAATCTATGTATTTGATTGTCGGTGCTTCTTGTTCCTTCTGGAAATACTGCAATCGAAAAACCATTTTTTACTAAAGGTGTTAATTTTTCTGTTAAACAATCATATCCATCAGAAACAGAATAAAAATCAGCAACTTTCATTACTTTACCATAAAACACATTTTTTTGTTGTCGTTCGTTAGTTAAAAACACAATTTTTTTACCTAAACGCATTAAACATAATGGATCAAGAAATGATTGATGATTACATATTATAACACATGGTTTTTCAAATGTTTCTTTATTAGGATTTTCAGTTTTAAATTTTACTCGAGGTATGTATTTTACAAATTCCGCAGATTTTTGTAAATAACTATGAAAGTATATTTTAGATTTTATACTATTTTTTCCTATATGTTTAACAACAAAAGCTACAATTGATAATAAAAGACATTTTATAACAAATGCAATAAAATATATTAATGTGGTTAATAAAGCTTTAATAGTAAGAGGAACTTGTCGATTTTTACCATCTTTTTTTATTAAAAAATTGTAGAGTAGGGGAGGAAATATGTATGATGCTGCTACAACCGAAAACATTCCTATTATAACTACAATACCTAAACTTTTCATAGCTGGATGTTGTGCAAATATCAGTGAACCAATTCCTATAAACATTATTATTGATGATAATGCAATGCTATTTTTAAACGAGTTTAAAACTTTTTTGCCTCGAGAATGTTCGTAAATTAATCCTTCGGTAATGAATACTGTATAGTCATCGCCTTGTCCAAATATAAATGTTGCTAATATTATGTTGACTATATTGAAGTTAATGTCACATAAATACATAATTCCTAATATCCAAAACCAACTTATAGTTAATGGAATAAACGAAATCAAACTTAATTCAACGCTTCCAAAAGATATAGTTAAAAAGAAGAATACTATAAATCCCGCAGTAAATAATACGTAATTAAAATTGTCTGACAACGAATTAGTTAACGACTCAGATACAATTCTTTCGTCATAAACAGTTATGTCTTCATTTAAATTGTTTAATGAATTAACTACATATTCAGAATTTTCGGGTTTAACTCTTAAAATTGTAACCACAGCCCAACCAGTAGTGTCTTTTACTATATATCCTCCTGCTCCTGAATTTGTTATTTCGTTGAAATAACTATATTCTTGTGTTTTAAGAGTATCATTTAGGAGTTTTTCAAATTTCTTAAAATTGTTTTTACTAATTTTATATTCTGTTGATTTGTTTTCTATTATGTTTAATATTGTATCTCTATTTTGATTAATAAAATTATTCCATAGATTAATTTTTTCGTTTTGAAGTTTTTGTGATGGAATAAAATTTCCTATTCCAGAAATTTTTAACACTTTTTCTTGTTTTAACAAATTATTTGTAATAGGTTTTGTAATTTCATAATTTTCAAGAGCTTGTTCTATAGTTTTGCCAGTAGATGCTATAAAAACCGAAATAGCACTATCTGCGTTTAAAAGTCCAAAGGTATGATTAGCTTCTTTTTTCAGTTCAGGTGTCATGTAGTTTAATTGGCTCATATTACCGTCAAATTCGGTTTTCATGCCAAGATAAACTAATATTGGTGTTATAATTAGTATTGGTATTATTACAATTTTCTTTTGTAAAAAATCAAATGAAATATTAAACTTGAAAAATCTAGAATTGTTTTCAGTAATGTTCACTTTTTTTGCTAAATGAGGAACAAAAATCAGTGTAAATAAAATGCTAGATGCAAGTAAAACTCCCCCAACAAATCCTAAATCTTTAAGAGCAGTAGAGTCTGCAAACATTAAAGCTAAAAATGCCGATACAGTTGTTATATTACCAATAACAAGTGGTGAAACAATTTCTTTTATGTTTTCGCGCATATTTTCGGCATGATATAAATGAGTAATAAAATGAAGAGGATAATTTACTGCAATACCAGTAAATACAGCACTAATACCTAATGCAATTAATGATATTTCTCCAAAAAACAACCATGCACATGCCAAAGCAACGCCAAATCCAAATAATAATGTTAATCCCATTATCATTAGATTTTGTATGTTTTTTATAGAAAACCATAGTATTAATAATATTAATATAATAGAAAAAACAGAAGTTAAAATAGTGTCTTTTTTGATTTGAGAAGCATTGCAAACCGCAATTACTGGAGGACCAAATAATGAAATTTCTATATCATTAAATTCTGTGTTAAGTTCTTTAGAAACGTTGTTTAATATGTTGATGATTTTAGCATTAGTATTGCTTTCGCTCATTCCTGTAGGTGAGTCGTAAAAAATTATACCACGTTTTTTGTCATTTTCAAAAATTTGTCCATCAACAACATCGTAGTTATTACTAGGTTTAAAGTTTTTTAAATCGTTTAAAACGTGAATAAACATTCCTAGCGGATCTGTAGAAACCACGTTTTTAATATATCCAGGAACAGGGGCTGTTAATATAGTTTTGTCGGTTTTAAATGCAGAATTAATATGATTTTCGGTTAAACAAGAGTCTATGGCTCGTTGATAATCTGTGCTATCAATAAATAAAGCAATATTGTTTTGTACAAAACTAGACATCTTATTAATTTGATTTTCGTCAACTTTTGCAACTAATTTGTCAAAATAATGTTGAGTATCGTTAAGTTTTGCAATATTTACAAATTTTTCCATACACATACCAATTCTTTTTTGGTTGTATATGCTATCTTTTTGATGAAAATATATAAAAATTCTTGAATTTCCCGATGCAGTTTCTACAAAACGTGATACTTTAGAATAATTACTTTTTTGTGGTAAAAAATCAGAAATATCTTCTCTAAATTCAAGTTGAAGAGCACATATTATAGTTGATACACAAAAAAATGTCATAATAAAATACAATATTTTTTTGTGATTTATAAAATAATCGTATATTTTTATAAAAAAATTTGTAAGCATTAACCTTTTATTTTTCGCACCAAATAGTGTATTAGCATTGACGGATAACCGTAAAAAATTGCTACAAAGGTAAAAATTGTATTTAAAATACTAATACGTGTAAAGTCTCTACCTGGTCGAAAACTTGAAACACGTTCATTTTTAGGAGGATAAAAAACATTAATGTCTACACTTTTTATTTGTATTCCTTTCCAAGCACATCGTACAAGCATTTCTAATTCGGTTTCGTATTTTGAAGAGAACAAACGCATTTTTGCTACTTTATTTAATGGATAAAGTCTATACCCTGTTTGAGTATCTTTTAATTTATTGAGAGTGTGAACAGTAAACCAAAAGTTTGAAAATTTGTTGGCAAACGAGCTACTTTGGTTTATATCTTTGCCTTCAAAGTTTCTTGCTCCAACAATTAAAGAATTGGGGTATTTTTCTATTTCATCTGCAAATTTATACAAATCAGAAGCTTTATGCTGATTGTCTGAGTCCATTGTTACAGCATATTCAAAACCTAATTCGTATGCTTTTTTTAATCCTGTTAATAATGCTTGTCCTTTGCCTTTGTTTTTGGGATGATTTAGTATTGTTATTTGAGAAGAATATTTGTTTAAAATTTCTTCAGTATTATCAGGTGAGCCATCGTTAACTACTATTACGTCTGATACTTGTTCTAATACCGAGTTTATAACATCATTTAAAAATTGTGCATTTCTATATGTTGGAATTATTACACATATTTTTAAATCTTTAAATTTTTCATTTGTCGTTTTTGCAGTAGACATTGGTTTTGTGTTTTGATTACCTGTGTTCAATTTAAATAATGGAAAATGATTATAACAATATAACAACTATTTAAATTGCACCGATAATATACTTATTATTTTAAATATTCTTCTACTTTTTGAATATCAATTGATAAGAATTTTGCTATATCTTCGATATTCTCACCTAATTTATAAAATTTTTTGACTGTTTTTCGTATTTGATTTTCTTTCTCTATTAATTTATTTTGTTGTTCAGCTAATTGATTTTTTTGTTCAACTAATTGATTTTGTTGTTCAACTAATTGATTTTTTTGTTCATCTAATTGATTTTTTTGTTCAACAATTTGACTTTTTTGTTCTCCTACAATTTCTTTTAAATCTTTATTT
>JAKSUC010000129.1 GCA_024413595.1 Bacteroidales bacterium
AATACTTGATTTTAGTTTTATTAAATATATTTTTAGTATTTAGTTGTTGGATATTATCAATAAAATATCCTTTATATTTTAAGTTTTGGTTTAAATTTAAAATATTGAAAATAAGCGTGATATTACTAAATGTTTGAAAATCAGCTAGTAATGATGGTAAATTAACATTTACTATTGGTTTCATCGCCCAAAAACAAAGTTGTAAATTAACACACGACATATTCATTAATTATTTAATAATTGTAATTAGTGGCTTGACAAACTATTAAAGCATTCTTTTAAAATTGAAATTTATTCAAAATCAGCAAACTACAAGAAAAATGATATCTGAGTTAAAAAAAATATGAAAAATGTTTGGATATTAAATTTATCTTTCATATATTTGAAACGTGAATTTTAAATCTTGACAACTATGAAACAAACTTATTCATTACAAGAATTTGCAGACTTATTTCTTGTTAAAACCCACACAGTGGCTCGTTGGTTAAGCATTGGCATCATCAAAGGAGAAAAAAAATTAGGCTCATGGGCTATTCCCAAGAGTGAAATACATTCTGAGGTATTGTTGAATATTCCATATTTACGACAATTACCAATATATTAAGCTCTAAATCTTTTATTTTAAATATCCCAATGTATAAAGACATGCTGTGAAGCATGTCTTTTTTTTGTTTTTATAATTAAAAATTGTGAAATTATACTTGTTTTGCCAAATTATATAATTTTTATTATTAACTTTGTCCACAATGGGAAAAAAATCGGGTAATAATTAAATCTCCGTATCGATTATTTTCCCCAAAATACGGAGAAATGTTTAATTAAATCTTTGATATCAAAATAAATAGGACTTAAAGAGAATGAAAAAAGTATTAGTTATAGGTTGTGGCGGTGTAGCAAGCGTCGCCATTGCAAAAATTTGCCAAAATAGCGCAGTTTTTAGTGAAATGTGTATAGCAAGTAGAACTCTATCAAAATGTGAAGCTATGAAAGCTAAATGGCAACCTACCACGAGTACCCAAATTTCAACGGCAAAAATAGATGCAAATTCTAAACAAGAGGTTGTTTCCTTAATGAAAAAATTTCAGCCAGATGTACTTCTTCACGTAGGAATGCCATATCATAATCTTGTATTAATGGAAGCTTGTGTTGAATGTAAAGTTCATTATATTGACACAGCAGCTTATGAACCAGAAGATACGCAAGAACCAATTTGGCGCGAAAAATATGAGAAAAGATGTAAAGAAAAAGGATTTGTAGCTTATTTTGATTATGCAGATCAATGGTCTTATTTTGATAAATTTAAAAATGCGGGAGTAACTGCTCTTTTAGGAGGCGGTTTTGATCCTGGAGTAACAAATGTTTTTGTAGCTTACGCAAAAAAACATTATTTTGATAATATTGAATATGTTGATATTCTTGATTGCAATGGAGGAGATCATGGATATCCTTTTGCAACAAATTTTAATACTGAAATAAATTTACGTGAAGTTTCGTCACCTGCTGATTATTACGAAAATGGTAAATGGATTGGCGTTCCTGCAATGTCAATAAAACGTGAATATGATTTCCCTGAAATTGGTAAAAAAGACATGTATCTTCTTCATCATGAGGAAATTGAGTCTTTAACAAAAAATTATCCTGAAATTAAAAGAATGAGATTTTATATGACATTTGGACAAAGTTATTTAACTCACATGAAATGTCTTGAAAATGTAGGCCTTTTAAATTCTACTCCAGTTAAATTTGGAGAACATGAAATAATACCTATTCAGTTTTTAAAATCTTTAATGCCAGATCCTTCAACATTAGGAGAACGAACAGTTGGAAAAACAAATATCGGTTGTATTTTTACAGGAACTAAAAATGGTGAAAAGAAAACCATTTATATTTATAATGTTTGTGACCATCAAGAAGCATATAAAGAAGTTGGTTCACAGGCGATTAGTTATACAACAGGCGTTCCTGCTATGATTTCAGCTGCTTTATTAGCAACAGAAAAATGGAAAGGAAAAGGTGTATTCAATCTTGAAGAGTTTGATCCTGACCCATTTATGGATATGCTTAATGAATTTGGTTTACCTTGGAAAGTTGTTGAAAATCCTGTTATGGTTGATTAAATGAAACCTCATTTTATTGAAACAGAAAAAGTTAAAATACTCAAAAGTCTGCCAACTCCATCTTTTGTTATTGATGAAGGCAGACTTATTGAAAATTTAAAACTTTTAAATTCTATAGAACAAGAAGCAAAATGTAAAATACTTCTTGCTCAGAAATGTTTTTCAACATTTCGTCTTTATCCTCTTATAGGTCAGTATATTTCAGGAACTACTGCAAGTGGTATTTATGAAGCTCGCCTTGGATATGAAGAGATGAATAAAGAAAATCATGTTTTTGCGCCTGCTTTTAAATCTGCTGATATAGAAGAACTTGATAAAATTTGTGACCATATAGTTTTTAATTCATGGAACCAATTTTACAAACATTCTCCAAATTGTAAAAAAGCGAGTTTAGGAATTCGTGTAAATCCTCAATTTAGTACTCAAAATCACGCAATATATGATCCTTGTTCATATGGTTCGCGTCTAGGAGTTACAATTGATCAAATGCCTCTTGAATTACCAAAAAATATTGAAGGCTTTCATTTCCATACACTTTGCGAACAAGGTGCCGATGATTTATTTAAAACATTTAAATCATTTGAAAATACATTTGGAAAATATTTGAGAAAATTAAAATGGTTAAATCTTGGAGGTGGACATTATATTTCACACAAAGATTACAACATTGAGCAATTAATTTCTTTGATAAAATATATAAATCAGGAATATAATCTTAAAGTATATCTTGAACCTGGAGAAGGTGTTGTTTTAAATTGTGGTTATTTGGTGACCGAAGTTATGGACAAAGTTAAAAATGGACTTGAAATTTTAATTTTAGATTGTAGTGCTGCTTGTCATTGTCCCGATGTTATAGAAATGCCATTTTTACCACCAATTTTTGAAGCTGACGACACAGCTCAAAGTGCATATAATTATCGTCTTTCTTCAATGACATGTCTTGCTGGTGACGTTATTGGAGATTATGGTTTTCCATATCCTATAAATATAGGTGATAAATTAATAATAGAAGACATGGCATTGTATAGCATGGTAAAAACAAATACTTTTAATGGAATGCCATTGCCAAATATATTTCTTATGAAAAGTGATAATTCAATTGAATTAATTAAACAATTTGATTATCAGGATTTTAAAAATAGATTAGGGTAAAAAATTGTGTATTAATTAGTAAATATTAAATATTTAAAATTCATACGAGTCGTCAACGTCCCAATCAATAATATTTCTGTCTTTTGAAGAAAAATTAATTGTGAGTTTTACACATTTTTTACCTTTTTCAAAAGCAACAGCAATATAATCTTTGTCGTCAATTTGTTCAAAAGCAGAACGAGTTGTTCCGTCGTATTTTAGTTCAAAAATATAATTAACGTCCTTGAATTTTAATAACAAATCGGCGCGACCTTTTGCACTTTCTGGGTTTGCAATAATGTCAGCTCCATACGAAGATAAAACAGTATAAAGAATTGCGTGATAATGTTTTTCGTTCATATTATTAAGCGAAAAAGGAAAAGCTCTAAAATAAATATTTAGATATTTCATAAAACTAGCAATATCACCAAAATCTTCTAAATCTTTATAAGCATCAAATAAATAGAAAGTTTCAGTATTTTCGGTATGGTATAAATATTTATTTAAACTATCAGCAAAAGAAGATTTAACTTCATTGTTTGGAAAACAAAGAATATAAAAATCACGACTTTCGTTATAATCTTTAATTGTTAGATAACCAGATTGAAACAAAAAGGCAGTTAAATTGGTTATTCTTTCAACAGGTTGATTAAAATCTGCAGCTTTGCATTTAATATTAGTCAATTTATTCATTTGAATATCAAACTTGTTGATAAGTTTAATTAAAGAAGAAGGAGTTCCAGACGAAAACCAAAAATTGTCTAATCTCTTGCTATCAAATGCACTAATAACCGAAAAAGGATTAAAAATATCACTTTTTTGTCTCGAAAAATGATAACCATCATATTGTTTTTTGAAATTAGATAATGTTATATCATAATTCCAATTGTTAGCTTTTGCAAAATTTTCTAAGTCAATTTTCATTGTGCTAGTAATTTCGTCTTTAGAAATACCGCAAATGGCTTCATAATCAGCGTCTAAAGAAATGTCTTTCAGATTATTAAGTGCAGAGAAAATAGACATTTGAGAAAATTTAGTAATTCCAGTGATAAACAAAAATCTGATTTTTGGATCTAAATCTTTTAAAGGCGAAAACAAATTGTTCATCATTATTCGAACTTTGTTTTGAACTTCCTCATTATCAATTGAATTAAGCATTTGAGCATCATATTCATCAATAATAATAACTACTTTATTTTGGGATTGCTCGTATGCTTTTTCAATAATTTTTTTGAAACGAATATTAAAATCAATTTTGTCGTTAGCTACGATAGAAAATTTATTCTCATAGTCTAATAACAAATCATCAATGAAATTTTCAATAGACTCAATTTTGTCTGATTTACAGCCAGCTAAACTAAGATGAATAACTTCATATTTAGTCCAATTTTTTTCTAAATTTTCGATTAAAAGACCTTTAAAATATTCTTTTTTACCTTGAAAATAACATTTTAAAGTGCTACACAACAATGATTTACCAAATCTTCTAGGTCTTGATAAAAATATACTTTTATTTTGAACCAATTTGTAAACTAATTCGGTTTTGTCAACATAAACATAATTATCATCGATTATGTCTTCAAATGTTTGTATTCCAATTGGATAACGTCGTTGCATAGTGAATTTTGTTTTTGACTTTAAAATACAAAAATAATAAATAAATTGAACAATATAAAATAAAAAATCGCCATAAAATCAAATATTTAGATTTTATGGCGATGTAGATTTTTATAATTAAAAATTAAAAAAATTAATATTTAAAATTCATACGAGTCGTCAACGTCCCAATCAATAATATTTCTGTCTT
>JAKSUC010000013.1 GCA_024413595.1 Bacteroidales bacterium
GCTAATTTTCAGCTCAACTTTTTGCCCGTAAGTAAATAAGTTTATAGTTTTGAAGGAACCCACGAATATCTAAAATAGTCTGTAAATAATAAAATTATTTATATTTTTACCTAAAAAAGCAATAAAACAATGCCATCAGAAGGACTTTTCGAAAGATACATAAACTTTTATACAGATTTTGCATTAAGTTTGAAAGATTATAGAGATTACTATAACACAATAGTCTCAGCAGAAGAACGAGGAAGAGCGGAAGGATGAGAAGAAGTCGAAAAGATTGGAGAAAATAAAGAAAAAATTTAAAACGTCTTGAAAATGAAATCAAAAGGTATTTCAATTGAAGATATTTCTGAAATAACAGACTTATCCAAAGCCGAAATTGAAAAATTATAAAAAAGAAAAATAATTAATACAAATTATTTAGGTATATATGTTCTGATTTTAGAGAACATGATTTTTGTAAATTAGATTAAATAGAAAGCTATCATAAAAATATACATTGTTAAATTGAAAGTATATATTAAATTCATAAAATATTACTAATTATTTAAATAATATTCAATTATGATAAGAAATAAAGAAAAATATTTCACAATTTTTGAGTATAGATGATATAATTCAAATGGTTTCCAAAGATGATATTTAACTTTATATAAATGAATTTATTATTAAATAAATTTATATGATTATCCGCAAAAAAACATTTTTTATATTTGCAAAAAATTTTAAACACTTTATAATTATGAAAATAAAATTTGCACTATTATTTATAGCCATAATGCTAACGCAAAATATTAAAGCTCAATTTATTAAAGGTTTTGAGATTGATTTTAAAGCAGGAATTGGCTACACAAACACATTAGAAACCACCGAAGCTAGAGTTACAGGCGACCTTGGAACTGATATAGGATTAATATTTGATTATGATATTTCTGGAGGTTTGTTTTATAATCATTTTAATACGACATCAAGAGTTGACGATTATTTAGGAGAAAAATTCTTATTTAGAAGCAATTATACAGGTATTTATCTCAAAAAAACATTTTTTCCAAGATCATTTGTTCATTTTTCTATTCCAGTAAGAATAGGAATTGGAGGAGCAAATTATAGTAATCATGTTGTAACAGATTATGATGGTTATGACGATGATAGTGTTTTTCATCTACACGAAAAAGAAGATAAATGTTTTATTTACGCATTAGAACCAGGAATTCAAGTTGAATTTAATTTGGCAGATGAAGCTGTAAGATTAGGAACAGGCGTATCTTACAGAAAATTAGGCAATTTACATCTTAATTATGGTGATGGTTACAAAATTGCAAGTGGTTGCGATTTAGATGGACCAGTTTTTAATGTTTCATTAATTATTGCAATTGAATAATAATAAAAACAGCTGAAATTTATTGAATTTCAGCTGTTTTTACTATCTAAATTATCATAAAAAATTACAAATTAACTTCGCTAAATTTTTTTAACGGAACTTCAATATCTTTCCAAGTATCAGGTTTTCCGTCTTGTTTAATTTGAATTTTGTTAGTTGAAAAATTATAACTTTCATGATAACCAGTATGAGACATTCTATCATATTCGTGAACACCTTTACCAATCATATAAAAATCACCATTTTGATAACGGAAAAGCATTGAAGTATAACCTAAATCAGTTGCAGGATCGTCGTCTTCGCAACGAACAGTTATAACACCTTTTGCATTTACCGAAATAGAGCCTCCCCCACCACCTATTCTTTCGTTATATTCATCAACGCTATATGCTGAAACAAGATTTTCATTTTTAGAGAAAAGTTTATATGTTTTATCTTTTTGTCCAAAATAAATAGCGACAATTGGGTCTTGATTTTTATCAGTTGGAAATGTTAAAAGTGCCAAATCTTGAATAGCATCTTTATTAAAATCAGCCTCAACAAATTGAGTTTCCCATTTAGAAGGTACAAGAGCAAATTTTTGACCTTGTTGAGCTAAAAAATTACTATTATTATAAGATTGAGCTGGAAACGATTTCCAACCATCTAAATCATAAAAACTAAAATAATTTCCTTTTGGAAGATTAGCAGAATAATTTTCTTCAGTATCTTCACCGTCAGAAACATAATAACTATCAGTTACTTGAATATCCATATCACCATCATCACCTTCTTCAACAACTTCTTCGTCATAACTATAACTAAGTTCTAGAACAACTTTAGAATTTTTAAGTTTTTTGTACCAATCATAATTATGTCCACCACCTTTTTCAACATTCATATAAAAATAACCATCATCTGTATATCCATATTCTGTATAACAAGGACTTTCACGTTCAATAATAATATCTAATTTACCATTATTAATCGTTAGGCCCCAATGATTATTATAATCCTTAACTTTTTCTTTTACAAAAAGTTCCGGATTTTTATCACCATCAATATCTTGAAGAATATAAACATAATTATAAATATCGTCCACTTGTAAAATCTCTTCAAGATTTTTAACAGAAAAAGGTAAATTTTGAGCAAAAGAGAAAGATGCACAAAATAATAGTGCAAGAATAAAAATGTATTTTTTCATAATATTTAAATAATTAATGATTAATAAAAAAATGACTGAATTATAAAAACCCAGTCATCTATGTTTTTCAAAGAGATAAAACGAAAAAGGAATAATAAAGTTTTATCTTTTAGATATTAAAACTCTCTTTTACAAAATCAAGATATTTTTTAGAAAAATTTTCATTATCAGCTTTAGTATAACGACGTTGAGTAAATACTTCAGCTAAATTATTTAAATTATTATCTTTAACAATATCTTTAATCTTCTGAAGATTTTCGAATTCAGAATAATATAAATTAATATCACTATCGTTGTAATCACGATATTTTTCAAAATGTAAAATGGCTTGATAAGGCAAACGTTCAGTTAAATCAGGATCTTCAGCAGGATAACCAGCAACCATAGTAGTAACTGGCACAACGCCTTTAGGCAAATTTAAAACATTTGCAATTTCTTTAGCATTATACATTGTAGTACCTAAAAAACAAGTACCTAACCCGTACGACTCAGCAACTACACAAGCATTTTCAGAAGCAATAATAGTATCAACTAAAGCAGACGAAAACCATAAAAAATTATCATAACATGGTTCAGTACCTCTAAGTTTACACCAATGAGAAAAACGATTAATATCAGCACAAAATGTAAAAACTAAAGGAGCATGTTTTACCATTGGTTGATTAAAATGAAATGGCATTAATTGCTCTTTAATTTTTGGTTGAGTTGTTAATATAATACTGTATAACTGCATATTACCAGTATTACTACCACGAATAGCACCTTTAACAATTTTTAAAATAATATTATCGTCAATAGGTCGTGCTTGAAAATTTCTGATACTTTTGTGATATTTAATTACATTTTTCATATTAAAAGTTGTTATTAAAAGTAAATTGTTGCTGTTAAATGTCGATTACCTCCACAATTTCTAAATTCACAAAGATAAATACCTTGCCAAGTTCCTAAATCAAGTTTACGATTTGCAATTGGAATATTTAGCGAAACGCCCAACATAGAAGATTTAAAATGCGCAGGCATATCGTCAGCACCTTCTAAATCATGAGAATAAGAAGCATTTTCAGGAATTAATTTATTGGCAATTCCTTCCATGTCAAAACGTACAGATGGATCTGCATTTTCATTGATACTTAAACTTGCTGAAGTATGTTTTAAAAATAAATTAAGGATACCATATTCAGGTAAATCACCCAATTGATCTAATATCAATTTTGTAACTAAATGATAACCACGTGTTACAGCAGGCAATATGATTTGTTTTTGAATTATCATTTTGAAAATTCCTATTTTTTTATTCAACAAAAATAATAAAAAATGCGAAAATTGATGAAAAAAAATAGAGATTTTAAAAAATTAATATTGAAAAATTTGTTATGTCTAAAAATTTAAAATTCTATTTTTTTGCTTTAAAAAATTTCTTAAATAATAACATTACAAATAAATGAGCTATTATTAATTTTTAAATATTAATTGATTTCTTTATCTTTGTAGAAACAATTTTTTGAATATATGTCAAAAGAATTTAATATCACAAGTGCTTGTAATCCATATAAAAATTATATGGTTGACATTTCAAACAAATTCAATCAAGTAAAAAAAATGATTGACGATGCTAGATATTTTGTTATAAATCGCGCTCGTCAATTTGGAAAAACTACAATGCTATATACTATAAATCAGCGTTTAGGAGAAGATTATCTTGTTTTAAGAATTAGTTTTGAAAGCATGGACGATAAATCTTGGCAAGACTCTGAAGCATTTTGTAAATCATTTTGTCAAAAAATTGAAAAAGTTTTATTATCAAAATCTACTTGTGACGAATATATAAATTATTGGCATAATGTTAAAGAAAACTTAGCTTCTATAGAAGATTTATCTTTATGTATTAATAGATTTTGTCTAAAATGTCCACAAAAAGTTATTTTAATTATTGATGAAGTAGATCAAGCCTCAAACAATGACTTATTTATTAAATTTTTAAGAATGTTAAGAGATTTATATAACGAAAGAATAGCAGAAAACAATTATCAATTAACATTCTATTCTGTAATATTAGCAGGTGTTTATGATATAAAAAATTTAAAACTCAAAATTCGTCCCGAAGATCAACACAAAGTAAATTCACCATGGAACATTGCTTCTGAATTTAATGTTGACATGTCATTTAATCCAGAAGAAATTTCTACAATGCTTATTGAATACGAAAACGACGTTCATACTAATATGAATATTTCTGAAATTTCGAACGAAATTTATAAATATACATCTGGTTATCCTGTTTTGGTTTCAATGATTTGTAAAGAAATTGATGAAAATTTTGGTAAAGTTTGGACTATCGAGAATATAGTGAATGTTGTTAAATATTTGATTAATAAAGATAGTGATCAATTTATATTGATTGACGATTTATTAAAAAATATTGAAATTTATCCTGATTTAAAAAAAATAATTCGTGCAATATTATTAGAAAATATTCAATTTGATTATACAGTTAATAATACGACTTTAAAACTTGCTAAAATATTTTCGTTTATCAAAAAAAGTAAAAGTGGTAAAATTGAAATACATAATTTAATTTTTCAGCAAGTACTTTATAATTATTTTATTACAGAAAATATAATAGCAAATTTAATAAGAGAACCAAACAAAAACACATATATTCACAATGGAATTCTAGATATGCCATTGATAATAACAAGATTTAAAGATTTAATGTATCAAGAATATCGACAAAGAGATAATCAATTTATCGAAAAACAATGTCGTTTATTGTTTTTGTGTTTTCTAAAACCAATTATCAACGGAACAGGTTTTTATTATGTAGAACCAGAAACTAGAGATAATTCAAAAATGGATTTAGTTGTTACATACGGAGGTCAAGAGTTTGTTATTGAACTAAAAGTATGGCATGGTGATAAATACGAAACCGATGGCAAAGAACAACTTGCAGAATATCTTAATACTCGCAATCTAAAAGAAGGTTATCTTGTTTCATTTTCGTTTTTAAAAGAAAAAGACGTTAGCAAAGCTGAATGGATTACTGAAGGTGATAAAAAAATATTTGAAGCTATAATTTAAAATCAAATTGAAATAAAAATAAAACTTTTTTCAATAAAAACATGGAATATTCAATAAAAGAAATAGAAACACAAACAGGTATAAAAGCATTTACAATAAGGATTTGGGAAAAACGATATAATTTAACAACGCCCAAACGTACCGACTCTAATATTCGAATTTATAGCGAAGATGATTTACATAAAATCTTAGCAGTTTCGGCTCTTGTAAAACGAGGTTTCAAAATTTCAGAAGTTGCACCTTTATCAACATCAGAACTAAACGAAAAACTTAAAATGTTAGAGTCGTCACTCGATGATAACGAACCTAAAGTCAACGCATTATTAATGTCAGCAGACAAATTTGACGAACAACTTTTTGAAAAAGCAATCAATCGTGAAATATTATCATCAGGATTTGAAAACGCTATGATAGAGATTGTTGCGCCATTGGTAAATATTATAGAAGAACGTTGGATTTTAAGTCCAATTTATAAAAGCGTTAAACAATTTGCTTTTGATCAAATTAGGCGAAAAATAATTTTAGCTTCTGATAATGAACCAATTAGAAATAGCAATGAAAAATTCTTAGTATTTTCAAACAAAAATGATACTTGTGAAATGACAACTCTTTTTGTTGCTTATCTTATAAAAAAGCATGGTTTTCAATCACTTTATATTGGAGAAAATATCGAAATTAATGAAGCAGAAAGAGTTGCAGAAGTTTCAAAATGCAATCAC
This sequence comes from Bacteroidales bacterium, assembly GCA_024413595.1. Taxonomy (GTDB): domain Bacteria; phylum Bacteroidota; class Bacteroidia; order Bacteroidales; family UBA3824; genus UBA3824. The sequence goes on from JAKSUC010000013.1 coordinate 6,359, forward strand.
ATTATTTTAATAGACAAAATATATAATAATCAAGCAGATATTTCAGAAGAAATCTCTGCTTTCGAAAAATCTTTTTCTAATAAACGAAAATATATTTTAGCAAACAACTTAAATATTAAAAGTGACAAAATAAAAATATTTCAAACTCTAAAATCAATTGCACAATTTTTGAATACAAATTTAAAAAGTTAATATTTTTTTATAAAATACAATAAATTGCAACCAGATACAGACATAAAATATCTTACAGGAGTTGGTCCAACAAAAGCTGAAAGTTTAGCAAAAGAATTGAATATCAAAACTTTTGAAGATTTAGCATATTATTTTCCATATAAATATATCGACAGAAGTAAATTTTATTATACAACAGATATTCATAGTGAAGACGTTGCTATACAATTAAAAGGTGTTATAAGTAATTTTAAAAAACAAGGAACTAAATTTAAACAACATTTAACTGCCACATTTACAGACAGTAAAGGAAGAATTGAATTAATTTGGTTCAAAAGCATCGATTGGATACAAAAAAGTATCATTCCTGGAAAGGAATATATAATATTTGGTAAACCAAACTTTTATCAAGGTTGGTCAATGGCTCATCCTGAAATTGAAGATCCGCTAAAAGCAGAAAAATGCGTTACATCTCAATTTTATCCACAATATTTAACAAGTGAAGTATTGAAAAACAGCAAATTAAATAGTCGCGCAATTCAAAAACTTCAACAGACATTGTGGACAAATATGACAACACCTTTTCCCGAAACTTTACCACAATATTTTATAGAAAAATATCATTTAATGCCTCTAATGGAAGCATTACGAAATGTACATTTCCCTAAAAGTGAAGAAGATCTTCAAAAAGCAAGAATAAGACTAAAATTTGAGGAATTGTTTTATATTCAACTAAATATTTTGATGATAAAAAACAATAAATTATCTCAAAGTAAAGGCTTTATTTTTAAAACAGTAGGAAAAAATTTTAATACATTTTATAACAATCATTTACCATTTACATTAACCGATGCACAAAAACGTGTTATTAAAGAAATTAGAGCAGATTTTTTAACAGGTAGACAATGTAATAGACTATTACAAGGCGACGTAGGAAGCGGGAAAACTCTAGTTGCCTTAATGAGTATGTTGATTGCAATCGACAATGGATTTCAAGCATGTTTAATGGCTCCAACCGAAATTCTTGCAACTCAACATTACGAAACAATTACTAACTTGTTGGGAGATATGCCTTTAAAAGTTGCTTTATTAACAGGAAGTACGTCAACAAAAAATAGAAGAATTATTCATCAACAACTTGAAGATAATACATTAAATATTGTTATTGGAACGCATGCGTTGATTGAAGACACTGTAAAATTCAACAATTTAGGACTTGCTATCATTGACGAACAACATCGATTTGGAGTTGCACAACGAGGAAAACTTCATCAAAAAAATACAGTTTTACCTCCGCATGTAATTGTTATGACAGCAACACCAATACCACGCACATTGTCAATGACACTTTATGGAGATTTAGACGTTTCTGTTATTGACCAACTACCACCAGGACGTAAACCTATAAAAACTATGCATTCGTTTGACTCTAAACGCCTTATGGTTTTTAAATTTATGCGTGATAGAATTGCAGAAGGACACCAAATTTATGTTGTTTATCCATTAATTGAAGAGTCAAAAAATTTTGATTACAAAGATCTTACAGATGGTTACGAAGCTATAACAAGAGCTTTTCCTCCACCACAATATGCTGTTAGTGTGGTTCATGGACGTATGAAACCAGAAGAAAAAGACAAAGCAATGCAACTTTTTGCTAAAGGTATTACTCAAATTATGGTTGCAACAACAGTAATAGAAGTTGGAGTAAATGTTCCAAATGCAACAACAATGGTTATTGAAAGTGCAGAAAAATTTGGACTTTCAGCTCTTCATCAATTACGAGGAAGAGTTGGACGTGGAGGTGATCAAAGTTATTGTATATTGATGACAGACTATAAGTTGTCTCAGGATGCAAAAAAACGAATTGAAATAATGTGCAGAACAACCGATGGTTTTGAAATATCAGAAGAAGATTTAAAAATGCGAGGTCCTGGCGATATGGATGGTACTCAACAAAGTGGAACTCCAATGCAACTAAAAATTGCAGACTTAGCACGTGACGGTCAATTACTTATGACTGCAAGAAACGTTGCTTCGGACGTTTTACAAGATGATCCATTTTTACAAAATCCTAAAAATTTTGTTATTAAGACTCGACAAAACAAAATATTTAGTAAAGAATTAAATTGGAATAGAATTTCTTAAAAAAAAGTTTTTCATATTGTTTTTTGTCTTACATTTACAATGATAAATAATTCATAATTACTTTACTTAACTAAATGAAAAACACTTACTTCGATTTAATAGAACAAAGTTTCTATTTTCCACAAGATGGCTTTGATTTGCAAGACGGCTACTTAACATTTCATGGTGTTTCTATAAAATATTTAATAGAAAAATATGGAACACCATTAAGAATTATGTATTTACCCCGAATAGGCGAACAAATAAAACGAGCAAAAAATCTGTTTAACAGAGCCATAAAAAACAACAACTACAAAGGAAGTTATGAATATTGTTATTGTACAAAATGTTGTCACTTTTATCATGTTGTTAGTGAGGCATTAAAATACGATGTTCAATTAGAAACTTCTTCTTCATTTGATATAGATTTGATACGTTGTTTATACAATAACAATCAGATTGACAAAGACATAAAAATAATTCACAACGGATATAAAACTGAAGAATATATTCAAAAAATTATCGAATTACAAAAAGATGGTTTTCATAATTCGATAATAGTTCTTGATAGTGGTGAACGAGAATTAAATACGATATTAAAATATAGCAACGAACACAAAATAAAAATAGGTGTCAGAATGGCAATTGACGAAGAGTCACAATCTGCATATTATACTTCAAGGTTAGGAATGCGACCATCTGAAATATGTAATTTTTACAAAGAATACATAAAACCGAACACAAATTTACAAATGGAAATGCTACATTTTTTTGTGGACAGCGGTATTAAAGATAGTTTTTATTATTGGGGTGAATTTCAAAAAGCTGTAAAAATTTATACTGATTTAAAGAAAATTTGTCCAGAATTAAATAGTCTTGATTTGGGTGGAGGATTTCCTATAAGAAATCAACTTGGATTTGAATACGACTATGAATACATGATACGCGAAATTGTCAAAAATATCAAAGAAACTTGTGAAAACGAAGGAGTTGAAGAACCAAATATTGTTACAGAATTTGGGAAATATACAGTTGGTGAAAGTGGGGCTATTATTTTAAAAGTTCTTGACCAAAAACAACAAAACGATACAGAACTTTGGTATATTGTTGACAATAGCTTAATGAACACTATTCCTGATGCTTGGAGTATCAACGAACGTTTTATTTTGCTGCCAATAAATAAATGGAACCATGAATGTACTCGTGCAAATATTGGTGGCATAAGTTGCGATCATAGTGATTATTACAATTCTGAAGACATGAACCAACATGTTATTTTACCAAAATTTAATCCTAATGAAAAAGAACCTCTATATTTAGGATTTTTTCATACAGGTGCTTACCAAGACTCTATTGCAGGATATGGTGGCATTAAACATTGTTTAATTCCATCGCCAAAACATATTGTTATTTATCGTGATCCTACAGGAAACTTTATTGATTATTGTTACAGAAATGAACAAACTGTTGATGAAATGTTTCATATTTTGGGATACGACCATCCTGAACAAAATCCAATAATAAAACCTAAGGTAAAAATTGAAGAAGAATAAAAAAATGCAGATGATTTTTTTCATCTGCATTTTTATTTTGATATTAATGACAATTAATATTAACCTAATCTACTGTCACTTTTATTGTTTGTAAATCAGTTTTTGCGCTACTATTACCAACCCAAATTGTATAAGTTCCTGGTGTAACATTCATTGCATCAGTATTATAGTCAAAAAATTCAAATGAATTATAAGGTAATTCAACAACAGCATTTACAGTTTTTCCTGCATCAACATTTTGACGAACAAAACCACGTAATGATTTTATAGGTCCACGTTGATCATTATCTTTTGTAATATAAACTTGAACCACTTCTGTCATATTTATTTTACTTAGATTTTTAATAGGAATTGTTATTTTAATTGATGAATTTTTAGAAACTTTTTCTGCAGATAATGATGGTTTTCCAAATTGAACTTTTGAATAATTTAAACCATATCCAAATGGAAAAAGAACATCTTCTGTAAAACGATAAGTACGATTTTCCATGCTATAATCTTCAAAATCACCAAGATTATCAGAATTACGATAGAAAGAAATTGGAAGTTTTCCTGAAGGATTAACATCACCAAAAAGAACATCAGCAATAGCTTGTCCACCTTCTTGACCGCCATACCAAGCTTGAAGAATTGCATCACAACTTGAAGTTTCTGGAGTAAATGCAATTGCAGAACCAGACATACTTACAAAAACAACTTTTTTACCCGCATTTTTCAAAGCTTTTAAACAATTACGTTGAACATCAGGTAGTTCAATATTTGTTCTATCTCCACCTTTAAATCCAGGAAAATCTACAGGCATTTCTTCACCTTCAAAATGATTTGAAAGTCCACCTACAAATACCACAATATCAATACCTTTAAGATTTTCAATCAATTTATCATACGATAAATCAACTTCGGTTCCGAAATCAAAATCTATATAAGCTTGCCATTCTGCCATGTGAACAAAATCAAGTTGAATTTTATAAGTTTCTCCTTTTTTCACATCGTAATATGCTTTTGAAGGCATTAATTGCCAAGAACGTTTTGACGCAATTGAGTCGCCATTAATTGAAAGTTTATAAGTTCCAATTACACCAATGTTAAAAACAAGTTTTTCATCTTTTTCAGCTTTAAATTCAGTTTGATAACGTCCTGAAAATCCTTCAAGATTAACTCCATTGGCAAATTGAGTATTTCCTGCTGTTGTAAGTTTAATTGGATCAGTAATATAAACAGTAGCAACAACATCGCCAGAAAATTCACGATTATTTTTATAAGTTGCTTGAATTCCTTTTTTACCTTCAAAAGAACATTTATCTATGTAACTACTTGTAACTTTACCATTTACTAAATCACAAGCTAAATCATAATAAATTGCATTTTCAGAAATTTTAGATTTTACACCATCTAAAACTGTTTTTGAATAAGTTGGAACACCATTATAATTTCCACGTAAAACACTTTCGCTATTTGCGTTAGGACCTATAATAGCAATTTTCTTAACAGATTTTTTCAAAGGTAAAACATTGTTTTTGTTTTGAAGCAAAACCATTGACTCTTGTGCCATTTTTAAAGCTAATTGTCTATGTTCTTTACTATCAACCTTATCAAGTCCAATTTTTGAATGTTCAACCACTTCAGGACTATCCATTTCACCAATAGAAAAACGTCCATAAAGCAAACGATAAACACATTTGTCAATATCCGACTCACGAAGCAAACCTCTTTTAACAGCTTCTGGAGCATTCATATAAACATATTTATTCCAAAAACATTCAACGTCAGTTCCTGAAAGAATTCCCTTTGCTGAAGAATGGATTGCATCAGAAGAAGTTTTGTGATTATCATGAAAATCCGAAATTGCACCACAATCAGAAACAACCATATATTTAAATCCCCAATCTTCACGTAAAATACGTTGCAACAAGCGAGTATTTCCACAACATGGTTCGTCGTCTAAACGTTGATATGCACACATAACTTCACGTACATCAGCTTCTTGAACAAGAGCTTTAAATGCAGGTAGATATGTTTCGTATAAGTCACGATTTGAAACATTGTTTACATTTAATGTATGACGACTCCATTCTGGACCAGAGTGAACAGCAAAATGTTTTGCACAAGCTAAAAGTTTTAAATATTTAGAACCATTTGAATTTTGTAAACCTTTTACAACTTGAACACCCATACGAGAAGTTAAATAAGGATCTTCACCGTATGTTTCCATTCCGCGTCCCCAACGTGGATCGCGGAAAATATTTACATTTGGTGTCCAAACTGATAAACTACGATATTTTATATTTGGAAGATTATTATTTACAGCATCATTATATTTTCCTCGAAATTCGTCAGAAGTAGCATCAAAAACTTGATAAAGCAAATCTTCATCAAACGAAGCCGCCATTCCAATAGGTTCAGGAAAAACTGTAACATCATTAACACGTCCCATTCCATGAAGAGCTTCACTCCACCAATTAAAGGCTTTTATTCCAAGTCGTGGAATTTCAGGACTTTGATCACACATTAATTGTGATTTTTCTTCAATTGTTAATCGTGAAAGTAAATCTTTGGTTCGAGTATCAAAATCTAAATTTGGATTTTGATAAGGATATTGTTGAGCACTAACACTCAACGATATAGCCGTAGCTATAAGTAAACTAATTGTCTTTTTCATTATTATTAATTATTTTTTGGGATAAATAATACATTTAGTAATTGTACAAAACTAAATAAAATTAAGAAAAAAATTCAATAATTTATTTAATAAAAACGGATTAGATTTGATTTCAGATTAAAGTAAATGAAATGTTAGTTTGAAATAGTAAAAAAAGATATAAAAAAAATAAATATAACTGCTTAAAACGCAATATTATAAAAAAATATTTTATTGGGTAAGTGAAATTAATTTTTTAATGGTAAATGAAAGCACCGTTTAACTACGTCCTGAAATTTACCTTTTTTGAGATTTTATAACCAATGAAAAAATGTGTATTTTTATGTACTAAAAAATCATAAAAACAAAGTCATAAAAATAGGTAATAAAATAATGTCTTTATCTTTCTTTAAATCTTTTGTATATAGTAAGTATCGTTGAGCAATCCATTTAGAATATTTATCTTGAAAAGCATCTAAAGATGCATGTGTTTTATAACCAGAAGATTTTACTTCTATTGGACATATTTTAGAATTTTGTGTAATAATAAAATCTATTTCATAATTATGTTTTTTACTTTCAGTAGGCCAAGTATAATAATAAAGTTCATAACCTTTGGCTTTAAACATTTGAGCTACCATATTTTCGTAAACATAACCAAGATCAGAACTTAATTTATCAGAAAGTAATTTTTGATATATAATATTATCAGTGAAATCTTTATCATCAAATGCAAGTGTAATAAATAAACCCGTATCAGCTAAATACATTTTATAACAATTATTATCACGATGAAGAGAAAGCCCTACTTGAGGATTGTTTGCATGATAAGCGAAATTAACTGTTAAACTATCTTCCATATCTGAAAGTAATTCAGATAGGGAATCTCTATTTTGACTGCGTCCAAGAACGCTTGTGGTTTGATAACGCATAGAGTTTTTAGTCAATTCAGAAGGAATTGATTTAAAAAGTCTTGATATTTTACCCGTTGAATCAATTTTTCTAAAATCATCAGCATATAATTCAATAATTTCTCTTTTAGTTTGGTCAACTTCAGAAAGATTATTTGTGTCAAGATATGTATTAATTGCTTGAGGCATACCTCCAACAATCATATAAAGTCTAAAATCTCTTAATAAACCTCTAATTGTAGCATCACCAAGAGACATTTTACAATCAAAAGCTTTTTTTAGTAAAGGAATTGTTGTTGTGTCATCAAGAGCCCACCTAAATTCTTCATAATCCATAGGAAACATTGTAATTCTTGTTTCTTCACTTGGTATTACAATATCTTTTATGTTTTTTTTAATTGATAATAACGAGCCTGTTTCAATATAATCGTAACGTTTGTCTTTAACTAAATACTTTATTGCTTGACGTACTGTTGGTGCTTTTTGTATTTCATCAAAAATGATTACAGATTGTCTTTCGAATAATGTTTTTCTGTAAATAAATTGAAGTTGCAATAAAAAATAATCTAAGTCTGAAATATGAGTAATTGCTTCTAATAATTGTTCTGGAGGATTGGCAAAATCAACAATAATATATGATACATATTCTTTTTTTGCAAATTCTTCGGCAATTGTGGATTTTCCAACTCTACGAGCTCCTTTTATAAGTAATGCAGTAGTACCGTTTTTGGAATTTTTCCATTGCAACATTTTATCATATATCTTTCTTTTGAATACTTTTGTTTTTTTCTCCATTTTCCTCAAAATGTTTAGCATTTAATATAGCAAAAATATAGAAAATGTATGGAATCTCAAAATGTTTTTGACTGATAATGTATGGAATCTCAAAATGTTTTTAACTAAATATGTATGGAATCTCAAAATGTTTGATTTCAAAATTTGGTATTTAGTTGATATTTGGTTTTTTATTAAATAGTAAAATGCCCGTCATCTCTCATTGCGTTCGAGATGACGCATTGGAGGTTTGGGCTTATAAATATTTGATTTTAATCATTACTTTTCTTCTCTTCATGTTTACGTTTTTTTTGTAATTGCCAACTATTAAATAAATTTTGCCAAACAATATAAAACGATGAACCTAAAGCACTTAAAGGATTTAAATAAGTTTGAGCAACCCAAATTGCAAAAATTGTATTTTTTTGACCTACATTTTGACCACAACTAACACGATCGTCAAATTTTGTCCCTATTTTTTTACCAATTATATAAAGTAAAATACATACTATTAAACTAGAAATTGCCATAAGAATATCTATATAAACATTTTCAGGTTTATCTAAAATATCTTTAGTTGTACGTCCCATAAGAACAATAATTGAAAATGCCCACAAATAAAAAGATAAACTTGATATTTTTTGAATATTACTATGAAATTTTGGTGTTATTTTTCTTAATAATTCTGACAAAACCATAGGACAAACTAGCATAGGAAATACCTTTTGAAGAATTGCTAAAAATCCATCAATAAATGATTTATCATTATTTTCTATCAAAGGGAAAACAGTTGGAATTAACAATGCCATTACTAAATTTACTAACAAAGTGAAACTTACAACATTAGGAGCACTTCCGCCTAATTTTGTTGTAACAACTACGGCAGCGGTTGCTGTTGGACACATTACTACAACCATTACACTTTCTGCTAATATTTTATTAAATGGTGATATTATTAAATAAGATCCTAATCCTCCAATAATTAATACCAATAACAATAATAAATGAACTTTTTTAAATTTTAATTCACTAACCGAAACACGTGAAAAAGATAAAAATAACATTATAAACAAATTATATGGCAAAATCCAAGACAATAAATGTGTCCATTGCCAAAATACACATCCTAATAATATTGCTAATGGAAGTGCATTGTTTTTTAAAAATTGTAAAAATTGCATGATATATAATTTTAATAGTTGGTTATAATTAATTATTTGATTAAATCTGCTTTTGCTCTACTCTGAGTAACTGCAAAAACTCCTACAAATATTAATATTCCAGCTAATATTTTTATTGTTGAAAAAGTATCCATTCCTAAACTTAATGCTATAATAGTTGCTACAATTGGTTGAACATAATTATACATAACAACAACAGTAGGACGTAATCTATGTTGTCCAATTGGTATCATAAAATAACAAATAAAAGTTCCGCCAAAAACTATATGAATTAATGCTAAATAAGCATCAAATGGTAATTCTCTGTAATTAATTGCTACCATGTCTTTTACAAAAAATGGAACAAATAAAATTGTAGCAAACAAAAACATCCATTTCATTATTGTTACGGGAGAATATTTACCTACCAAATCTTTAAACAAAACTACATAAAAAGCGAAACTAAATTGAGCTGTTAAACATAAAAGATTACCCCAAATATTAGAAACTCCTCCCCCATTTGCCGAACTGCAAACCAATATTAAAGCTCCAGATATTCCGCAAACAATTCCTCCTACTTTTAAAACTGAAATTGGTTCTTTTAAAATCAAAGCTGACAAAATCATTGTAATTACAGGCAAAAAAGTAACAATTACTGTTGCATCAACGGGCGATGTTAACGAAACACCTGTAATAAACGAACCTTGATTAAACATTACTGCTAACATAGATGCAAAAAGAAGACGAATTTTATCTTTTCTACAAACATCTTCCTTTTTTAAAAACAAAGAAGCAATCCAAAAAAGTAAACAAGCACCTGCAACTCTAAAACCTGTAACAGCAAATGATGAAACACTATCAAAACTCATCAAAAATTTACTTGCAGGAGCCATTATTCCCCAAATAATGTTGGCAACAAACATTGCAACATGACCACCAAAGGCATGTTTATCAAATGATTTCATTAAATTTCAAAATTAAATCCATGTTCTGACAACTCTTGATAACGTTCACGATTAAAACTCATTAAACGTGGCGCTCGGTGAGCTACATTTAACACTTTTTCATCAAGTAAATTTAAAAGACCTGTTTTAAGAATTTTTCCTGAAAAATTTCTACGGTCAAATTTACATTCAAGAACAGCTTCATAAAGAGTTTGAAGTTGTGTCATAGTAAATTTTCGATCAAGTAGTTCAAAGCCAATAGGTTTATAACGAATTTGTCCTTGAATACGTTTTTTTGCAATATTAAGAATTTCAGCATGATCAAACGCAAGAGATGGTAAATCATTGATTTTAAACCAATCAGCTTGAGACGCATCACTTCCGCCTTTGGGTTTAAAATCTTCGCTACGAACCAAAGCATAATAAGCCACAGAAACAACACGGTCGCGCGGATCTCGATTTAATGCTCCAAAAGTAAACAATTGTTCCATAAAAACATTTGTTACTCCAGTTTCTTCATACAATTCGCGACGTGCACAATCATCAATAGTTTCGTCAATATGAACAAAACCTCCAGGAAGTGCGTAACAATCTTTATAAGGTTCAATACCACGTTTTATTAATAAGACGTTAAGTTGCTTTCCATCAAAGCCAAACACTACACAATCTACTGCCAACGCAGGACGAGGAAATTCATATTCAAACTTGGTCATATTTCTTTGCGTTTATTTTACGCAAAATAATAAAATGATTGTTAATTTAAGAATTATGAATTAAGAAATAAGGGTTAATTATTTATTTGAAATTCTAAAGAAATTTTTAGGTATAATATTTGAAAATATTAAAACATTACAAAATAAACTATTGTTAGTCGAAAAATTATTCGATTTTGTCGAAAAAATAACAAATAAAAATATATTAAAAATAGTTTTGCATTGTGATTTAAAGGAAATGATAGAAAACTGATATAAATTAACCTTAAAAAATACGTAAAATGAAATTGAAATTAATTATCGTATCAGCATTAATGGCTGTTTGTTCATCAGTGATGGCACAAGAAGATAACGAAATGCGCACTTTATTTAATAAAGGTGAAGCAAAATGGGGTGGAGAAATCACATTTTTAGGTGGTTATTCAAATTTTGATGAACGTGGTTATGGTGAATTTGGATGTGAAATTGGCGCAATCAGAAACCATACTTTAGAATTAGGACTTTGGGGACAAGGCACTATATCAGAAGCATTTACTGATAAAAATTTTGACGAAAAATGCTTATTTGGTGGTGGTTTTGGTGGTGTTTTTATAAAACCGATAATTATGCCTGAGTCACCTATTCATTTTTCAATTCCAATTAGAATAGGTGGTGGTTGTATTGGATATTACAATTCTGATTATTTTTGGGATGATGATTGGGATCGTTATCATCACTATCGCTACGATGAAGATATTGATGAATGTGCTATATTTGTATTTCAACCAGGAGTAAACGTTGATTTTAAACTACTTAAACATTTTCAAATGTCATTAGGAGTTTCATATAGAATGTATGGTTCTCTTGATTTATACTATCCAAACGGCGATGTTATTGCTAAAAAACAAGACTTAAACGGACTGATTTATAGCGTAAACTTTAGTTTCGGAATGTTCTAAACTATAAAATAATATGTTAAGAGTTAAGAAGTTATATCTTCTTAACTCTTTTTTTATGTAGTAATAATTAAGCAATCAAACCTCCTTTAAATGGAGCATTTTTAATAACTTCGTAAAGAAGTTTCATGATTTTTTGAACGGATTTTATTTCAACCTTTTCAGTTGGAGTATGAACATTAAACAAGTTAGGTCCAAATGAAATTACATCTAATTTTGGATATTTTCCAAGAATTAAACCACATTCAAGACCTGCGTGAATGGCTGTTATAATTGGCTCTTCTCCAAAATTTTCTTTATAAATTGATTTCATAATTTCCATAATTTCGCTTTGTGTGTTTGGTTTCCAACCTGGATATTCACCAGAAAACGAAATTTTTGCTCCACAATATTCAACTTGACACTTTATTATATTACATAAATATTTTGATTGACTATCAACAGAACTACGCAAAAGTGTTGTTATCAATGCTTTAGAATTTTCTATTTTAACAATTGCTAAATTATTAGAAGTTTCAACTAATCCTGGAATATCAGCACTCATAGTAAAAACTCCTGAAACAATGCTATTTACAAGAAAAATAATACGTTTAGAAGAATCATCTGACAAACATTTTGAAGGTAAAGAATCTTGTTTTATAAACGAAATTTTACCATTAGGATCAAAATTAGAATATTCTCTGTAAATGGTTTTATTAAAATTAGTTACAAAACTTTCAAATTCTGATATTTTAGAAGAATCAACCAAAATTTGAGCCTTACAACTTCTTGGAATTGCATTACTTAGCGATCCACCTTCAAAATTACAAATCTTAATATCAAAATTTTCTGCTTCCATAAAAAGGCGGAACAAAATTTTGATAGCATTAGGACGATTTTTATGAATATCACTACCAGAATGTCCACCTAAAAATCCATCAACATTAATAATATAAGGTGTAAAACCATCGTAAACATCTTCAAAAGTTAAATTAGCTTCAATATTAGCAGTAATACCACCAGCACAACCGATATAAAATATATTATCTTCCTCAGAATCAAGATTTAACAAAACATCGCTTTTTAGTAAATTTGGTTCTAAACCAAAAGCACCAGTCAAACCAGTTTCTTCGTCAATAGTAATAAGAGCTTCTAACGGACCATGTTGAAGATTTTCATCTTGCATAATAGTCATAATTGCAGCCACCCCCATTCCATCATCAGCTCCTAATGTAGTTTTATTTGCCATCACAAAGCCGTCAGTTACAATGGTTTCGATAGGATCTGTTTCAAAATTATGAACCTTATTATCATCTTTTTGAGGAACCATATCGCAATGCGCTTGCAACAAAATTCCCTTTCTATTAGCCATAGAAATTGTAGATTTTTTTCTAAAAACAACATTTCCAACATTATCAATAAAAGCTTCGTCGCAATGTTTTTTACCAAAATCTAATAAAAAATCAGTAACCTTCTTTTCATGTTTAGAAGGTCGAGGAATTAGAGTAAGATCTCTAAAATTTTTCCAAAGAGCTTTAGGCTCTAAACTTAGGATATTTTCGTTCATGATATTAAATTTATTCACAAAGCAAATTTATAAATATATTCACTTTAATTAAATATTTTTTTATTTATTAAAGATAAAAATTATGTAATTTGCAACGCAAATAAAAAAAGAAGAATCGAAATACAATTAACGTCTAAACAGCTACATATAAATATGATAGACGCGGAAAAATATTCCGATATAGAATTAGTAGAAGCGTTTTTGAACAATCAAAATCGTGAAAAAATATTTCGTATCATAATGAAACGATACGGAACTCGCATCTATACACATATACGAACATTTTTGGTAACACACGAAGAAGCTGACGACATAGTTCAAAACACATTTGTTAAAGCATGGCGTGCATTACCTAAATTTAGATTAGAATCATCACTATTTACTTGGCTATACAAAATTTCAACCAACGAAACTTTATCGTTTCTAAAATCAAAGCAAAACAAAAAAACAATTTCGATTGACGATGACGAAAATTTCGTACAAATTCCATCTATCGAAAATGATGATCATCATACAAGCGATGAAATTACACAAAAATTAACAAAAGCAATAGAACAATTGCCTGAAAAACAAAGATTAGTATTTCAAATGAAATATTTTGAAGAAATGAAATATGAAGATATGTCAGAAATACTCAACACATCTGTGGGTGCATTAAAAGCATCATACCATTTTGCTGTAAAAAAAATTGAAAACTATTTAGAATTAGATTAAACCAAAAATAAAAATAAACGTCTATACAAAAAAATTATACTATGAAACTTAGTGACTTAAAACAAAACTTTGATTTCAATCCACCTGAAGGATATTTTGATAATTTTGAAGATAGAATTTTCGAAAAAATTGAAAAAGAAAACAAATCTCAAAAAAACAAAATATCTAAAGTGATAAAAATGCTTAGCACTGCTGTTGCTGCTTCTTTTATCGCATTAGGTTTGTATGTATACTCTTCTGATTTTAAAAAAACAGAAACAAAAGAAAACGAAAATCAATACGATTATACACAATATTTAGTAGACAATTGTGATGACTATACATTTTATGAATTTACATTAGGAAATAAAGAACCTCTAATTACATATACTGCTACCGATTTTATAGACTACGGAACTTATTTTGATTACGATTTAATAATTGAAGAATATTAGCTTAATAATACAACTATGAAAAAAATAATACTTTTTATAATTTTTGCTTTGTCAACAATAACGACATTTGCACAAAATCAAGACAACAATGGAAATAACAGTTGGGAACAAAAAAAGAAACAATTTAAAGCAGATAAAATAGCCTATCTTTCATCTGCAATGAATTTTACAGTGGAAGAAGCTCAAAAATTTTGGCCTATTTATAATAAATATGATGCTTTATTTGATAAACTTTACATGACACGTAGATGTAGATATAACCCATGCAAAGTTAATGAAATTCCTGACAATGAATGTATTGCTATTCTAAACGATTTACGCAAATATAATAGCGAAGAATTAGAAATACAACAAAAATACGAAGATGAATTAAGAAAATCTTTTTCTGCTAAATTTATTTTAAGATATTATAATGCAGAAAACGATTTTAAAAAGAATGTGCTTAATAAGCATTGAAAATAAATTAAAACCTTTAAATTTTTTGTTAACTTTTAAAAATATATAATAGTATTAAAAAAAATTATATAAATTTGCATAAGAAATAAAATAAAAATGTTTTCACTATTAAAATATAGATCAGATTTTGAAATATATTCAAAATTAAGTGCAGATGAATTTGCGGACTCGCTATTTAAACGCGTAAAGCCCGAACTAGAAGTCGCATATATGAATGATAGATGGAGACATAACAATGAATATCGTTTTAAAGGTACATTTTTTAGATTTGTTTGGAACGGTTTTAATAGATTTAATGGTATTTTAGGTGGAAATTTAAAAGTTGAAAAAAATCAAGGGCTTATAACCGTTCATAGTGAAATTAATTTCAAAGAAATATTTTTATTTTGTTTAATTTTTTCAATCATTCCAATTTTTGATTTTTGGGGACTTTTATCCCATAGAATTTTATTAATGATTTTAATTTGGATGGTGTATATCCTAAATTTTGTTATTTCATTCATAAGAATCAATCGTTTTTATAAACAAAAAGTTCAAGAAACTTTTATGAATAAAGATAATTCTGAACAAAAAAAATTATTATAACGCAAAACAAGAAACAACTAAATCAAATAATTAATTTAATTATCAACAACATTGATTATTAATTAAATTATTTTAAAAATATGCGTATAATAAAAACTTTAGTAATTGCATTAGCTTTAGGAAGTATAATGTCAAATTCACAAGCTCAAATTAAGAGAGATATTCGTTGGAACGAAAACGAATTTAACAAAGCCAACACTGCAAAAGATGTTGCTTACTTATCAGAAAATGAAAAATCAGTTATATGTTTATGCAATTTAGCTCGTAGCAACGGAAAATTATTTGCATCTACTTATTTAAAAGATTATGCAGAAAAAAATTCTCTAAATTCAGAATATGTTCAATCTCTTTATAATGATCTTGAAAATGTAAATAATTTACCTATGCTAATACCAAACGAAGAATTAAGCGAAGCTGCTGCTAATCATGCGTCTGATATTGGGAAAAATGGCAAAATTGGACATAATTCTTCTGATGGTAAAGATTTATCTTCTCGTTTTGAAAAATATTTTGAAAAAGGTAACATTTTTGAAAATTGTTCTTATGGTAAATCTGAACCTATTGAAATTGTTATGCAACTGCTTATTGACGAAAATGTTACTAATTTAGGACACAGAAAATCTATTCTTTCTAGTCAATATAGTTCTGTTGGCGTTTCTATAGCAGAACACATTTTATTTGATTTTAATTGTGTTCTTGATTTTTACGACTCTGTTTTATAATAAACAAATAATTAAAATATTATTGCACATATTTTATTTTTTCAATAAAATATGTGCTTTTTTATTTATTACCAAGCCATCTCTTCTCCGCTATACCATTTTACTAACATTTTGCAATACATAAACTCATATATAGTTTGTGCATAATCTGATTGTGATTTCAAATAATTATTTTTGGCTTCATTAAATTCTGTAATTGTTGATTTTCCGTTTTCGTAACGTGCTTTTGCTAAACGGAATGCTATTTCTGAATTAGAGACGGCTTCACGAGATGAAATAACTTTGGCTAAAGCATTTTCTGCATTAAGGTTTACTTGTTGAATTTCTTTATAAAGATTTTTACGTGCCAAATCTAAACTTAATTGCTGATTTTCACGCTGTATTTTAACATCGCGAACATCATTGCGAACGTTAAAACGACTAAATATTGGAATATTTAAATTTATACCAATATATTGACTAAAATTATTATCTATCTGTTTACTAAACGACTCAGATGGCATATTAGAAACTGTGTAATAATTTGTACTTAAACCTCCACTTATGCTCAATGTTGGCAAATAACCACTACGCGCAACTTTATAACTATATTCTGTTGCATTTAGTCTTATTTGTTCTGCTTTAATTTCTGGTCGTTCTTCATAATTGATATTTGATGATTGAAAATTTGAAAAAACCAATTGTGAAGTGTCTGGTCGTACAATTGCAAAACTATCAGGAGATGGCAATTCTAATAACTGAGATAATGTTAATATTGATAATTTTCGATTATTTACAGCTTGAGTGTAAGTTAATTTACTATTTGCTAAAGAAGCCTTTTGTTGTGAAAGTTCTGCTTCTGAAGATTTTCCATTAATCACAAAACTAACTAAACGAGCCACTTGTTCTGAATCTATTTCTATTTGACGACGAGTAACATCTTCAATCTCCATATCATAAAGAATCTGAACGTAGGCTTGTGCCACTTGTAAACGAACATCATTTTTAACCTTTTCAAGATCGACATTCATTGCATTTAAATTTAATTTGTTTAATTCAATATTGTTTTTACGCTGAAAACCATTAAACAAATTCATATTTGCTCCAACACTAAACGATGTTGTTCGTGTATTTGTATTAGAATAAGTATTATTTGCGGTTAATCCACGTCCAAATGAAAAATTTTGACTTGCACTTGCACTTACATCTGGTAAATAAGTATTTTGTGCTGAATTAAGCCTAATTTCTTGACTTTGAATACTTTGTTCTGTTTGTTTTATTGAAATATTATTTTCTACAGCATAATTTGTACATTCTTGTAATGTCCATTCATGAGTCTGAGCAGTTACTCTTATTGTTGTAAAAAATATTAAACTCGTTAATATAAAATTTGCAAATTGTTTCATTTTATAAGACCATTTTCATTGAAAAGATTGTTATGATTAGTATTTTCTTGAATAGACTCAATAATTCCGTCTTTAATTCTAATAATTTTATCAGTTTTGTTAGCCACACCACTTTCGTGTGTAACCACCACAATAGTTAAACCTTCTTGTTTATGAAGATTTCCAAGAATCTCCATCACCTCAATAGAAGTTTTACTATCAAGTGCTCCTGTTGGTTCATCGGCTAAAATAATTTTAGGTTTAGAAACCAAAGCCCTTGCAATAGCTACACGTTGTTTTTGTCCTCCAGATAGTTGATTTGGAAGATGATGAGCCCAATCTTTTAACCCAAATTTATCTAAATATTCAAGTGCTATTTCTTTTCTTTGTTTACGATTTATTCCTTGATAATAAAGTGGTAACGCAACATTTTCTAACGCATCTTTAAATGGAATAAGATTAAATTGTTGAAATATAAAACCTATAAAATCGTTACGTGTTTGAGCAGCCTCTTCTTTTGATAAATTTTTGATTAACTTTCCATTTAGATAGTATTCTCCAGTATCGTAATTATCTAAAATTCCAAGAATATTTAATAAAGTACTTTTACCAGAACCAGAAGCTCCCATTATTGATACATATTCTCCTTTTTGTATATGAAGATCAATGCCTTTTAATACATGAAGTGGTGAACCTGAATTATAGGTTTTATTAATATTAGTCAGTTTAATCATTATTCTATTTTTAATACTAAATCTTAATGCTGTATTATTATAATTTTACAACATTCAAATTCTCAGAATATTTTTCTAGCATATTTAATTGATGTGTTACCAAAATTACGATATTTTCTTGAGACAATGAAAATATTATTTGCCAAATTTTATCACTCATTTGAGTATCCATAGCAGAAGTTGGTTCGTCAAAAATCATAATTTGTGGATTTTGAACCAAAATTTTTATGAAATTAACAAATTGTTTTTCGCCTCCAGAAAGTTCAATACCTGCTTCGCCAACTATTGTCATCAAAGAATTTGGCAATTCTTGAAGATAATTCAACAAATCATATTTTGTACATACTTCTATTACTTTTTG
Organism: Bacteroidales bacterium; assembly: GCA_024413595.1. Taxonomy (GTDB): domain Bacteria; phylum Bacteroidota; class Bacteroidia; order Bacteroidales; family UBA3824; genus UBA3824. The sequence goes on from JAKSUC010000013.1 coordinate 25,198, forward strand.
ATAAATTTCTTGTGGATTGCCATTAATACCTATACAAATATTCTCTAAAATTGAACCTTCAAACATTTGAATATTTTGTGGTATTATTCCTATTTTACTTCTATATTGAATTGTGTTAATGCTATTTAAATCTTTTCCATTAACCAATATTGAATTATTAGAAGCTAAATATGATTTTTCTAAAAGTTTACAAAGTGTTGATTTTCCACATCCACTTTTGCCAACCAAACAATTTACCTTTCCTTTGGTGAAAACTGCATCAAGATTATTGATTATTTGTTTTCGTCCAATAAAACCAAAATTTAATTTATTAAGTGATATTTCATTAATTTCTTTTAAATCATCACCTTCAAGATTTTCACTTTTTAAATCTATGGTAGAAAAAAATCTGTCAAAAGCTGTTTTAGCTTCATTAAATGAAACTGGTAATAATGATAAATTTATTATACTTGGAGATATTAATGATACTATACTTACAATAGCTATAAATTCTCCAATTGAAACAATCTCGTTTTGATAACTTATTGCACAAAAAATCAATGATCCTAATGTAAGTACAACGTTTATAATTCCATAAAAGCAAGATAATTTTATTTGTAATTTGTCAACAACATAACTTGAACCTGTAAATTTTTGAAATAATATATTATTAACTTTTACAAAATTATCTGACATATTTCCAACTTTGATAAATCTTATATTTTTAACAGAATTTATAAATTTTGACTCTAAATTTGAATAATCAACCATCATATTTCTTTGTTTTGAAATAATTTCGCCATTTGTTTTAAGAATATAAAAAAACGAAATTGCAAGAATCAAAATTATAATTATTGGCATTTGCCAAGCATAATAACCTGTTATACAACAACCTACCACCACTAAGAAAATATCAATTACAGTGTTACCTCCAATTATGTAGGTTACAATTGATTGAATTCTACGAATATCATTTAATCGAGCTGCCAAATCGCCTATTTTTCTTGACTCAAAAAAGCCTAGTTTCAAACTAAATAGTTTATTAAAAAATTTATCTACCAAATTTTCTTGAATCTCTTTATAGTTTTTGACAATTAATAATTGTTTTAACGCATTTAAAAGAACCTTAACTATCAATAGCAAACATACAAATACTATTCCTGCATAAATTTTATTATAAAGATTATCAGGCAAATAACTATCTATCAATTTTTGAAAAAGTACAGAAGTACTCATTCCTGAAACTGCAACAAGAATACTTATTAATATTAAACTAGCAAATGTTGCTTTATTGGTTTTGATATAATCTTTTAAAAATTCAACTATCTTATTAACAGGTTTTTCTCTTTTAAAATTATTATCTAAAGGTTTTACTAATAAACATTTTTTAGTATAAATCTTTAAAAATTCATTTTCAGGAATATTTGTAATACCTTTAAAAGGATCAAAAACTATAAACTCATTTTTTTCAAAACCACAATACACCATAAAATGTTGCAACCCATTGGGCAACAATGTATGAACAATAATTGGGTCGTTTTGAGATTTTAAAACATCAGGTTCAATTTCATAACCTTGAGGTTCAAAACCTTGTTGTTGTGCAGTAATATAAAGACCAAGCATTGTTGTGCCTTGAGCATTTGTTCCGCTAAGTTCGCGAGCTTGTTCTAGTGAAATATTTTTGCCATAATAGCGCATAACTGTTGATAAACAAGCTACTCCACAATCAGCAACATCTTGTTGAAAACAACCTGTTGACGCTAATTTTTTAATTTCCTTCTTTTTCATTGATTATAGTTTCTAATTTTACTACTCCAGTTCTACGTTTTTGTATTTCTCTGTTTTTAACATAAATTAAAGTTGGAATATAATTTATATCAAGTGCAATGCTCCATTTCGACAAACTATCAACTGTTACACTATAACTTTTAAAATTTTTAAAATGATAGTCCTTAACAAATTTTGCCACAGAATCACTATGTGCTGACGAAATCAAATCTAGAACAACATCTTTTGCCTCAAAATTATCGAGTGATTTTATTTCAGATTGACACATTTCGCATTCTGGATTAAAAAACACCATTAATATTTTGTTTTCATTATTTATCTGACTAAAAACTTCAATTGAATCATGTAAATATAATCCCTGAAATTGTGAAATATCTTTTGATTTTTGCTTATGCAAAAATGCTAACAAAATAAGTGCAACTATCAATAAAACTACACTTAATATTATTATTTTAGTTAACTTTTTTTTCATTTTTAATTATTCTGTCATAAAAATATAACTTGAGCACAAACATATAATAATCAATACCAAAGTCAATCCATAGGTATACAAAACCATTTTTAGTGATTTTGAAAAACTATTATTAAAATTTTTGCTTAACAAATACGATAGCAAAAGTACAAAAAATATTTCAAAAATATTAAAATAAGACAAAGGAATTACCATCCACATATCTAATCGGCAAACATCAAAAAATGACGCTAAAGAAAAAGAATAAACGGATAAACCAATAGTGCATTCTGGTAAACCATAAATAATTATTTTTAAAACATTTACTATTGACATCACGCCAAATACTATTTGTGATAACGCAACACATTTTAATATTGTACCAAACTTCTGTTTTATTGTAAGATAATATCCTATATAAACAACAAAAGATAATAAAAATAAATAAAACAATTGAGTAAATATAGGAGCAATACAACATAACCATAGCGGTTGTTGTATTTGAGCTATCTGTTCTTCTGTAAGTTGAGGAAGAAGCAATAGAAAATAATCACTATTGCTCATAACATACTTACCATTCAAATAACCAGATATTGCACTTAATAATCCTGTTATCAAAAAAAACAATAGCCCTTTACGAAAATCTATATTTTTTTCTTCGGGTTCTAGTTCTATATTATTATCCATTTTATTAGTCTTTAAATTTTATATAAAATTGGGGATTATATTAAAATCCTCTCATTATGCTTTGATATAGATATCTTTTTTTGTTGAATTTATCACAAATTAGGTTAATAAATTTTTCTTGATAAATTAAACTAATAATAAAAATCAACATATTCATTATTGTTATAATATATTTATAATCAACAAAATGCCAAATAATAGAAAATACTATCACTTCCGCAAAAAAACAAAATACTTTCTTTAAATTTGCATTGCTTATATGTCCTGCAAAAAGAGAATTCTTCAATATATCAAATCTATAAATATCATTATTATTACAATATAAACAGATATAAGCATTCAATCCTGCGCCTAAAAATAATTGATTTAATGCTAAATTTATATCTTTAGATGCTAAAAAAAAGCATAGAGAAGCTATAATTACAAACACATAATTAATTTTTATATCAATTTTATTTATATTATATATCAATTTTTTATTCAATACAAATAATCCATCATAACATATAGAAAAATTAACAATAGTTTGGTTCATTAATAAATAAAGAAATGAAGAAAATAACATAAAAAAAACTGTAAACATCTCTAATCCAGGCTTTTCTTCAATACCATTAAAAAATACAAACGAAAAAATAATAAATGCTAAATAACTAACAATAAAATTTAAATTTTTGAATATTATTTTAATAATCAATTTTGTAATAGGAGAAAAGCTAAATTGCGTTACTATTCCATAAATAAAAGAATCAGTATTTGAATTAAATTGGCTTTCCAAAAATTTAGTAAACTCATTTTTATACTGATAGATTGCCAATATTGTAATAAACAAAACAAGAACAATTGAAATTGATAACAACAAAATTTTGTTTTGAATTAAATTATCTGATAAAAATGGAATCAAATTACTATTGCTTGTAACAATCATAGGTATTGATGACACTAATATATACGCAAATATCAATAGTAAATTTCTTTTCAATCCATTTAAACTTTTTATCCAAATAATTACAAATGTATTTGATAATGTAAATATTATATAAAAAGCAATCAATATAATTGAATGAGACAATTCTAATTTTGAGTAAAAATATAATGAAACAACCACTATTATACAAAATGGGAATGTTATAAAGTTTAAAAAAGAAAATAACTTGTCCTTAATATTTTGAAGATATAATTCATACTTAGGTATTGGCAATAACTTTAAAGAACATAATTCAGCAATTGATGATTTGCTAAAAATACATTTAATACTAAAATCTACCACCAACAATGAAACAAATACCTTTGTTAAATCATAAAAGATATTGTTTGATTGCAAAATTATTAACGCTAATCCAATTGCGACAAGTGTCATAAAAAACATTAACGCCAAAGCAAACATCCAAGGAATTAATGTTGTTGAATAACTATTTATTCCCAGTTTTCTGCTTCGTTTTAATTTTAATAAGTATGATAAGTGATTGTTCATATTTTTGAGATTTATACCATTATTTAGTTGACTTCACCTCTGTATATAGCAAGATTTTTATAACGATTTTGCTTTAATTTATTACACAAAAAATTGAAAAATTTATCTCGTTTTATAAAGCAAACAAAACAGATAACTATAATTGATATATTAAAATATATGTTTTTTTCAAAAATTACGCATAATAAAGTAAGTAACATAGCAAAAACAAAATATAACACTACTATTGTATTAAAGGTTTTGTTTGTAGATGGATTGAAAATATCTACTCTAGATACACCTCCATAAAAATTTTGAATGACAATTAAAAAGTATGATATACTAATATTCAGCATAAACATTGTTGCAGATAAGAAAAATCGTTGTGTTATAGCAGCAAATATTATTGCAACTATTGATGAGTATATCAAATTTATTTTATAATGATTACGCAAAATTTTGTTATAATAATTATGATTCACACATGTTAAACCATCTGCGTAACAACTTAAATAGGAAAATATTGGTTGACTTGCAAGTAAAAACATTTGAAATAGAGAAAACAAACCATACGAAAGTATTGCCATCTTAACAAAAACATGACTATGAAAAGCATCATAGTTTTGTATAATAAAAAATATACCTAAAAAGAAAGGGATAATAAAAGATTTTATTATTTTTCCTCTAAAAATATTTTTTAATATCAATTGTGAATAAATTGACAAGTTATACAACTTTAAAACACGAACTTTTTGTGATGTTGAGTTTTCAAAAGTATTTCTACATTCATTTTTAAATTGCAAAGAATGAAAAATCCATGTTAATGCCCATAATAAAACTATTAACAAACCTAATATGAGTGGATTTTTATATTGAAAAAATAAACTTTCAACTTCAGAAAAATAATTTAAAATAAATACTGCGCATCCTAGATAAAATGCTATATAAATAATACTACAAAGAATTGATTTAAAACTACTTAAACTTTTAAACCAATTAAATAACGATTCTGTAAAAAGTTCAAATCCAAATATTATAATAATATATAAAAACGCATCTAAAATTGGAAAATCAGCAATAAAAATTTGCTTTACAAAATAAACAGCAAAAACTGAGAATGTTACAAAATTGCCAATTTTAAATAAGTTACATATAAAATCGTGAATTTTTAGTCTCCACAATTTTATTGGTAAGGTAATATATGGTGTCAAGTTTGAAATATACTTTTTTTCTATGGTTATTTTTATAATAATCTCAGCTAGCCCTGTTCCCAATAATATTGAAGTTAATGTAAAATTTATATCTTGTTTTATTATTATGTCAAGCAAAAAACCAGTAGCAAGAAAATTTAAAATTATAAATAAATTAAAAAACAATTTAGTAATAGCAGAGACTATTTCACTTTCAAAAGACCACGTTCTACGAATATTTATAAACTTATGAAAAAAAATATTGTTTACATTCATTATTATAATTTTTTGAGATTTTTTATAACCTTAATCTTTAACACAATAGGATTTGTTATTAATAGAGTGAGAAAAATTATTCAGTATTCGATTATTTTAAACTCACCCTAAATAATTATAAGCTACTTAAATTAAAGTAATACTATTTTGACTTATGCACAATAATAAGCAATAGATGCAGATGCTGCACCATATCCTCCAATAGCACATACAGCACCGATACCTCCAGATGCGATACACAAACCAACTATGGTAAATCCCCATAAAATGTAAGCAGTTGTACAACTATCGCCTGCTTCTATATTTTGCATTTCAATTATATTTAATTCTTTCATAATTTTTTGTTTTTGTTATAATAATAAAATTCTAATATATTACTAGTGTTCTTTAATTACTTCATTAAGCACAGCTATCAAAAACCCCATAAGCACTTGCCCAAAAGCATGCTGCTGTTCCTATCGCAGCCCCTATTCCTCCTGAAAAAGCTATTAGACCAACTTCGCTACAAGCAAAACCAGCAATTGCGAAAGCACAACCCCAATCGCCTCCTTCAACGGTTACCATTTCTTTTAATTCTAATGTTTTCATTTTATAATTTTAAAAAAATTATCTCCTACTCTATTTACGCCTTTTTGGAATACTGCGTTCAAATGTTAGCTTTATATTCTATAAACCAAAGCTAATAATATTTACAGAATATCATTTGAAAAATTGTTCTCTTTAATTGAACATTGCAAATGTAAAACAGATAAGTAAAAATAATGACAATTTTTGACGAAAAAACCGAACAAAAATGTATTATTTTTCAAACATTTGTGTTTCAATTTCAGCAGATAGGTCTTTAAAGAAATTATAATTCAAAACCTCACAAATTTCTTTTAATAATATTGTATCAATACTATTACTTTTAAATAAATCGTAACATTTTGAACGAGAACAATTAATCTTTTTACAAAACCAAGTTACACTTTGACCTTGATTTTCTAGACGAGTTTTAATAATTTGACCCATTTCCATAATTTAGCGGTATATATTAGTAAACATCTGACGAATTCCAAATCAGATAGTTAAAAAAAAAGCGTGGAATTCTTATTTTGCCCGTTCCACGCATTGAGGTCTTCGCACTACCCGAAACAGTAGAAACGAGCAACGAATAACCACGCTGTATGTATGGCAGACATACAATTAGCTGTATGTCTGAAAAATACACACTTGCGGGCATTAAACATTGCTTTGTTTCTGACTGTTTCTTGAAAGTTGCGAAGTTTCAATGCGTCAAAAACATAGCGTAAATAAACGCCTAAAAATATATTATTCCATAGCGATAAATTCGCTCGGAACTTGCGCAAATATAAATAAATTAATTTAACACAAAAAAAAATTATTAATAATTTAACATTGTTTATTAATAAAAAAACCGATACAAAAAATTGCATCGGCTTTAATTTATATATTTATTAACAATTATATAGATAAATTATATTTACAACCATTATTTATTTACTTCACCACGATATTTTGAAAGATTTTTGTAGCGATCTTTATTTAATTTGTTACATATTTTTTGTATAAAATAATCTTTATTAAATAAAATCATTATACTAAAAATATTGATTATTATATTAAAATATATATTATGTTCAAATAATACACAAAAATATGTTAAATTTATTGCTACAATTACGAATATAAAATGAAATATATTCAAACCTGATTTATTTGTTAACAATTTGTTTATTTCGTATCGATATACATTAGTTATATTTTGAATTGCATACAACAAATAAAATAAACTAATGTTCAACATAAATATTGATATTACAATTATAAATCTTTGAATTAGAGCACAAAGTATTATTGTAACAATTGATGAGTAAACAAAATTAATTTTATAATGATTTTGAAAAATTTGGTAATAAAAATTTTTATTTAAACATACTAAACCATCTATATAACAAGATAAATATGAAAAAATTGGCTGACTAACAAACAAATACATTTGAAAAAGAATAAATAAACCTATAGAAAACATACTAAATTTTAAAAAATCAGACGGCAGATTATTAAAATAATAATTTAGAATAAAAACTATTCCAAGTAATAAATGAAGAAATATTGTTCTAGTAGTTTTTCCTCTTAAATTATTTTTTAAAATTAATTGTTTATAACACGACAATTTTGATAATTTAAAGCTATGATTTTTTACAAACGATTTGTTTTCAAGTTGATTTCTTAATTCATTATTAAATTGCAAACTATGAAAAATCCACATAAAACCATAAACTAAAACAATTAATAAACTTATTGTTAAAGGATTTATATATTGATAAAAACAGTTTTCTATTTCAGTAAAATCTCTTAACACAAATCCAAAAACTGATATATAAAATGTAATATATAAAACAACACAAATATTTGATTTTAAAGCATTAAAACTTTTAAACCAATTGAACAAAGCCTCATTAAGCAATTCAAATCCAAATATTAACAATATAAATAAAGAAGTATCTAAAACAGAATAATTATTTATTACAATTTGTTTAATAAAATATGTACTAAAAAATGTAAAAACAATAAAATTACTTATTTTAAATAAATTACGAATAAAATTATGAATTTTAAGTTTATATTTTTTTATAGGTAAAGTGATATATGGAGCAATATCACAAAATTTATTATTTTCAAAAGTAATTTTTAAAATTATTTCAGTAACTCCCAACGTGAAAAAGAAAATTACCAAAAAAAAATTTGATTGCTGACTATCTTTAAAAATAATATCAAATACTCACCCCAAAATTAAATAACTTAATAAAATTATTATTAATAATATTATCAAACGACCATATTCTGCGAATTTTTATAAATGTATGTAAAAATATATTATTTATATTCATATATTATAAAAATATATCTATTTTCTTAAATCTTTTAAAATTTCGTAACGGTTTTTATAAAAACTTTCCGACAATTTGTTTATCCATAATTTTTGTATTATTAAAAAAACTATAGATATAAATGATATTGAAATAATTATAAATAATCCAAATTGATAAATACCATGTGCATTTAAAATTCCAGTAATTACCGACATCATTGAAAATAATATAGAATAAATAAACATAATAGTCATCGTATAAGAGTCGACACTAGAATTTGAAGATAAAATATCAAATCTAGCACATTGTTTAAATTTTATAGCCAAATTGCTTATAAAAGGAATAAATGATAAATTTATCAAAAACGGAGCTAACATCTTATAATCTTTAAATATTAGCAACAATATTAATAAAAGTATAAATTCATAAACAAAATTTATTTTTAAAAAGCTATTCATCATTGATTTAAAAAACATTTTATCTCTTAAAAAAATGCCGTCCATAAATAATGAAAGTTTTGTTATCAAAGGATTTAGTATATAATTTAACCCAAAAAATATAAAAGCATAACCAAACAAAGTTAAATCAAAATCTTTTGGTAATAAATCTGATTTAGATACAATAACAAAACATATTCCCATAATTGGTAAAACAATTAATGTAGATATTATATTTTTACTTCTTAAACAAAGTGTAATTAATAGTTTTGTATATTTATTTGAATTAAATAAGTTGAAACTATTTATAGTTTGATTTTCTGTTGATATTTGATTTAATTGTCTTGATAATTGAATATAATTAATTTTATAAATCAAAAATATTTCAATTACTATTATAAATAAACATACATAAATGTTAGAAAAATAATATTTACAACTATTTACAAATAATTCGTTAGTGTTTAATAAATAAACAATTGCAACAATAACACAACACAAAGCAGTTAAAGAAATTAATTCAAACGATTTTTTTAATGTTTTAAAATATTTAATAATAATAGTCAACAAAAAAGAAGTGAATAAAATAGTTAGAGAATAAATTAAAATTTGCGCAACATTTAATATTCCTAAAAATCCCAATTTAATAAAAAGTGCAGTAAAAAAGCTAAAACACCAAAAATTATATAATTCAACACAATCAAGCAAAGTTCTTGAATTAAAAATCAACCTTTTTTTAATTGGTAAAAGAAGATAACTAACCAAATTTTTAGAATTTGATTGAGCCATTCCAATTTTAAAAATAATTTCACTAATAGCATTTATATAAAAAGTTAATGTGGACAACTGTTTTATTTCGGTCCAAAATGAATTTGTTGAATTAGTATAAAAAGTAAACCCAGAAATAACTGACGATATTAGCAAAAAAATATAAAATATATTAAGATTTTTTTGCACAACATCGCTCTTGTCCAATCTTTTCTTTTCTAATTTTTGATGTTCAAAAAACTTCTTGAAAAACATATTTATAAATTATTAATATTATTTAAATTACTAATATTTTCAAATAAATTTTTTTAGTAATTTAAACAAAACAAATATATAATATTTTAGCAAAAAGTTTCTAAAATTTATCAAAAAAAATAGCACAAAAATGTATTAATTTTAGTACAAAATAATTTGCAAAAAAATCTAAAACAACTTTTGAAACTTTAAATTATACACAACAAACAATTACCATGGCATTCATTTTATTTATTTACAAAAAATAAAAACTTTATTCCTCATTCAATAAAACTTTTAAATCAAAATATCCTATACGTTTTTGTTTCAGATGTCCTTTGTTAAAATAAAAAGTTGTTGGTATCGTAACAATATTTAAAACTTCATTCCAAACATACGAAGAATCATAAATTATATTTACTTCTTTTAATGATTGAAAATTAACAGTTTGCAACATTGAATCAATATCATTTTTATGGGCATACGACACCAAATCAACTACTAAATTATCAGTTTTTAACTTTGACAATAAATTTAGTTCACCATGACAAAAATCACATTCAGGGTGAAAATATAATATCAACAAATGTTCATTATCAACAATTTGTGATGCCAAAGATATTGAATCTCTATTATTATAAATATAAAGGTTTGCATATTTATCATTGTTTTTACCATTAATCAATTTAATAGAAATAAAAACAATGCCTACGGCTATAAAAATAACCATAATCAATGCAAACACTTTAATTTTTAATTTACTCGGTTGCATATAAAGCATAAAAAGAAGTACATACTATAAACAATACCAACACTAAACCATAGCTAAGAAGAACCATTTGACAAGAATTTCCAAACGAACGTTTGAGATTTTTACTTAGCATATACGAAAGTAATAATATATATATCACTTCAAAAATATTAACAGCACTTAAAGGTATCAACAACCATTGATCAAGTTTTTGAGGATCAAAAAACGAAACTAACGAAAATGGTGTCAACGTTGTATCAATATATGTTGATGGAGGATTTATAAATGCTAAATTAATATTTTTAACTAATGCTGTTATTAAATTTACAACTTCGGCAACTATAACTGATGATAAAATATCTTTATAATTTTGCTTTTCAACTAAATAATAACCAATATATATTATTAAAGCAATTAAAAAAACTTTACCAAGAACCGTTAATGAAGTTATAATAATTCCTAAAAGCATAGAACTATTCAAAGAATCATACAGCTTTTTAGCAATTTCCTCATCTCCGTTTATTACACCTTCGTATATAACATTAATATTGTCTAATGTTAATACATATTTTAAATTTAACAAATAAATGACGATATAAGCGATTGTTATACCAATTAATGCAAAGATATTTTTTTTCATATTAAATTACATATATTAAACATTAATATTCATTTCGGAACCCAGACATATTTTCGTAACGATGTTGCATAAACTTGCGAAAAATGTTTCGAATCCAATGTTTTGATGTCAACAAAAATATAATTGAAATAAGAGAAAATACAATACAAGTAATTTCCTTATTAAAAAAACTATACAAAACAATAAATGATGCTACAATTAAAATTGCTTCAAAACCACATAAAACAACTCTGAAATCAACAGAATTTGTTTGAGAAAATGATCTTAACAAATCTACTCGTTTTTTGGCATAAATAATTCCATTTAAATAAACATATTCAAATAACGAAACAGACAATCCACAAGTTATAAACAATAGATAGTCTTGATAAATTAATATGTATATCAATGTAATTATAGCAGAACATATAATCCATATTTTATGATAAGCAATAGCCATTTTATAAGTAAATTCATTAACATTAGTCTGCAATCCATCAAATGCGTAAGAGGCATAATAGGTAAACGGACTAAATCCTGAAATAAAAATAATTATAGAACCAAAAACAAACATAGGAGCAAACCATGTTGGCCAATAGCCTTGTGATGCCACCCAAAATCCTAATATAAATGTCAATTGAAACAATATAAGAGGAATCAAACCTGTTTTATTTCGAAAAAACATTTGTAGCGATAGTTTAACTATGGGATTTAATCCATTTAAAGCATAATTTGAGGCATTTAAAACAGAGAAATGATTTTGTGTTTTCATTTCTGATATTTTATAAAACTCACGTCTACATTGCGAAAGTGCCAAAATATATGCAATAAACATTGTTAAAATAGCTAACATATACACAAAAAATGTATTTCTCATAAACATTAATAAACTTTGAGGTACAATGTCGAAATTAAAAGCAAGATATACAAATAATATGAATATCAAACTTAAACAAATAACAAAAACTGTCACTTGAAATTTTACAAAAGATTTTACAAAACGAACCAAAGCACTATTAATAAGTGAAAATGAAAACGTTAACAATGTAAAACCTGATGCTGCAAACACAGAAATACGTCCACAAATTACCATTTTAATAAAAAAAGGCAATAAGGCAACTAATCCTATAAAATTTAAAACAGAAAATACACTATTTTTCAATTCTACATTAAAAACTTGCCTTAGAGGAATTGGTAAAGTGATGTAAGGTATAACATTATAAATTTTAGATGATTTTAAAATCAATTTTAAAAAAAAATCAATCAACCATCCTAATAAAGCCAAATAAAAGAAATTTAGAGATAAAGGCATCTCTGGTGCAATTGAAATCAAGATTTGGTCTAAAAACAAACCAAAAACAATAGCATAAACAAACATTGCCACATATCCAATAGATTTTAATATGCGAGCTATGATTGTATCATCGTAGAATTTACTACGTTGAAGAGATAACCGAAAATGATTAATAATATTATTTGTCATTATTTTGAGATAATACTGAGTCGCCATAACAAATATAACGACTCAGTAATAAAACTTTGTTTATGGAGAAAAATGACCAAAAACAATTTATGAATTAGGCTAGTAGAGTTGATAAGCTGCATAACCAGCACAAGCAACGCCACAAATTCCTGCTACAACAGCAGCACTACCACCAGTAGGGATAGAAAATGCAGCAATAATACCTGTTGATGCACCTAAACCAATACAAAAACCGTCAAACCAATTGCCTCCACAAACATTTGACATTTCAGAAACATTTAAACTTTTCATAATTAAATAAATTAAAAATTAATAGATTATTTATTAACTAACTAAACCTCCAATTGCAACTCCTACACATGTAGGACCAAAAATGGCTGCAGAAACACCCCAACCTATAACTGGAACAGCTGCACATGCAAGCATAGCTGCACATGCAATTCCTGAAGTTGTCCAAATAGCATCGCTACTAACTCCGCCATCTACAAATTGCATTTGTTCAATAGTGATTTTTTTCATGTTTTAAATCTTTAATTATACAAAATTTATATTATGCTAAACCACCAATTGCTGTTCCTATGCATGTTGGACCAAAAACAGCAGCTGATACTGCCCATCCAACACCAGGAATAATAGCACAACCTAACATTGCACCACAAGCAATTCCTGATATAGTCCAAATGTCTCCACCTTCTACTGATTGCATTTGTTCAATACTAATTTTTTTCATATCTTTTATTTATTTTAATATTTTCCTACTCTAGTTATGCCTTTTCGGATTACTGCACAACAGAAAGTTTGCCTTATATTCTGAAAACTAAAAGCAAATAAGATTTACAGAATATCTTTCTATTTTTATATAATCAATTGATAATAAATACAAACAAAAAACAAGTAATAATATAATATTTGAGCAAGTTTTATTTAGAGTTGCAAGAGTAACAGGTATTAATACGTTAATAAAAAAATAAGGTTCTATTTATTTAATATTATTTTAATATTTGATATTTATTTTTTAGATGTATAAAATTAATTAATTTACAGATAATTAATAACTAAAAAAAGAACATATAATAAAAAAAATCGTTATTATTTTAATTTTAATATTATGAATGGTTAATTTTTATCTATATTTTATGAAAAACATCATCAATATAAATATTTATGAATTTTATTATTGATAAATAAAAAGTGTTTGTCAAATTAAGTATAAATTTGACAAACACATATTTTTTTAAACTAAGCACAAACAATACCAGCAATACCCATACCTATTGCAGTAGGAGCAACAATTATGGCAGCAGGACCGCCAAAAAGTCCAACTACTGTACAAGCAAGTCCTATATAAGCAATTGCTTTGTTTTGTGCTTCGGTGCAACCACCTTCAATGTTTTGCATTACGTTTAAATCAAGTTTTTTCATTTTTTTATAAATTAAATTATTCTTTTCCTACTCTATTAATGCCTTTTCGGAATCCTGCACAATTAAAATTAATTTATACTATAATTATTAATTAAAAATATCTACTAATTATAATTTTTATTATAAATCAAATTGATAACAAACAAAAGAAATTACAAGTAATAATATTAAATTTGAGCAAGTTTTATTTTAGAATTGCAAGTAAAGCATCTATTTATACGTTAAATAAAAAAGAAGGTTCTGTTTATTTAATGTATTTTTATTTTTTTTATGTTAATTTTAAAGGAGCATATTTTGTTCTTTGTTAAACAAAACAATCTTTAATTATACTAATTTTATTACAAATAAAATATTTGTTGAATAATTTTATTCAACCGTAAAAACTAATTTATTAAAAAAAATCTATATTTATTTTATAATAAACACAACCATGCGACTCAACTATTAATTATTAATTAATTGAAATATTTGATAAAGTATTCAAATTTAGGTTTTACAATATAATTAATTTCTTTAATAATTATTGCATTTTTTCTGAATTTTATACCGTAAGTAAATTCAAATCTAAAAGGTAGTTTAAATATTATACTAGAATTATTTAATTGTTGTTTACCTTGTTTATAACGTTTAATAGCAGGAATCAAAGGATCTGAAGAATCTAAATATTCAGCAATATTGATATTACGTTCAAAATTGATAGTGTCGCCATTTGCTAAATTAATAAAAGCTAAATAAAAATAAGGTCTATTCAAATTAGGTAAAAGTTCAATAGTTTTATTAAAATATAATTGAGCTTCATCAAAATTGCATTCACTAAGATAAATTTTTCCTAATTTTGCCATTGTTTGAGCTTCATTGTTATTCGACAATTTATTTAACAGATTATTTTTTGCCATTG
Source organism: Bacteroidales bacterium (assembly GCA_024413595.1). Lineage (GTDB taxonomy): Bacteria > Bacteroidota > Bacteroidia > Bacteroidales > UBA3824 > UBA3824. The sequence continues at coordinate 40,507 of JAKSUC010000013.1, forward strand.
AAACAGCATTTTTACAAATAATTGAATCGTTTTTGATTAAATTTTGAAAATATTCACTTTCTATAAAATCTGGTTTATTCTCTATTGTAGTTGATAATATTTTAGTTAAAGTCAATGTATCATTTTTTTTGAGACAAATTTCACTCTGTATAAAACTACATTCAGGCGAAATATAATTATCACCTAAAATTTCTTTGGCTTTGTCGTTGTTACCAGTGCAAAAATTTAATAATCCTGCACAATATTTCATATAAGGTTCGTTTGGATAAAGATTATAGGCTTTTTCGAATTGTTCTTTAGCCAATAAAACATTTTCTTTATTGTTTTCTTCTGCATTAAAACTCAAAGAATCATTTTCTAAAAGTTTTAGTCCAGAATTTATAATATAAGCCACATCTTTATCTTTAGAAATTGGCTTTGCTAAATTTAATACAAATAAAATAAGAATATAAGCCAAAGTTGTCGACAATAATAATACGTAAACTTTATTATTTTTCATTTTCATCGTTGTTTAAAGTAAAACAAATCATAATAAAAGATAGCAAAACGATTGCACTAATAATAGTAAAAGTACCAAAAGTAAATTCTCTTATAGCAAGAGCCACTAAACCTGAAGAAGAGACTATTGTAATAATATTGCCTTTAAAAATTTTTTTTCTGATATTAATAAAATAAAAACAAGCCATAGCAACAAAAAATATTAAACCAAACAATCCTCTTTCAACATAAAGTTGCAGAAACGAATTTGTACTCGAAACAGAAACCATGGTGTCGTAGTTGGTTAAATTGTTAAGGTTTTTGATAGCGAAATTTCCACTTCCGCAACCAAACCAAGAAAAGTCTTCGGAATAAAGATTTAGTTTATTTAATCTAGAATCGAAACTGCGTTTTTGACTTTCTGTTTTGTTAAATGCAAATGTAGTGGCAACAGAATTTCTCATAGTAGAATTAGTAATAACAATTGCAAAAGAGAATCCTAAAGCTAAGATTATATATATTAAAATATTTTTTGCTTGTGATTTATTAAAAATTGCAGTTGTTAATATTATCAACATTAAAAATACAACTAATGCTAGATATACACCTCTAGAATAGGTTGTAATGATGCAAAATATGCTTAAAACGAAATTTGTGATATACCAAATTTTAATTTTTTTGTGATTTTCGAATATAATAGAAATTAAAATTAAAGGTAAAAAACACAGCATAAGAGTTGCAAAATTGTTGCAGTGCATAAACAAAGGAGAATAAATTAATTTAAAGTTAGTTAATTCATTGTATCCAAATTCAGTAAAAGTAGTTTGGTGACTGATGTAAATAAAACATGTAATAATACATATTATTGAAATAAAACCATTAAATATGTATTTTACAATATTTTTTTGATATTGAGAAATAAAAAATTTTCCATCTGTAATTAAGTAAAAAGCTAATAAAACAGCTAAATCGATATTAAAACTTAAAGAATTAGGTATATAATCGCTAAATATAATTCCAAATAAAGAATATATTAAAAACGATATAATAACTATAATTTTAGATTTAGATAGAATAATTTTTTTTTCAGTTTTTTTGTTGTAAAAAATAAAAAATGGAATTAAAATTATAAGTAATTTTATAGAAAATATTCCTAACAATAATGAAGCGCAAATTAACACACAATATGCAAATTCTTGTTTACTCATATTATTATAATTATAAATTAGCCAATTTTTCTATTGCCATAGCAGAAATAGTGCTACTAGTCATACTAATCAACAAAATTATGCCATAGCTATAAACAGAAACTTTAATAATTTTACTTTTAGGAAGATCTATATTTTTTACAAGCAAAAATGCAAGCAAACAGAAATATGTCAATTCAAAAATATTGATATATCGCAAAATACCAACCATATACGCATCAAGTTTACATACATCTAACAAAGACAAAATCGAAAAAGGAAACGACAAAGTTTGATTAAAACATTCAAAATTGCCATTAAATGTAATTGGTATTACCAATGCAGTTTGAATCACAAATACAAATTCTGAAAAAATTACGCATTTCATAATGGTTTTAAAATTTTGTCTAGTTTCAAAAATATTAAAACCAATATATAAAGCTAAACCAATAACAATCATTATGGAAATTTTGCTAAAACCACCCAAAAATATAGATATCCACGATAATGATTGAGTTAATTCATATTGTTTTTGTATTTGCTCTACAGGAATCAAATCTCCTTTAGGACCAAGTGTAATTATTTGTTGAAAAACTTCAAAAGGAGTATATTTTGCCGATATAAAACCTAACACTCCATAAATAATATAAATAATTATTAAAACAATAAGTGGCTTTTTAAAACTATCTTTTGTTTTTGTTTGAGTTGAAAGATCTTCCATTCTAGAAAATTAGTTAGTTTTGAAATAGTCATTAAGAATCTGAGATGCTTCGTTGTTATTATTATTAATATCTTGAATTATTTTACCATTTTCCATTAAAATAATTCTAGAACTTACATCAACAATATGGTCTAGATTGTGACTTGAAATAATGATAGTAGTATTAAAATTCTCATTAAAATGTTGAATTAAATTCTTGATTTCAATTTGAGAACTTGGATCCAAAAAGTTGAAAGGTTCGTCAAGAATCACAATCTCAGGTTGACAAAACATAGCACCAGTAATACCAACCTTTTGTTTATTTCCCGAGGAAAAATTACGAATATATTTTTTTTGATTTAGAATTTCGTTGCTAAAAAACTTATGAAACATTTCAATTTTTTCAAAAGTTTCCTCCTTAGAAAGCCCTCTCACATTACCAACAAATTCAAAATATTCTTCAGGAGTAAGAAAATCTATCAAAAAACCATTATCAACAAAAGCCCCAGTATAATTTTTCCAATCTTCTGAATTAGCCACATTAGCACCTTTAGAAAGTACTTCACCTTCTGTAGCTTGATAAAGGTCGAGCATAAGGCGAAACAATGTAGTTTTTCCTGCGCCATTATTTCCTACAAGTCCAATAGTTTCTCCTTTTTCTATTTTTAATTCAGAAATATCAACAGCCGTTTTAGTTCCAAATATTTTTTTTAAATTTTTAATTTCTAACATGTTCATATATATTTATAGTTATTTTTCTTCAGATTTAATCAAAGTTGTAGAATCTACACCAGAAATAATTTCAACATTAATACCATCACTGATACCAAGTTTCACAAAAGTTTTTTCAATATGTCCTTTTTTATTAACAATGTTGAAATATGTAGAATCGCCACGATAATTAACATATTTTTCGTTTATGCCCCATACGCTATCTCTTTTAGCAATAGTAATTTTACCCATAGCTGAACTTCCAGAATAAATTTTATGAGAATTAAGATCGTCTTTATTTATTGCGGCTTTAATTTCAAAAGTAACCACGCCACTACTTCTAGAACTTACAGGAGCAATTTCTGTTACAATACCACTAATTGTAATATCACGATTTGTTGCTGTTGTAATTTCTATATTTGTTCCGATTTTAACCTTATCAATATCATTTTCAGCCACAGTACCAACAAAGTTCATAGAAGAAAAGTCAGCTATTCTTGCAATAATACTACCTTCGCTATAAGTACCACGCGCCATCACAGAACCACCTTCTTTAACAGGCAATTCTATAATTGTACCGCTATTAGTGGCACTAATTATATTAGAAACTTTATTTTTTGACTGTTGATCTTCAACCATATCAAGTTCGGCAACTAAAGTTTCATGATTTTTTTTCATCACTTCAAAATCAGTTTGTTCTTGTTCAAACTCTTCCTTGCTAACAAACCCATCATTAAACAATTTTTGCATACGTTCATATTGAATAGTCATAGCATCTAAACGACGTTTACTAACTTCAATATTATCTTTCAATTGACGCAGTTCAATAGGATCTTTCACAAATTTAACACTAGCAAGAGATTTTCCTAAATCTACTTTATCTCCAAGATTAACCATCAGCTTTTGTAATGTTCCTGAAATATTACTTCTAACATCAATTACTCTATCAGGTTCTATATATCCTGAAATAGTAAGAGTTTTGTCAATGTTAACCCTTTTGATAGAAATAGTATCAATTTTTTCGTTAGATTTTTTTATTGCCTTAACAATAACAAATCCTAGTAAAAAAACTATTACACTTATAATAATTGTTCTAATTGTTTTCATATTATTCAGATTGAAGGGCTTCAATCGGTTTCATTTCCGAAGCTATAGTAGCTGGACGCAATCCCGAAATCAAGCCTGCGATTAATAAAACTATCATACTAAAAATTGTGGTTTTTATATCAAGCGAAGGACTTACAATATCATTATTGTCCATAGCTTCAATAATAAAACCTATAAATTCTAACAACATCCACCCTACTGAAATGCCTATTGCACCAGCTAAAAATGTTATAACAGAAGTTTCTCCAAGAATTAAATATTTTATACTTTGAGGAGTTGCTCCTATTGCCATTCTTACTCCTATTTCTTTGGTACGCTCCCTTACGTTTGCAACCATAATATTTCCAATACCAATAATTCCACCTACCAAAGTGCTAATACCTATAAACCATAAAAAATATCTTACCACATCAAAAGCTTGATTAACACTGTCTATTGCTTCTTCGTAGGTTTGAATATATAAAGCATTATTGTCACTTGGTTCAAATCCAAATCTTTGTCCTAAAAAGTTTTTAATTCTTTGTTTAACATTTTTGTTTCCACTTGTATAAACAAAAGTTCCAAATTTAGGCATATTATTGATGGCGGATACATAACTATCAAATGGAGTAAACAACATTCTATCATATTGAACGTATGTAAAAATGCCAACCACTTTAAAAGGTATATCATTAATAACCACATATTTACCTATGGCATCTTTTTTATCAAATAATACATCACGAATATAAGTTGAAATAATCACATTTTTTTCACTTTCTACAAAATCTCTGTGATTTAACAATCTACCTTCTTGAAGTACTATTTTTTCTACACTAAAAAAAGGTTGATCAACTCCAGCAATTTCAAAATTTCCATAATTTTCACCTTTAATATTCACAAATGTTGAAATAAATGGTGATATTCCGTCAATTTCAGGAATTGCATTACAAAGATCATTAATATCTTGAATTTCAAATTGTACTGCTGAACCTTCAACACCACCTTTCATTGGTTTAGAAATTGTTCTGCCATATACTATAACTGAATTATTTTTTTCGTTGGCTAGTAATTTTAACAAAGAATCTTCTACACAATTTCCGGCACCAACTAAAACTACCATAATAAAAATACCCCACGCAACGCCAATGCAAGAAGCTAGCGTTTGGTTGGCTCTATTACGAATATGCTCAAATACTTCTGACCAAAAATCTATCATAATTATTTTACCAAAAAATTTGTTTTGATTTTTTGTATTCAAAAATTCTTTCTTCGTGACCTTTGGTTAAATTTTTCAACAAATAAATTGCATTTGAAGGCACATTATCATAAATTAAAGAATCTGCCTGTGCAATTTGTTTTCCCATTGATTTCCAACCATCTACATCTGCATAAACCAATTCATATTCTTGTCCTTCTTGAACAAAATTATCATCATTGCGCGGTATAAATCTAATTTTAGATATTTCGGTTGGTTCAGTAAATTCAACTCCCAACCATTGATAATGTGGGTTAATTGCATCAACGTATGTTAAAACATCTCCATCAAAAGCATTTTCCTTTTTTAAATCATCTGCCGAAAAATCTTCGCAACCTATTATTTTTCCTGTAACTTTTTCATTATTTGAATTATAAAATTCTATTTCTCCAACATTTAACCACGACCAAATTGGTGAAACATATTTTATGTATTTAAATTTCTTTGGTTCTTTTAATTCAACTTCGTTCCATTTCATATTTGGTAAATCTTTTATTTCATATATCATAGTTGAATCACTAAAATCTTCATTATTTGCACCTAAGAAATATCCATTTTGCATTCTTATTAAGAATACATTATGTGCTCTTTTTATAAAGTATTTTCGATACAAAACCAATTGTTGTGTGCTATCTTTTCTTGGAACAAAATCTTTTCGTCCTTCTGATGTTATAACAAAAGGATAAGCAAATGGAACATTTGATGAAGAATTTACATAATAACTTGGAAAATATACAACAGAATCACTTATATTATAAAATTTACATTTATTATTTTCTATTTTTGCCCAATCAACAAATTGAAATTTATTATTCCATACCTTTAAATATCCAAAATTTTTGTTCGGAACAGAATTTTTAGACTCTATTTCAATATCAAAACCATTGTAATATTCTTTAGAAACATCAACCAAATTAGCATTTTTAAAGTAAGAAGGAATATTTTCACTACCACAATTTTCTGCCAAAGAATTAGGATTTTTACTAAATGTTTCTCTATATATTTTGGGAAGATTTTTCCAACCAACATAATAAAGCCAGTTTTTAAGATGTTCGTCTTCGAATGTAGTTTCTATATAGCAATCTCTGATTGTATCTTTTAATAGGATAGAATTCCAACAATGCCATTCAGTAATACCATCTTTGGCACATGGAATGCCAAAAGATCTCATTACATATATAACATAGTTTGTAAAATCGGTACATTGTCCAACTTTAATTTTATCGAGAGTAGAAGGACGTAGAGATTTTGTATAAATGTTAGTGTTTAAAGTATGTATTTCTCTTTGTTTTAAAACTTTTAAAATTTCGTTGGCAAAAAGTTCAACTGTAATGGTTTGTCCTGTTTTTTCTAAACTATCTAAGATATAACCGTATTTTTTTTGAAAAAAAGGTCTCCAATCTTCAATATATTCATCACCAATTCTATAAGGCAACACATATTCGAAAAATAGCGAATCTGACAAATAACTATTCCAAGGTTTTGAATAATATTTATATGCTTGTTTTATATTATTAATAAAATATTCATTATCTATTTGATTAATATCATATATTTTCTTGGTATATGTTGAACTGTTTTCATCGAAAAATTTACGAATCAAATTTTTTTCATCATAATAAGAAATATCAGTTAACGAAACAGAATCTATGATTTCATAAAAATTTCTTAGATTTTTACAATCACTAGTATATTTATCTTCCATTTCGCGAAACAAAAATTCTGCTCCTATTCTTTCGTTTGAATCTAAATTTTTTAATATTTCTTCTTTTTGAATTTTACTTTTATTACAAGAAATAAAAACTAGTAAAAGTATTAGCCAAAATTGATTTTTAATTATTTTCATGGAAATTAGTCTTATTATATAGTAGTAATTTATTTTAATGCAAATATAAAATATTTTATTAATATATATTCAAAAATAATGTCAGAAAAATCGCACATAAATGTTTTTTTTTGAGAAACAAATATTATTGTAATTTATTATAAAAAAAGTTGGATATTTTTTGTCAACCTCTTAAATTTATATTTTTTCTATTTATTCTTTTGATAAACCTGTATATTTTATAATTAGATTACAAACCATTCTATTTTTTCATTTTTTGCAATTTTCAAATTTTTCTTGATAGTTTTAGCTCGTTCTTCAATACGACCTTTTCATGACCTTCTGCACATGCGTAAGTTGTGGCGTCTTATTATCCAAAAACTGACTCTATGTGATTTAAATAACTTCGTTTTTCTGCTTCTGACTTTTGGTCGTAGAGTAATTTTTTTAGCTTCAACTAGTTCTGGAACTGTTGTATTATCTTTTAAAAAACTCATATATTAGTCAAGTGCTGTTTTTTACTACATTTTTAAAGGCTTTTACTCTTATTATTTAATATTTTGGAAACAATTCTCCTATGTCTAATGTTTTATATTTGAATTTTCGTTGTTCTCCTTTTGTTATTTCGGCAAAAGTTAATTCTTCTTTTCTTGTAATTTTTAGTTTATCATGTTTGTTTACTCCTATAAAATCATTGTTTATTTCTTAAAGATAATCTTCGCCTTCGCCAAAATCATAATAAACTATTGATATTGAATATACTTTTCGAATTTTGCCATAAATATCGCCTGCATCTAATTGTTCTACAATAGCTTTTGATACTCCATAAAGTAATCTTTCTAAAAAATATGTATAGCGTGTTGTTTGAACTTCTACAATAAAAATTTCGCCATCTTCGTCTTGGACTTTTATGTCAACACGGTTAAATTTGTCTTCTATATCGTTTTGATTGTCTTCACTTTATTAACCAAATTTTACACTTTTTTTTCCAAAAACACTTCTATAAAACCTTCAAGAATATCAAAATTGACGTTGTTTCTTAAAAGTTTTTTCATTGAATAATCAAATCGTATTAATTGCTTTGATGTCATGGCTTAATTATTTAAAAATTAAGTGTATAAAGTTTTGTTTCAAAAAATTAGTGATAATTTTAGATATATAAAAATTGAAATAATAAAGATTAAAGACTCAAAAAAAATTCATAAAACAGTAATTATTAAAAACATAAAAAAATAAAAAGAATTTTTTTATAAAAAAACAACTAAAAATTATAAACATTAAATAGTAATTAATACCTTTGAAAACTGTTTTAAAAATAGTCAACAAAATGAATCAGAAATTACAAAAAATAAGAGAATCAATACAAAAATCAGGAGTAGAAGCATATATAATATTTAACACCGATCCTCATGGAAGTGAATATGTACCAGAAGATTATTTAGTTATAAAAGAATTATGTGGATTTACAGGCGACAATGCAATAGTAATAATAACACAAAATTTTGCAGGACTTTGGACAGACTCTCGTTATTTTATTTCAGGAGAAATTGAACTAAAAAATTCTGAATTTGAATTAATGAAAAAAACTTCAGAATCAGAATCATCATTTGTTAGTTGGCTAAAAAACAATATCAAAAAGGGAAGTGTTATTGCTTTTGATGGAAAATGTACAATGTCGTCAATATTTTTAGATTTAAAACGAAAACTTTCACAAGCCGAAATTATTGTTAACGACAAATTAGATTTAACCTACACATTTTGGACTAATCGCCCACAGCCTAAAATTACTCCTATGTTTATTTTAGACAAAAAATTTGTAGGTGAAGAATCTAAAGAAAAAATTGAAAAAATCTCAACAAAAATTATTGAAGAAAATTCTGACGCACTATTAATTGGAGATTTATTTGAAATAGCTTGGCTATTAAATTTAAGAGCATCTGATATTGATTATTGTCCTGTTTTTAGGGCTTTTATGATTGTATTTAAAGACAAAAAATCAATGTTGTTTATTTCAAAACAACGAATTAATACAAAAATATCAGACTACTTATCTAAATTAAATGTAACTATTTGTGAATATACTCAAATAACATCAACATTAGAACATTTACCAGCAAAACTATCAATATTAGTTGACACAGCTTCGATAAATGCGCATTTATACTCATCAATAAATCGACATTGCAAAATTATAGAACGAAAATCGCCAATTCAAATATTAAAAGCACAAAAAAATAATACAGAATTACTTAACATTCGCAAAACAATGATAGAAGATGGAATTGCAATGGAAAAATTCTTTTATTGGTTTGAAAACCAAATAGAAAACAACAAAAAAATAACAGAATTAGACACATGTCAAAAATTATTGGAATACAGAAAAAAATCTCCAAATTTTATATCAGAAAGTTTTCAATGTATATCAGCATTTAATCAACATGCTGCAATGCCACATTATGCACCAACAGAAAAAGATAATATCACAATCGAAAAAGATGGCGTATTTTTGATAGACTCAGGAGGTCAATATTATACAGGCACAACAGATTTAACAAGAGTAATTCCTACAGGAAAAATAGATGAAGAATTTGCAATTGATTATACATTAGTATTAAAAGCAAATATAAATATTGCCTTAGCAAAATTTCCACAAGGAACAATTGGCACCAAAATAGACGCAATAGGAAGAATACATTTATGGAAATATGGAAAAGATTTTGGACATGGAACAGGACATGGAATTGGTTTTTGTTTAAACGTCCACGAAGGACCAATGGCTATAACTCCATCAATCAACAAAGTTGCATTTGTTCCAGGAATGGTAATGTCAAATGAACCTGGTATTTATATTGAAAACAAATATGGAATAAGAATTGAAAATTTAATAACTGTAATCAATTCAAAATATCCAGAATTTTACGAATTTGAAACATTAACATTATGTCATATCGACACACGACCTATAAAAACAGAATTATTAAATCAAGAAGAAAAAGATTATATTAATAATTACAACGAAAAAGTATATAAAATTCTATCAGAATATCTAACAGACAACGAAAAACAATATCTTAAAAAACAAACACAAAAAATTAACTAACAAACTATTGACAAAAAAATAAAAAAGACGTAAATTGCATAATAAATAAAAAAAAAATTTTAGACCTAAAAAAAAAGTATAATGGACTCATACGATAAAGTATTACTAGTAGAAGACAAAGAATACAATATGCTTTTTCTACAAGAAGCGTTGGCAAACTATCCATTACAATTAATAAGTGCTTACGATGGATTAGAAGCTATAGAAAAAGTAAAAGAGAATCCAGACATAAAATTAGTATTAATGGACGTAAAAATGCCTAAATTAGATGGTTATCAATCTGCAAAAATAATAAGAGAATACAATTCTGAAATAAAAATAATAGCACAAACTGCATACGCATTAGAACAAGAAATTGAACATTTTAGTGACTCATTTGATGAATATTTAATAAAACCAATTAGCAAAGATAAATTAGCTCGTGTAATTTCTAAATATGTAAATATTTAACAAATAATCCCAAAAATTTTCAAACATTTAAAAATAAATATCGTATAAATAATATGTAAGTTTAGCAATAAACAACCCAAACGAAGATATTTGAAATAAAAACAATGCAAAATTTGGTATTTTTAAATATTTATTAATCAAAAGATTAGAAATAAAAGAAATATCAAACAAAAAAAAAGTAATTTTTTTTCAAAAAAAAAGTTAAAATTTTTGGAAAATAAAAAAAAATGCTTTTACTTTGCATCGTAATTGAAACCCAAACAAGATGGGTATATATAAAGTGAGTGTTATAATTTTTTTGAGTTAATAGTTTGATTTTAGGTTGTTATTTGTATCTGGAGTGTTGCAGTGATGCAACACTCCTTTTTAAAAACTAAGAAATCTATTAACTTATATCATTTGGAAATAAATTTATTTTTCATAGTTTTGTTAGGTTAATTAGTTTGTTTTAGGTTAATTTTTGGTTTTAAAGAGAGTTCGTTCGGAGCTCTCTTTTTTTTTATTTATAATTTATGTTTTGAAATATTATATAGAAAGACTTGAAAATCATTAATGTAATTCAATTTAAATTATGTATAAAACGAGAAGTAAAATTGAAGTAGCCCCGCCGAAAGTTTTTTTGTACAACTTTTGAGGTTCACATCAAAATGCCTCTCGTTTTTTTATTGTCAAACTAGAAAAAAATACTTATCTTTGTAAAAACAAATAGATAAACGCCATGACATACGATAGACCATTAGTAAGTTTTGATTGGGCAATAAAAAAATTGCTACGCAACAAGGCAGACCATGTTATTGTAGAAGGTTTTCTTACTTCGCTATTAGGAAATAAAATAAAAATTTCAGCACTAAACGAAAGTGAAGCCAACAAAGAAACCTTTGACGATAAATATAATCGTGTGGATATATTTTGCGAAAGTGAAGCTGGTGAACTAATGATACTCGAAATACAATACGACGATCAAAGCGATTATTTTCATAGAATGACATTTGGTGTATCTCGTTCATTATCTGAATATCTCAGAGAAGGTGACCCGTATTCAAAACTACGAAAAATCTATTCAATCAACATAGTTTATTTTGACCTAGGACAAGGAGATGATTACGCATATCATGGCAAAACAGAATTTGTAAGTCTTCACGATAGCACCAAAGTTTTATCTTTATCAGAAGAACAAAAAGAATTATATGATTGTAAAACTCCGGGTGACATAATGCCTGAATATTACATACTAAAAGTTAACAATTTTAACGACGTAGCCACAACACCATTAGAAGAATGGATAAGTTATCTAAAAACTGACGCCATACCTAAGACTGCCAAAGCACCTGGACTAGCCGAAGCTCGCGAAAGATTGCTAATTGACCAAATGTCTCCATCAGAACGCAAAAAATATTATTTAGATCGTGAACTTAAACGTCATCGTCTCAGCGAAATAGAAACAAGTCTTTATAAAGGGTTACGACAAGGTAGAGCTGAAGGACGAAAAGAAGGCGAAAAAATTGGAATCGAGAAAGAACGTCAAAAAGCCTATCAAGAAAAACTTGATATGGCACATAAGATGAAAGCTGATGGCATGCCTTATGATATAATTATTAAATATTCAGGTTTATCAATTGACGAAATTGAGAAATTATAAATACAAAAATAATTTAAATCAATATTAGAAATAATAGTATAACAAATATTATTACTACTTAACACTTAATTGATTAAAGAAATTTTCGTTATTTTCTATTGCGGTGCCAATTACAACAATATCAGCACCTGAATTAAAGGCATTTTCTATTGAATTTTTTGTTCTTAAACCTCCACCTACAATTAAAGGAAGATTTGCATGTTGTTTTACAATAGAAATAATTTGTGATGAAACAGGATTTAATGCACCACTACCCGCTTCTAGATAAATGGCTTTCATTCCAATAAATTTTGAAGCAAGAGCTGTTGCTAATACTAAATCTGGTTTATCAGAAGGAATTGGTTGTGTATTACTTATGTATTGAACAGCAGTACATTTACCGCCGTCAATTAAAATATATGCGGTTGAAATTGTTTCTATTCCTAATTTATAAATTTGCATCGACGCTTCAACCGCAGAGCCAATTAAATATTGAGGATTTCTACCCGAAACAAGACTTAATAAAAGCATTGCATCAACGTTTGATGAAATTTGTGATGGCGAACCAGGAAAAAGTATTACGGGTTTTGAAGTTTCTGATTTTAAGGCAGAAACAATATCTGTTACAGAATTTGAAACTAAACTTCCTCCTACAAAAATAATATCAGCAACAGATTTTTCTATTTTTTGGGCAATTTTTGTTGCAGAATTGATTGAATGTTTATCAGGATCAATCAAAATTGCGATATGTTTTTTATTATCAGAAAAATATGTTTCAAAAATAGACATTTTATAAATATTTATTCAGCACACCAAGCAATCATATATTCTTCAAAAGTTGAATAATGTATTAAAATTTTTCTACGATAATCACCTTTTGTAATAAAACCATACACTTCGCCTTGATCTTTATAATCAAAATATTCAAGTCTAAAATTGCTTTTAATATCAATTTCACGAATACCACAAGCTTTATACATAGCTTCTTTTGCACACCAATTTACATAAAGAGATTGAATTTTATTATCGTCTTTTAGTTCATTAAGTTCAGTTTGTTCCAATAATTTGTTTTCAACCTTAAGAATACGTAAGTTCATTTTTTCTACATCAAGTCCAACAGTTTTTCGTCTACTAAGTAAAACACCTGCCATGTCGTAACTATGAGTTATGCTAATATTATAATCTTCTTCAATAAAAGGTTTTCCATATTGATTATAATATACACGTTGATATTTTCCAAGAAGATTAAAAATCAAAATTCTACTTGCCAACCATTCACATTTTCTACGTTCATGAGTTAAACATTGAAATTGTTCAACTTCAGTCTCATCTAGATATGGGAAAAGCATATCAAATAGAACGGAACTATCTTCAGTAATTTTCCAAAAACCGATATACAAATCGTTATTAACTATTTTTGTATTAATTAGTGGCATAATTTAGATATTTAAATTCTTAATTATTCCATTGAATAGTTTCAATTAAGTGAGTTATATCTTCAGCAACAAAATCAATAGCTGGAGCTAAAGAGTCAATATTTGGAGCGTAATTAAAATAAAGCGAACCTCTTAAAAAGTTTTTTGTGCTGTCTGTAACAAAAAATTGAATAGGACTTGCAACATTACCTTTGATATTATATAAAAGTCCATAAACCTTTAAAGAGTCGTTTTCATACGCAACTTTTTCAATAGCATCGGCTTTAATTGTATGTTTATAAGCTAAAGTATGAGCATCTTCGATTAAAGTGTCGATATTATGATCAACCTTTTTGTAACTCAAATGAATTTTTGCATTCATATCGTCAAAAACAATATTATTCCAATATAATTCATTTTCGTGATTTTGTTCTTTTTCAATATGACAATATTGAGGAATTTCAAATGAATAAGGCATATTATCGTTATAAATTGAATACTTTTTTTCAGGAAAAGTAATTCTAAAATATTCACGTGGTTTAGGAGTTGATTGTGGTGTACAACAAATAAAACAAGCAACAAATAAAACCCAAAGTATATTATATAAATTTTTCATAATCGCAATAATTTAACAAATTTCAACTTTAATTTTTTCTATTCTTCTAAGCGAAACAGCCATTGTAGTTAATTTTAAATTTTTAAATTTAATAATTTCCCCAACGGCTGGAAATTCTTTTCTAATTTCTAATAAAACGCCAGCCAACGACTCTGCATCGCCTTTGATTTCGTCAAAAAATGTATTGTCAATATTTAAAGTTTTACAAACGTCGTCAATAAAAGTTTTACCATCAAAAATAACAATATTTTTGCTAATAATTTTACACGAATTATTTTCGACATCTTCGTCAAATTCATCATTTATTTCACCAACGATTTCTTCTAAAATATCTTGCATTGTAACCAAACCGCTAATTCCTCCAAATTCGTCACTAACAGCGGCAATATGTTTTTTATTTTGTTGAAAATATTTGAGGAGTTCACTAATTTTTTTATTTTCAGGAACAAATGTAATTCTTTTAATTAAATTGTTCCAATTAAAATCATCGTTTTGAGATACAAATTTTATAAGATCTTTTACATAAACAACGCCAAATATATTATCAGGAGTTTCTTCATAAACAGGAATTCTTGAAAAATTAGATTGTTTGATAATAATTTTAAGATGAGAAAACGAAGCATTTTTTTCAACACCAACAATGTCGTGACGCGGAGTCATAATTTCGTTAACTTCAATATCTCCAAACGATAAAATATTTTTAAGCATTTTGTTTTCGTCGGCATTTTTATTAGCTGCTCCAATTGCATTATAAATTTCTTCACTATTATTTTGTTTACGATTAGAACCTAAACTTGCTATTAAAGAAAATGGCTTCATAAAAAAACAAATAATAGGAATAATAAAACAAGAACGTAAAGCAAATTTTTCTTTTCGATTGTCCGACATAATTCTGAAAGGTAATTCACTAACCATAACAATCAAAAAAACTACAACTAAAATAAAACAAGCTGTAGGGAAAAATGGTGCTGGCGAAAGGTCTATAAATGCAGTATATTCTAAAAATGGATTGCATGAACATTTTATTAATGCAATTACTGACATAGAAAATATTAAAGTAGAAATAGTTTCTGCTATTGCCAAAGAGTTTAGAATATATTTCTTTTTATCAAGTAGTTTAAAAGTTTGCTTAGCAGAACGAGTTTGTGTTTTTTTTAAGTTTTCAATAATATTATTATTTAAACCCGAAAAAGCACACCTACAAGTAGCTAACCAACCAATAATTAATAAAATAAAAAACATAAACACAAGAAGCCAAATAGCACCTTGTGGCAATGGGGTATGAATTATATTTAGAAAAAATTCCAATTTAATAATATTTTAAAAAGGTAATTCATTGTCGCCTTTAATATCATTTGGCAAATTGTCTATGTCAAAATCAGGCAACCCTGAACCTATTAACTCTTCAACATTATTTTCTTGTTCTTTTACTTCTATTTTAGTTGTTTGAGAATTGTTATCGTGATGAGCAACAAGTTGAATTTTTTCGGCAATTATTTCAAACACTTTTCGTTTAAAGCCATCTTTATCAACAATTTCTCTAGATTTGATTTTGCCTTCAACAAAAACAGTGTCACCTTTTCGTAAATTTCGGTCAACATAATTGCTAAGTTCTCGCCAAGCAACAATTGTATGCCATTGTGTTTCTTCTTTTTGTTCTCCTTTTAAATTGGTATACAAATCTGTTGTTGCCAACGACAATCGAGAAAAAGAAAGAGCCGAATTTACGTATCTGGTATCGGGATTTTGTCCCAAATTTCCTAACAATGTTACTCTATTTATACCTATCACTTTTTTTATTAAGATTTAGAGTTTTTCTATTCAAAATTCATAAACAAGTGCAAGTGACAAATAGCCACTTGCTACTTATTCATTACTTTCTTCTGAATTATGTTCTTTGCTTAAATTACAACCATCGCAACCACCTTCAAGACGTTTTTTTATTAACTCTTTGTCGATAATTACTTGTTGCATACGCATACAATAAATACCACGTTTACGCATTTCTTTATTGTGACCAACTTCGTATTCAGGAAACTTTTTCTTTTTAGAAAAAAAAGTTTGAACACCTAATCCCAAAAAGCATAACGCAATTATAACTAAAACTACTAAAAATACTTTCCAAAACATATTTTAATCTATAGTTAATTGAGCATCCATATTTAACTTACCGATTTTTTTCCCATTTTCGTCATAAACAACTGATTTTCCAGAACGTTCACCTTTTTTGAATTTACATTGCATTTTTGGATTACCGTTTTCATAAAAATAAATAGCTTCACCATGTTTACGACCATCTTCATACATAATTTTAGCTTTTACAACTCCTGTATTATAAAATTCTGTATAAGTTCCATTTAATTCATCGTTATCATATTCTGCCTCAGCCATTTTAATTTGTTGAGGTTTATCAAGATAAAAATATGCAATTCCATTAAGTTTTCCATTTTTATAATTTGCTGTTGCATATAAATTACCTGAAGGATAATAAGTTCTCCAAATATCAGAAACTTCACCATTTGAAATATTTCCTTCAAAATGAATAACTTCAGAACTATCATATAAAATTGTTTTTTGACCATCACTTAAATCAAAATCTTCAGGTACAACAACTTTAAAATCAAGAGAATCCATATCTTTCATTACCAAACCATTTTCGGCAACTGCTTCAAAAATTTGTAAAGAATCTTGGGCTAATGCTGTTGAATCGTATTGAATAGCAAATGAAGTTTTAAACAATCCTGCATCGTTAACAAGTTGAAAACCGATACGTGCAAAACTACAAATTAAATTTTTGTTTTCTTCTAAACTTTGTTGATCTTCTTTAGGTGAATATTTATAAAGGGTTTCATACATTTTTGGTGTCTGAACAAAAACCGAAATATTTGTACGATTTTCAAATTGATCTTTAAACTCTGCAAATTTTGCATTTTTTATCAAAGTGCGTCCTTGAAGATAATCATCAATAATTTGGTGAAGTACTTCTTGTGAATTTGCAAAAACTACATAATCTTCAATATATGTAAAATAAGGTTTTTCGATATTTTCAAACAATTTTCCTAAAAACATTTTGAAAAATCCTTTGATACCAAGATATTGAATATCAAAATTTCTATATGGTTCAACTTTTATTTTAACAGGAGTACGACGATTTAAATGAGTAATAATTTTACCAAGACTTTCTTTTGCCACGTCGATATCCGAAGCATGAATAAAAGCTGCACCATCTATATCTCTTGAAATTTCGCTCAAAGGACGAAGTTTACAAATTGTGATTTCATTTCCAATCCAACCAAGAAAATCATCTTTAACACTAAAACCAAGTAAAGTTTCAACAACTTTGATTGCACTATTCATACTTTCCATTTCTTCAGGATTTCCTTTTTCGTATTCGGCTATCAATGAAGAATAAAAACGATCAAAATTACTGAAATTCATTGATAAATAAGCTGCTGTTTGTTCGCTCATAATTTCGGCACATCTTGATTTTCCAGGAGTTACAGATGAAAATGCTCTGATATAAGAATAAATACTATCCAAACTAGTAAAACCATCAAAATGAATTTGATCGTTATCAAGGTTCATTTCTGCTGCTGTATATTGTAGCGAAGAACCAAACATGTCCATTATATCACTTGGCTCTGTACTATAAATTGAATATAAACCAGGAATTTGTTTATAATTAACATATGTTTTAAACATCTTTCGATTTGAAAGACCTGCAGAAACCACTTTAAAGTTTAAATTATTGTCCCAAAAATTTGTATTATGATGATGTATAACACGTTCTACAAGTGATTTATCAAGACTTACTGCTAAAACATTGTTTATTAAACATAAATGAATATTTAAAGTAGGATCTGTAGTAGAAACTAAAGTTATAATTTCGAATTTAGCTTCTTCGGTTTCAACTGTAGAAGTAGACATTTTGAAACCGTTATACATTTTTAAAGCTGATTTAACTTCTGAAAAATAAGATGCAAATTCTTGCAAATCAACCAAATATACCAAATCCCAATTTTTTGGATTAGGTAAACATCCAACAACTAATAATTTTCGGTCAGACAATACTCTATCAACAGCACTATTATTATTAAGGAAATAATCAACTGTTTCAATATCAGAATTTAAATCTGCAAAATATTCAGTAGATTTAAGATATTGCCACAAAGCACTACCACTGATATTCGACCATGCTTTAGAAAGATTTTCTGTTTCAACCACAAAAACTGCATCACTTGGAACTGCATTGAAAGCGTTCATTTCAACAGTTTTCATAAAAAATTTGTGATAACATAAATAACCTGTTATCAAAACTGCTAATGATAATAATATGATTAGCAAAACTTTAAAGAATTTTTTCATACCTAAATAAGTTTATGGAAGCATAAATTTGCTGTTTGCAAAGATATTAAAAGAGAAATAAATAAAAACAATTATATAGAAACATTTTTAATGTTCAATACAATTTTAATTTTAATATCATTTTTATTATTATTCAAGATTTTAGATTATAGAATTAACTTTGATAAATTTATATCAGAAATAATTTTTTTTACAGCTTCAGAAAAACCATTTTCGTTGTTAGATTTAGTAACAAAATATTTTTTATGAAGTTCGATATTAGCATTTTGAGTTACAAACGGATAAGCCATTTTATCAAGAAAATCAATATCATTAAAATCATTTCCAACACCTAAAGTTTCTGACAGATTAATATTGTGAAGTTTTGAAATAAAAGAAACGCCTGTAAATTTTGAAGTATTTTTAGGATAAATTTCTAACCAAATATTTTCACCACTAATTGGAGATGTAGCTTTTATAATGTTAATATCATTAAAATTAGCAAATAATTTTTTACTAATTTCATCAAAACGGTCTTCATTCTTATTAAAAATCACAATAATTTGAGGCGAGTCAGAAATATTTGAAAAGTCAATTTCTTTAATAAAAGGACGATATTTATTATTTCGGGTATCAAAATCTGGTTCATCGCAATATTTATAATAACAATATTTATGATTATCAGGAATTTTATTAGCTACACTAAAATTCAAACCAAAATTTTTGAGCATTAAAACAATTTTTTTTGTTGTACAAGCTTGAATGTTACGACTATAAAGAATTTTTTGTTGATTTCTACAATAAACACCTGTACCTGAAGAAAAAACTAAATAATCAAAAGGTGAATTATTATCAATGGCATGAAAAGCACTAAAAATAGAACGTCCAGTGGCAAAAACTCTTAAAATATTTTTTTCGCCCAATGTTTTAAGAGTCAAATAATTTTCTTCGCTAATTTTACCATTACTATTTAATAAAGTACCGTCCATGTCGGTAACAACCATTCTAACATTATTATTCATAAACAATTTATTTTTCAACAAAGGTGTAATAAATTTTGAATAAATAATTAATGAAACAAATAAAATATTTTTATTTAATTTTGCGGATGCAATTTAGTAAAAAAATGAAGAATTTATATTTAATGCGTCACGCAAAATCAGATTGGACAAACGATATAGTTGACGACTCAGACAGAGTTTTAAATTACATAGGACATAAGCAAGCAAGAATTGTTGCAGAAGAAATAAACAAAAAAAACATAAAATTCGACACTATAATTTGTTCTCCTGTAAAACGTGCACAACAAACTGCTGAGATAATTAAAAACAATACTAATTTTGAAAAAGAAATAATAGAAAAACAATGCTTTTATTTTTCTAATATAAAAGAAGTAATACAAGTTATAAAAAATCTTGACGATAATATTAGCACACCTTTATTAATAGGACACAATCCTATTTGGAGTAAATTGGTAAATTTATTATCAAAATCAAACATATATCTTGATACAGCTAATTTAGTGGCTTTAACAACAAATGCAAATTCATGGAAAGATGCTGATACATTTCAACTCGACTTTATTATAAAACCTCAAAATTTAATGTAATGAAAACAAAATATTATATATATTGCTTATTATTAACAATATTAATTGCATGTGGAGAACAATCTAATAATAATTCTCAAAACCAAAATACACAAAAAAACAATGTTGAAACTCCTAAATCATATTTTACATTAGAAGTTAACAACCAAAACTCAAATAATAAAGATGTATGTGGTTCTGAATATTTATTAAAAATAAAATCTGACACAACTATAAATATTGACTCAATAAAAATTTTGATTGATGGTAAAAAACACAATATATTAATAGGTGAAACAGAATATTTACTTAAAACAGAAAATCTGCATGTAGGAAATGTAAGAATATCAGCCGAAGTAAATTATAATAACAAAACAGAATATTTATCATCAACCCTAAAACTAAAATCAAACATTGTTCCATCAAGAGTAAAATATAAAGTTGTAAAAACATATCCGCATGATAAAGAAGCATATACACAAGGATTAGTTTTTGACAATGGCGTAATGTACGAGTCAACAGGTTTAAAAGGTAAATCATCATTGCGAAAAGTACAATTTGAAAAAGGAGAAATAATTCAAAGTATAACACTAAAAGATGAATATTTTGGAGAAGGACTTGCCATGGACAACAACAGATTAATTCAATTAACATGGCAAAATCATAAAGGATTTGTTTACAACAAAACCGATTTTTCAAAAATACAAGAATTTGATATAGCAACAGAAGGTTGGGGATTGGTAATGTATAACGACACATTAATATTAAGTGATGGCTCAGAAAATCTTTATTTTCTAGACAAAAATACATTTTCAAACAACAAAATTATCCAAGTATATGATGATAATGGACCTGTAAAAATGTTAAATGAATTAGAAATAATTGAAAATCAATTATTTGCAAATATTTATCAAACAGATTTAATAGCAGTAATTGACATTCAAAGTGGTAAAGTATTAAAATACATCGACTTTACAGGCTTATTATCCCCACAATATCAAGAAGAATACACCGACGTATTAAATGGAATAGCTTATGATCCAAAAAACAAAAAAATATACGTAACAGGAAAAAATTGGCCATTATTATTTGAAATAAAAATTGAATAAAATAGTAGCAAGTAAAAAAACTTGCTACACTTTATTAATTTTTAATATACGCTGTAGAATTAAACACAGCAATTAAATTATCATCTTGATCAAAAATTTTAGTAGAATAGCCAGCCACCGTTCTACGACGATAAAGTTCAGAAGTTTTAGCAGTTAACACACCTTTAGAAACAGCCTTAACAAAACTAATTTCAGCAACAAGCGCCACCGTAGGAACTCCATAAGCATTAGAAGCAGCAGCGGCAGCCAAATCAGCCAAAGTAAACAAAGCGCCACCTTGAACAGTTCCAAGCCCATTTAAATGACGCTCAGAAATAATCATTTTAGCACAAGCCTCACCTTTAGAAACCGACTCTAAAAAAATACCATTTTCAGAAGCGAATTTATCACTTTTGATTAAATCAATTGTATTTTCGATAATATTTTCCATATAAATTAAAGTTTAAATTACGCACAAAAATAAAAAAAAGACACAAAAAAAATTAATTCATTTATAATAAGCTGAAAAACAAATAAGTAAAAAATAAAAAAAAACATTGATATAAAACAAATCAAATCTTTGTGTTAATAAAAAAAAAACATATATTTGCGACCGCAAAAATATTATAGAAAAGTAAAGTAGTAAATAAATAAAATTTCAAAATAAACGAAGAACAAATGCAAAATAAAGGAGCAATAAGGCTATTAGCAATTCTCTTAGTCTTAGCGAGTTTGTATCAGCTTTCATTTAGTTTTGTAACCTCACGCGTAAAAAGCAAAGCAGCAGCATACGCACAAGGCGACGAAGCCAAAGAAGCTCAATACCTAGACTCTATTGGAAGTAAAGAAGTGTATAATTTCGTATGGATTAGAAAATACACTTATAAAGAATGTCTTGAACGCGAATTAAATTTCGGTCTAGACCTCAAAGGCGGTATGAACGTTATTCTTGAAATTTCTGTTCCAGACGTTGTTGTAGCATTGTCTGACAACAGCCAAGATCCTGCCTTCTTAAATGCTTTAAAAGCAGCCAAAGAAGCACAGAAAAATAGTCAAGAAGACTTCATCGATTTATTTGGTAAAGCTTTTGAACAACAAAATCCTAATGGTAAACTTTCATCAATTTTCACAACACTATCATTAAAAGATCGTGTTAATTTTAATTCAACAAACGATAAAGTTCTAGATGTTTTAAAAGATGAAAGTGAAGCTGCAATAGCAAACTCATTCTTAGTATTACGTACACGTATTGACCGTTTTGGTGTTACACAACCAAATATTCAACAATTGAGTGGTCAAACAGGACGTATTCTAGTTGAATTACCAGGTGTTAAAGATCCAGAACGTGTTAAAAAACTTTTAAAAGGAACCGCAAATCTAGAATTTTGGGAAACATACGACGTTAAAGATCTTTGGAACAATTTTGAAACAGCCAACGCAAAACTAAAATCAATGGTTGATGCAGGTTGGACTTTAGAAAATGCCGAAGGTGAAGCTGTAGCAAATGCAACACCAACAAATGATGTTATAGCAGATGCTGAACAAACAGTAATTGATACAACAAAATCAATTCTTGATTTATCAGATACAACAAGTATTATAGCAGCAAACGATACAGCAAAAATTGACCAATCAAAAATGACAATGGAAGAATTTGCAAAACGTAATCCTTTGTTTGCAGTACTTAACCCAATGGTTGATAGAAATGGTCAATTATATTCAGGTGCAGCAGTAGGTTATTCACATTATGCAGACACCGGAAAAGTAAATAAATATTTAGAACTAAATCAAATAAAAGAAATTTTCCCACGTGACGTTAAATTCTTATGGTGTGTAAAATCACCAGAATGGGACAAAGAAGGAAAATACTTTGAATTAGTAGCAATTCACGTAACCAACCGTGATCAAACAGCACCTTTAACAGGTGACGCTGTAACAAATGCACGTGAAGAATTTAATGAACGTAATGCATACGCTCAAGTATCAATGACAATGAACGGCGAAGGTGCAAAAACTTGGGCTCGTATCACAAAAGATAATATTGGAAAACAAGTAGCCATCGTTCTTGATAATTTTGTTTACTCATTCCCAACAGTTCAAAGCGAAATTAAAGGAGGAAGTTCACAAATTACTGGAAATTTCACCGTTACAGAAGCAAAAGACTTAGCAAACATTCTTAAATCAGGTAAATTACCAGCACCAGCAAAAATCATAGAAGAAGAAATCGTTGGACCATCATTAGGACAAGCAACAATTGATAAAGGAATGTGGTCATTTATTGGTGCTTTCTTAGTTGTTATCCTTTATATGATAATTTATTATCGTAAAGCAGGTATTGCAGCTTCATTAGCATTAGTATTAAACGTATTCTTATTATTTGGAGTTTTAGCATCATTAGGCGCTGTATTAACATTGCCAGGTATTGCCGGTATCGTTCTTACAATGGGTATGGCAGTAGACGCCAACGTAATTATATTTGAACGTATTCGTGAAGAATTACACTCTGGAAAAGGTTTGAAACTTGCAGTAAAAGAAGGTTATTCAAATTCTTATTCAGCAATCATCGACGGTAACGTAACCACAATTTTAACAGGTATTATCCTTTACATATTTGGTCACGGTCCAATTCAAGGTTTTGCAACAACATTGGTTATCGGTATTTTAACCACATTGTTTACATCAATATTCATTACACGTTTAGTAATGGAAAGATGGTTAAGCAAAGATCAAGATATTTCATTCTGGAGTAAATGGAATGAATTTGCAATGAAAAATACACATATCAAATTCATTGACAATAGAAAAAAATTCTATATAATCTCAGGAGCAGTAATTCTAATAGGAATTGCTTCAATGGCAATAAAAGGATTTGACAAAGGTGTAGATTTCTTAGGAGGTCGTACATACACAGTTAAATTTGACCAACCAGTAAATTCAAACGATATTACATCAACTCTTGAAGTTCCATTTGAGTCAGCACCATTAGTAAAAACATTCGGTTCAGACGATCAAGTAAAAATTATTACAAAATATCGTATTGATGACGAAGGCGAAAATGTTGACGCAGAAATAGAAGCAATGCTTTATGATAATTTGTTGAAATACTACAAAAATCAAACAATCACAAAAGAAATGTTCTTACAAGGATTTGTATTTGATGCAAGTGGAAATCCACAATTATCAACAAGCGCAAACAAATCAACATACGGTTTCCAATCATCATCAAAAGTTGGACCTACAATTGCTGACGATATTATGTATTCTGCTATCTTAGCAGTTGTATTCTCATTGATAGTAATGTTCTTATACATATTCTTGCGTTTCAAGAAAGGTTCTTATGGAGCAGGTGCTACATTAGCACTTACACACGACGTATTATTTGTATTGGGTATATTCTCATTATTCAGTCACATATTACCATTCTCAATGGAAATTGATCAATCGTTCATAGCTGCAATTTTAACAATTGTAGGTTACTCTATCAATGATACAGTGGTTGTATTTGACCGTATACGTGAATTCATTGGACTTCATCCAAAAACAGAATTAAAAGAAAATGTCAACAGTGCTATCAATTCAACATTAAGCCGTACAATCAACACCTCATTAACAACAATCTTCGTATTGTTAGTAATTTTCATCTTTGGTGGTGAAGTTATTAGAGGATTTGTATTTGCATTGTTACTTGGTACAATAGTTGGTACTTATTCTTCTGTATGTATCGCATCTCCAATTTCTTACGATATTTTATCAAAAATGAATAAAAAAGAAGAAAATAAAGATGTTATGCCTTCAAAAAAATAAATTATACTAAATAAATTTTAAAAAAAACGCTTGGAAAAAAATCCAAGCGTTTTTTTTATTTATTAAGATTAAAAAAATCCATATTACGCATTTAT
The DNA here is from genome assembly GCA_024413595.1 of Bacteroidales bacterium. Taxonomy (GTDB): domain Bacteria; phylum Bacteroidota; class Bacteroidia; order Bacteroidales; family UBA3824; genus UBA3824. The sequence continues at coordinate 65,869 of JAKSUC010000013.1, forward strand.
TTATATATTTGTGTAAATTTTAGCATCGAATTATGATAGAACTAAAAGATATAAAAAAGAGCTTTGGAACATTACAAGTTTTAAAAGGAATAAATCTAGAAATAGGCGAAAGCGAAATAGTTTCAATAGTTGGAGCAAGTGGTGCTGGAAAAACAACACTTCTACAAATAGCAGGAACATTATTAAAACCAGATACAGGAAATGTAATAATTAACAATACAGAAGTTAATAAATTAAATGCCAAACAATTAGCGGATTTTAGAAATAAAAATATAGGCTTTGTATTTCAATTTCATCATCTTTTGCCAGAATTTACAGCATTAGAAAATGTATGTATACCAGCACTAATTGGAGGAATGAACAAAACAGAAGCAGAAAACAAAGCAAAAGAATTACTTGGATTTTTAAATCTAAGTGAACGATTAACACATAAACCATCAGAAATGTCAGGTGGCGAACAACAACGAGTTGCAATTGCAAGAGCATTAATAAATTCACCATCAGTAATATTTGCCGACGAACCATCTGGAAATCTAGATAGTAAAAATCGAGATGAACTTCATAAATTATTATTTTCGTTAAGAGAAAAATTTAAACATACATTTGTAATTGTAACTCATGATGAAAATTTTGCAGATATGAGCGATAGAATTATAAGAATAAAAGATGGAGAAATAATATAATGGACATAAAAGAATTATTAGACCAAAAATATTATCAGTATAATAACTCCCATTTTATTGAGACGGATCCAATACAAATTCCACATTCGTTTTCATTGCAGGAAGATATTGAAATTTCAGCATTTTTGGCCTCAACCATAGCTTGGGGGCGACGCGAAATGATTATAAAAAATGCTAAACATATGATGAATGTTATGGGTAATTCACCTTATAATTTTGTAATGGATTTCAACGAAAATAAAATAGAAAATATCGAAAAAGTAGTTCATCGCACATTTCAACACCAAGATTTTTTATACACAATAGCCTCATTACAAAATATTTATAAAAATCATGGAGGATTAAAAAATGTATTTGAAAATTCATTTAAAAAATATGGAAATGTAAAAGACACATTGATAGAATTTAGAAAAATATTTTTTGAATGCAAATTTCCATTACGTACACAAAAACATATAGCAGATGTAAATAGAGGAGCAGCTGGTAAAAGATTAAATATGTTTTTGATGTGGCTTTGTAGAAAAGATAAAAGTGGTGTTCATTTTGGAATTTGGAATATTGACAATAGCAAATTAATGTTGCCATTAGATACACATACAGCATCAACAGGACGAAAACTCGGATTAATAACCAGAACACAAAACGATTGGAAAACAGTAGAGGAAATAACAGAAAATCTACGTAAATTTAATCCAGAAGATCCTGTAAGATACGATTTTGCATTATTTGGACTTGGAATTTTTGAGAATTTTTAATTATGAAATCAACAATATTTCATTTTAAACAATTTTCGATAAATCAGGACAAAACAGCCATGAAAATTGGCACAGATGGAGTAATTTTAGGAGCATGGACAAATGTAAAAAATGCAAAAAATATTCTCGATATAGGAACAGGAACAGGAATTATTTCGCTAGCCTCTGCACAACGAAGCAAAGCAAATATAACAGCTATAGAAATTGAACAAAATGCTTATAATCAAGCTACTGAAAATTTTAATAATTCAAAATTCAAAAATAGAATAACTACAATACATGATGATTTTGTAAATTGGAGTAAAAAATGCACACAAAAATTTGATTATATAGTTTCCAATCCGCCATTTTTTCAAGACTCAAAAAAATCATTAAAAATAAATAGGACACTAGCACGTCACACAGACTCACTACCATTTTCAAAACTAATAAAACATACATCTGAAATATTAGAACATGGAGGTTATTTTTCTGTAATAATTCCAGAAATATATCGACTTGATTTTGTAAAACTTTCAATAAGTTTTGGGCTACATTTATGTAGAAAAACATTAGTAAAATCATTTGAAAACACAACACCAATACGAGTTTTATTAGAATTTACAAACACAATAAATCCATTAATTCAAAACGAACTTGTAATTTATTCACAAAAAGGCAAATATTCAGAAGAATTTAAAAATTTGACTAAAGATTTTTATATTGAATAACTAAATTTAGAGTTTTTTACGTTAACAATTATTATAAACAGAATATAAACGGAGGATGATAAATTAATTATTAGCAAAATAGAAAAAAAATACATAAATTTGCAAAACCAAGAGTTTATAAAAACAAACCATCATGGCAAAAATAGCAAATCCTATATATGACACCGTTTTTAAGTATTTGGTAGAAGACAACAAAGCAGCCAAATTTTTATTAA